>JBDTUK010000001.1:0-4454 GCA_040007795.1 Ferruginibacter sp.
TCCATTTTCAATTCTTTAAATGTGCCTTTTGTTGATTCTGCAAGATCAGGCTACTGGAGGTCTATGCAACTAAAAAATAATTCAGGCACTTTAAATACACCGCTTATTTCAACCTCAACTTCCGGTTCCGTTACCCCAAATGTTGTTGGATTGGGGTTAAAGGATGCAGTGTATTTACTGGAAAATATGGGACTGAAAGTTACAGCTACCGGAAGAGGAAGGGTAGTGAATCAATCATTAACAGCGGGAACAAATTTTAATAAAAAACAAAACATTTCTTTAATTCTGAATTGATACTACAGGATATACTATATAAAGTTTCTATACGCTCAGCAAAAGGTAACACTAATGTTGAAGTAAAAAGTTTGATGATTGATTCACGTAATGTAAAACCCGGTTCTTGCTTTATTGCATTAAAAGGAACAAAAACAGACGGACAGTCATTTATACAAGGAGCCATTGAAAAAGGCGCCGTTGCCGTTGTTTGTGAAACATTTCCTGAAAATATAAATGAAAATATTACCTACATACAGGTAGAGAATGCTGCAGAAGCTGCAGGTTATGTAAGCCATAATTTTTATGGTGAGCCTTCTTTAAAAATAAAATTAGTTGGCGTAACTGGAACAAATGGTAAAACTACCATTGCTACATTATTATGGAAACTGTTTTCTGCAATGGGATACAAATGCGGTTTAATCAGCACCGTACAAAATCAAATTGGTGAGCAGGTGATTGCTGCCACCCACACAACGCCTGATGCAGTAAGTATAAATGCATTGCTTGATCAAATGACAAGTGCTGGTTGCACATATGTTTTTATGGAATGCAGCAGCCATGCAATTCACCAGGGGCGTATCACGGGCTTACAATTCAGTGGTGCAATATTCACGAACATCACACACGATCATCTTGATTACCATAAAACATTCGACGAATATATACGGGTAAAAAAATCATGGTTCGATAAACTGCCTCCTTCTGCATTTGCCATCAGTAATGCCGATGATAAAAGAGGGGCGGTAATGTTACAGAATACAAATGCTAAAAAATATTTCTACAGCCTGAAAACAATGGTTGATTTTAAAGGAAAGATATTAGATAACAGCCTTGAAGGTTTGCACATGACGGTTAATGATAAAGAAGTTTACTTCAGGTTGATCGGAGAGTTTAATGCGTATAATTTATTAGCAGTTTACGGTGCAGCTGTTTGTTTAGGCGAAAATAAAGATACTGTGCTACAGGTTTTAAGCAGCCTTGATGGTGCAGAAGGGAGGTTTGATTATATGGTGAGTAAGAAAGAAAAAATAACCGGTATAGTTGATTATGCTCACACACCCGACGCCCTATTAAATGTACTGGCAACAATAAAAAAATTAAGGCAGGGCAACGAACGAATTATTACCGTGGTTGGGTGTGGTGGCGACAGGGATAAAACAAAGCGGCCGGTAATGGCTGAAGTGGCATGCGAGTATAGCGACAAAGTAATTTTTACTTCCGATAACCCACGAAGTGAAGATCCGCTGGAAATTTTAAAAGATATGCAGACCGGGGTTAATGCGGTTACAAAAAAAAAAGTTATTTCCATATCCGACAGGAGAGAAGCTATTAAAACAGCGGTGAGTCTTGCTAATAGCGAAGATATTGTTTTAGTGGCAGGCAAAGGACATGAGAAGTACCAGGATATTAAAGGTGTGAAATATGATTTTGATGATAAGAAGATATTGAATGAAATGTTCGAACTGTTAGAAAAATAATAAACGTGAATGGTGAGTCGTCAGCCGTGAAGTAAAACTCACGATTCACAGCTCACGAAATTTAAGAATTATGTTGTATCACTTATTTGATTGGTTTAAAACAGAAGGCTTTAAGTTTCCCGGAAGCGACCTCTACAGGTTCCTTAGTATCCGGGTTATGCTGGCTATGATGTTAAGCCTGGTGATCACGGCAGTCTATGGAAAAAAATTAATAAAATTCCTGCAAGCTAAACAATGGGGTGAAAGTGTAAGAGACCTTGGATTAGCCGGTGAGCAACAAAAGAAAGGTACACCAACAATGGGTGGTATCATTATCGTTTTGGCAATCTTAATACCAACATTATTATTTGCCCATTTAGGTAAAGTATATATAAGGCTGATGATATTATGTACCATCTGGCTCGGGGCTATCGGCTTTATTGATGATTATTTAAAATTACGGGCAAAGAGAATTGCACTTAGAAAGGGAGTAACCTATAAGAAAAGCGATAGTGACGGGCTTGCAGGAAGGTTTAAAATTTTTGGACAGGTAATGTTAGGCATTATTGTAGGAGCTACTTTATATTTTACGCCAAGTGTTGTGGTGGAAAGAGAAATTTATAACCCCAACCTTCAATATGTAAAGGATTCTGTTTTACGCAGGGGAGAAGAATTGGCAACAGATTCTTTTCATATGGTTACACTGGAAGGTAAGAAACACATTTTTGCAATTGTAAAAACACCTATTACCACAATACCATTTGTAAAAAACCATGAGTTTAACTATGCAAAACTTTTACCCAAAAGCTGGGAAGGAATAACCTATATACTTTATATCCTGATTGTAATATTTATAGTAACGGCGGTTAGTAACGGTGCCAATATTACAGATGGATTGGATGGATTGGCAACCGGGGTAAGTGCTGTAGTGGGTATTGGCCTTGGTGTATTTGCATATTTAAGTGGTAATATAAAATTTGCCGAGTACCTCAATATCATGTACATACCAAACATTGGTGAGTTATCCGTTTTTATTGCGGCATTTGTTGGCGCATGCATTGGCTTCCTCTGGTACAATGCTTACCCGGCACAGGTTTTCATGGGAGATACGGGCAGCCTTGCACTGGGCGGTATTATAGCGGCGCTGGCCATTATTGTTCGGAAAGAATTACTGATACCTTTTTTCTGCTTTGTGTTTTTGGTAGAAAATTTAAGTGTGGTGATACAGGTAGGATATTTCAAATATACCAAACGAAAATATGGGGAAGGACGACGGGTATTTTTAATGAGTCCCTTGCATCATCATTATCAGAAGTTAGGTTATCATGAAAGTAAGATAGCAGTGCGGTTCTGGATTATAACAATATTAAGTGTGGCATTTGCAATAGTAACGCTGAAGTTGAGATAAAGATGTTTTGAAAAACCAAACTGACGTTTTGAGAAAAACAGGATTCAGAGTTTTTCAATGTGGCATGATCCGATTTATGAGAAACTTTTGTACCCGACCGGCAACGACCTGTTAAATTCTATCTATTGAAAAACCTTTTTTACTTCTTTAAGAAGAAGAGGTAAATAATGCTTAAAACTGAATGAAGAAAAGATTAGTCATATTAGGTGCAGGCGAAAGCGGAGTAGGCGCTGCATTACTGGCAAAGCAAAAGGGCTATGATGTATTTGTGAGTGATGGAGGAA
Organism: Ferruginibacter sp.; assembly: GCA_040007795.1. Classification (GTDB taxonomy): domain Bacteria; phylum Bacteroidota; class Bacteroidia; order Chitinophagales; family Chitinophagaceae; genus Ferruginibacter. The sequence goes on from JBDTUK010000001.1 coordinate 3,426, forward strand.
TGATCAAAGAGAATTATAAAATGGAATTGCAAAATAATAATATAGTGTTTGAAGAGAATCAGCATACCAGGGAGAAGATACTGAATGCCGGAGAGGTAATGAAAAGCCCGGGCATACCGGAGAAGAATGAACTGGTTAAACAGATCCGGGCGAAAGGTATCCCTATCATTAGTGAAATTGAATTTGCTTACCGCTATAAAGGCGAGAGCAAGATCATTGCCATAACCGGCAGCAATGGCAAAACAACAACAACTGCATTAACCTATCATATCTGTAAAATGGGCGGTGCCGATTGTGCAATGGTAGGTAACATTGGTTATTCATTTGCAAAACAAGTGGCTGTAAATCCAAGACAGTTATACGTGGCAGAAATAAGTTCTTTTCAACTGGATGATATTAAAACATTCCGTCCTGATGTGGCTGTACTTACCAATATAACCGAAGACCATCTTGATAGGTATGATTACAAGTTTGAAAATTATATAAGCAGTAAGTTCCGGGTTGCGATGAACCAGCAAAAAGATGATGTTTTTATTTATAACCTGGATGATGAAGTAACTGTGAAAGCAATAAATAAATATCCCATTAAATCAACACTAGCCCCAATTACCATGAGTAAACAACTGCCACAGGGAGCTTACCTGCTTAATGCAAAGATGCACCTTAAATGGAAAAGCGAAGAGATGCAGATGAGTATTGAAGATTTTGCCTTGAAGGGAAAACACAATCAATACAATAGTATGGCTGCCGGATTAGCTGCCAGTGCAGTTGATATCCGTAAGGAAAAAATAAGAGAGGCCCTGCAAACTTTTGAAAGCCTGGAACACCGCATGGAAACTATAGCTACTATTAAAAATGTTGAATTTATTAACGACAGCAAAGCTACCAACGTAAACAGTACCTGGTTTGCTTTGGAAAGTATGGAGAAGCCGGTGATATTAATATTGGGTGGTGTAGATAAGGGCAATGATTATTCATTACTTAAAGAATTAGTTAAAGAAAAAGTAAAAGCTATCGTTTGTATGGGAT
>JBDTUK010000002.1:0-10449 GCA_040007795.1 Ferruginibacter sp.
TATGGCCCTATTGCGGCATTCTTAGTAGAGTTGTTTCCGACAAAGATCAGGTATACATCTATGAGCCTGCCTTATCATATTGGTAATGGTGTGTTTGGAGGATTAGTGCCATTTATTGCAACATTATTATCCACTACGTTTGTAAAAGACCCACTGGTGGGGCTTTGGTATCCTATTGGAGTAGCAGGTTTATGTTTTATAATCGGGGCATTATACTTAAGTAATAAGATTGATAAAGATGTTACTGATTAAAGTTTACCACAAAGAAACACGAAGAGTGGCACAAAGATCCACAAAGTATCTTAGTGAACCTTTGTGTTTTCCTTTGAGTGTCTTTGTGGTAGAACAAAAAAAATAAAAATATAAGTATGAATCAACTGAAAAAAATAATGGGAATTGTTTGGATTATTATTGCCCCGGTAATTATTTATTTTTTAGTAATGGGTGCTATTCATAATATTGGCGAAGGAACAAAAGATATTAATAAACCCATTCCCTGGATAATCATTATTACTATTTTTACTCCTATTGCTATTGGCCTGATGATATTTGGTTGGTACGCATTTAAAGGAGAGTATGATCATTTGCCTGAGAGTTCGAGTGACTTAAATTAGCAATTGAACAAAGAACTGTAACAAAAATGAATACCGTTCGTTTAAAGAAGATAATGAGGCGTACCATTCTTTATACCATTACTTTACTTTCTATTTGGTTACTTTTATCCCAATGCTTCATTATGAGAAATCGATGGAGCGATGATAAAGCCTATCGTGTTTTTAAAGCCAAAAATGTTCCGCTTAATATTTATGATACAATAATTAATGAACGGCACCTGCATTACGCAGTTTGTGGAAGCGATTCTTTACCTACACTTGTTTTTATACACGGCAGTCCCGGAAGCTGGATGAACTATATGATCTTCATGTGGGATTCATCTATGCGTAAAAAATTTCGCATGGTAGCAATAGACAGTCCAGGCTTTGGTTACAGCAATTTTGGCGAAGCCATGCATTTACAGGAGCAGTGTGATATTATCATGTCGGTAATCCAAAAATTGAAAACAAGAAAACCTATGTTCCTGGTTGGACATAGCATGGGTGGACCTCTATCTGTAAAACTTGCTGCAGAAAATTCATCATTGTTTGAGAGCGTAGTTATTATTGCCGGCTCCATTGATGTTAACCAGGAAAAAACAGAGGCTTGGCGAAAAATCATGAGCGTTCGCCCTTTGTACTGGTGTTTGCCCGGGGCCTTCGGGCCAAGTAATACAGAACTGCTTTATCTTAAAAAAGATCTATTGCCTTTACAAAATGATTTTAAAAATATTGCCTGCAATGTTTTGTTTGTGCATGGAGATAAAGATACATGGGTGCCGATAGAGAATGTTGCATATGGAAAGAAAATGATGATCAATGCAAAATCTATTTCTGTAGATACACTGTATGGTGCTGGCCATAATATACCTTGGGAAAGAACGGATGCGTTAAAGCAAATTTTACTTGGCTTATACTAAAATTTTCTTATAACCCCATCGCTTTATAAATCGCTTCCTGGATATTCGTACGCACATTCATCTTAAGTAATTTTGTGTTTTCTCCACCTTCGGGATTTACCCGGTTGCTTAAAAAAATAAAAACAAGGTTATACATTGGATCTACCCATACGCAGGTGCCGGTATAGCCGGTATGGCCGAAAGTAAGGGGTGACGCAGTATAACAGGGGTAAGGATCGGGGCGGATATGATTATCTTTTTCAGGTTTATCAAAACCATAACCACGCCTGCTGATGGAACTGTGATATGCAGTGAACAGGTCAATGGTTTCTTTTTGTAAATATCTTTTTCCATTGATGGTTCCGCCATTCAATAACATTTGCATAATAACTGCCAGGTCATACGCATTACTGAAAAGGCCTGCATGGCCGGCCACTCCACCAAACATGGCAGAACCGGGGTCATGTACAGTACCACGCAATAATTGCAGGCGGAAATATTTTTCCTGTTCAGTTGGTGCGATCCTGTTCAGGCTGAATTGTTCTCCCGCTTTAAATCCTGCGGTGGTGAGGCCCATTGGTTTGTAAAAAGTTTTCTTTACATATTCATCCAGTGTTAAGCCGCTTATAGCTTCTACCACTTTACCTAAAAAAATAAAATCATTATCGCTGTATATGTATTTATTTGCTTTACCAAGCGGACTTTGTAATATCCTTTTGTATATAGTATCTCTCCAGTCGGTACGCATAAAAAGATCTTTTGCTACTGGTATGCTGAACGAATCACTTTGTTTGAGTGAATAATATTTGGGAAGCGGAACTCCACCAGCATCGATGGTCTCTTTATAAAAAGGAATATAAGCAACCAACCCTGCCTGGTGCAGTAAAATATTTTCTATCGCTAAATTTTCTTTGTTGCTTCCTTTTACCCAGGGCAGGTAATCACCTAGCTTTTTTTTCAGGTCCAGTTTTCCTTCATCAACTAATTTCATTACCGAAATGGTAGTGGCGCAAATTTTTGTAACAGATGCCATGTCGTAAATGGATTCTTTCGTCACCGGTTCGGCCTTATCGTAAGAGAAACTACCATAAGTTTTATAGTAAGCTATCTTGCCATCCTTTGCAACCAGTACAACAGCCCCTGGTGTTGCGCCTTTTGTAATAGCATCTTCGGCAATGGCATCAATAAAAGTCAGTTTTTTGGCGTCGAGTGTTAATTTGGTTTTATCAACCGGAGATAAAGCTGCATAGGTAATACCTGTACCGAATTTAAATGTAGGGCAAACAGTAACAGGCAGTTTTCCCTTAGCAGCGATCTTTCCCTGCAACAGGTTAATGGCAACGTTGTGAATGATACTATCGTCTTCATAACAGGCTACTAAGTTTTTTGCATTGCACCAATTCTTGATTGCGTATGGGTTTCCAAATACAAAAGTGATTGCATTGGTTTTTTGCTGCAATTGGTTTACCAGGTCAACAGCATTTTTGCTGATGCCGAAATTATCTGCAGGCGTCCGGTTATAGGCATGGATACCGATGATGACTTTTTTGTATTGTTTTTTTATTGCATTAACAGTCGATGTAATTTTTGATGCATCCTGTTTATAATCAAAATAAATAACATCAGCATTGTAATCTGTACGCATACGATTGGCAAAAGCATTGTCGCTGTTCATGCCCACGCTTACATAAACCACATCAGCTGTTACCGGTTTTTCCTTTATTGTCATTGGAAAAAATGCCGCATCTGTTTTTTTCAAAACGGTCAGGGATTCTTCAGCGATCAGTTTCCGCATGAACGGAACCTTGCTGTTGAGATCGTTGGTGAGGTTATCGGTATCAATGGGCCTCAGTTTTGAAAGGCCGTATTGATATTTTGCCATCAATACTTTTTTACAATGTTTTTCAATATCAGCCCAGCTTAGTCTTCCGCTGTCTATAGCTGCTTTAATTTTTGAAATGGCCAGCGGTATATCAGCCGGTAAACAAAGCATATCGTTTCCTGCGATCAAAGACTCGACAGATGCTGCTCCATCAGGAAAGAATTTTTTTACACCCTGCATTTCCAATGCATCTGTAAAAGTTAATCCCTGGTAACCTAATTTATCACGCATTAAACCGGTAACATTATTTTTTGAAAGTGATGTGGCCCTGTTTTTTGTACTGTCTATGGATGGAATATATAAATGAGCGATCATTACACTTCCAATGCCTGCATTAAATATTTGCCGAAAGGGATAAAGTTCCAATGCTTCAAGTTGTGGCATTGTTTTATTAATGACAGGCAGATCAAGATGAGAATCAACAGCCACATCACCGTGGCCCGGAAAATGTTTGGCACAGGCCATCACACCATTGTCCTGCATGCCTTTCATGTATTGAATTCCAAAAGATGCTACTTTGTATTTATCTTCTCCAAAACTTCTATCATTAATAACCGGGTTATCCGGGTTATTATTTACATCAACAACCGGGGCAAAATTTACCTGAACACCAACCCGTTTACATTGCTCGGCGACAATTCTTCCGTATTGATAAGCAATATTGGAATCCTGCACCGCACCCAACATCATTTGTTTGGGTAAGGGAAGTACACTGTCAATCATCCGCATACCAATGCCCCACTCAGCATCAATGGTTACAAGCAAGGGTGTTTTTGCCATTGCCTGTAAGCTATTAATAATCGTTGCCTGTTTCACCGGGCTTCCCTGGAAAAGACAAATACTTCCGATATTATATTGTTTTATTAATTCAGCTACTGCACTATCAAAAAAAGTAACCGTCTTTGTTCTCATATCAATGGTAGATAAACGAACAACCATCAATTGAGCGATCTGCTCATCCGGGCTTAGGGTTTTAAAAATACTGTCGGTCCAAAGCGAGGCCGAATTTTGTTGGGCAAAGCTGTTAACTGTTATAAAAAGAAGTAATATCAATTGAGTTTTCCGCATGATTTCTAAAAATTTTATACTGGAAAGGATGTGTTATTTTTGATGTTCTAAATTACAGGATTTTGCCCGATATCATTCAATTATTGCCCGATAATATAGCTAACCAGATAGCTGCCGGTGAAGTGATTCAAAGGCCTGCCAGTGCGGTGAAAGAACTGTTGGAAAATGCCGTGGATGCAGGCGCTGATGAAATCAGACTTTTTGTAAATGATGCCGGCAAAGCGTTGATACAGGTTATTGATAATGGCAGGGGGATGAGTGAAACAGATGCAAGGATGGCTTTTGAACGCCATGCTACTTCTAAAATAAAAAATATTGAAGACCTTTTCCGTATAAAGACCATGGGTTTTAGAGGTGAAGCATTGGCAAGCATTGCTGCAGTAGGACAGGTAGAATTAAAAACAAAAAGAGAAGACGATGAAACAGGCGTTTACATTGAAATTGAAAACAGCATTGTAATAAAACAGGAACCTATTGCTGTGTCAACAGGAACCAGCATTGCGATGAAGAATCTTTTTTTTAATGTGCCGGCCCGAAGGAATTTTTTAAAAAGCAATGCGGCAGAACTCAGGCATATTGTGGATGAGTTTATAAGGGTTGCCATGTCATTCCCTGAGATATTCTTTTCATTTACCAGTAATGGCCAGGAAGTTTTTCATTTGGAGAAAGGAACCATGAAGCAACGCATTGTGCAGATATTGGGAAATAATTATGCTGCCAAATTAGTACCAGTACAGGAACAGACGGATTACATGAATATTTATGGCTTTGTTGGTAAACCGGAAACCGCCAAGAAAACAAGAGGCGACCAGTATTTTTTTGTAAACAACCGCTTTATTAAAAGTGCTTATCTCAATCATGCGGTGATGAATGCTTTTAGTGAGATGATCGCAAAAGATAGTTTCCCGATGTACACGTTGTTCATCGATCTTGATCCATCTCAAATAGACATTAATGTGCATCCCACCAAGCAGGAAATAAAATTTGAAGATGAAAAGATTGTGTATGCATTTGTACAAAGTGCCATCAAACATGCACTGGCCCAATTCAGCATTACACCCACATTAGACTTTGAGTTGGATGCTTCTATACAAAGCCTGGATGCCGTAACGAAACCATTTACCGATGAAAAAAAATCATCTGCCTCTTCATCTTCTTTATATAATACGTTCACTAAAAAAAACCAATCGCATTTTATTGAAAGTAAAAGTGAACTAAAACACTGGAAGGAGTTTTACGAGCCGGGAAAAAAATTGACCGGTGACAGTTGGCCTTTGGCCGAAGGAGAGACTGCTAAAATCCAGCAGCTACATTCGATCAACGATCAACGCCCAACGACTGATAATTTAGTTCAGCTGCATAACAGCTATATCATTGTACAAACGAACAGAGGGTACTACCTGGTGCATCAACAAAATGCACATGAACGAATTTTATATGAACGTTTTGCTTTAGCTGTTGATGGAAAACCTATTGCCACACAGCAAAGTTTATTTCCGGCAACTATTGAGCTGGCGGCAGCTGATGCTGTATTGCTGAAAGAATTATTACCTGATCTGAATCATTTGGGATACCTGTTAGAACCCTTTGGCAACAACACTTTTGTTATACAGGGAACTCCCGCCGATGTAAACCAGGGCAATGAAAAAACAGCGATTGAAAAAATGCTGGAGCAGTACAAGCATTTCAGCAGCGATCTTAAATTCAACAAACGGGAAAAATTATTACGCTCTCTTGCCCTGCAGCAATCCATAAAGGCTGGAACATCTTTAAGTGAAAAAGAGATGAAAGCATTGGTTGAAGAACTGTTTAACTGCAGCATACCTAACAGTACTGCAAATGGTAAACCTACTTACCTGGAGTTTAAAAAAGATGAACTGGATAAATTGTTTGGACGGTAGTATAAAAAAACAAACCTGCAGGAAGCGTATTATTTAATCAGTATCAATAAGGTTCAGGCTGGTTACAAGCTTTCTCTCTTCATCTAAAATTAACAGTAGCTTTTTCAGCATTTCTTTGTACTGCACTGTTTTGCCATGCTGTGTTTCAATATTAATATACCGCCTGTTTTGTTCACCAAAGTACACACTTAGGGAGCCATCTTTAAAAACCTTCACATTATCCTGTAAAATACTGTTATACCCAAAGCCAGCCATTTTATTATAAATTATCTGGTCAGTTGTAAGTGCAATATCATCTATGTCCTGCCATACATCTTCATATACCTGGCTGGCATCATTTTGTCTCAGGCCTCCGGGAAGGAAGGTTTTAACAGAAAAATCGCCGTTCGAATTATTGTGGAGTGCAATCAGGCAGGAAATGCTGTCTGGTATAAGATTCAACAGGAGTGAGGCAAACTTTTCCACTTCATCTACAGCAAGCGGATTTATTTTTCCTTTTGTTTTCAGGGTAAGCAAAATGCCTGTACGGGAAAATATCCTGTTGGGGTCAAATGTATATACCAGCCCTTTAAAAGGAAAACTGATGTTCCGTTTGGCACCGTTTTCAATCTTTATCAATATCCCACCCTGCTTTTCTAAAACAGATCGTGCAGCTTCCACCGACGTTATCTCATCATCATGTAAATTAATACAGCAGGTATGTATGAATTCACCGTACTGCATTACTTTAACTGAAATATTTCTATCTCCCAGGTGATGAAAAATTACTTTTTCTGAAGGACTAAAAATTCCCGGGCCTGGTCCAATACGTGGTTTTTCCGGATTTTTTATTCCGAATGCTGTGACTGCCAGGGAAAGAAATAAATTGAAGCCGTACATATGGTAATTTATTTACAACAAAAATATCTTAATATTTTTTAAGGTTTCTACGATACCAACATATGTTGATAAAATGGCTATTGTTGGCCAAAGGCCGGTTTAACCGCTATATAGCCTGTTTAGTATTAAAGTTTAAAACAAAAAAAAGCCTGCAACATTTCTGTTACAGGCCTTCGCTTTAAATAACCCTATCGTTACAATTTTTGGAACATCGCATAACAAATGTGATTTCCGTAGATGAGCTTTATCGTGTACATGCCCGCAGGCAGGTTATTGATCTCTATCGTAACTACATTATTTCCAGTAACTCCCTGCTGATGTTTTTCCTTAACCAATACATTCTGGCTGTTATAAACATATGCATCGATCATTCCAGGCTGGGTTAATGCTACATTCACATTAACCAAATTGGTAGCCGGATTTGGGTAAGCCTGCAGCAAACATGCATTTGATACCTGCGCAATATGGATAACGTTACAATACTCTTTTATACAGCCACCCAATGTAACGGCCCTTAAACATACCCTGTAATAACCGGTATCCTGGAACAGGTAAGTCGGATTATTTTGATGTAATGTTACTGTTGATCCTCCGGTGGAGATGGGTAATCTCGTAATAGTCCAGGTTTGATCCAATATGGGAACATTTGAATTGGCGTAAAAATGAATTTTATTGGGCACCTGTGTGTCGGGCTGGTAAGAATAAGTTACATGTACAGTATCACAATTGATCTGTGGGGTTACCTGTATTGTCTTGCAGGTAGTGGATGTACAATTCGGACCACGCCATACAGTTAGACAGGCAGTATAAGTGCCGGGCTGTGTATAATGATGTGTAGCGATCATAGCATTGCTGCCTGTACCGTCTCCAAATGTCCAGGTATATTGTGCCGCAGCATTCTGGAATACAGGAATGAACGTAAAGGTCTGGCTGTTGCCTGAAGTACTCAAAAAGTTGAAATTACTTTGATTGTTACAAGGAGGCAATGGATTAGAAACTAAAATACTATCGCATTTTTCCCTGATGCAGTTAGGCCCAACCTGAATTTTAAGGCAAACATTATACCTTCCGGTTTGTGCATATTCATGAACAGCATTCCATGTAGTGGCGGTTGTTCCATCACCAAAATACCAGGTGGCAGTTGCACCTGAAGTTGGTGCAACGGTTAGATTGGTGAAATAAACTTTCCGTGGATTTATCTGGTCAAGCTGCCAGCTAAAGTTTACCTGGAAGTTACAAGGCTGCTCAACAATAACTGTTTTACAAATTTCTCCCACACATGGAGCAGGGCTTGTATTGATATTCTTTTTTACCCTCAGGCAAACAACATAATTACCTCCCTGTGCATAATCGTGAGTAGGGTTTGCCACATTTGGATCACTTTGTAAACCACTAACAGAAGTTCCGTCACCAAATGTCCAGCGAACAGAATCTGAAGGATTAGAAGGGATACTTAAATTAGTGAACTTGATCCGTAATGGATGGTTAGGGTCTGGTTGTGAACTAAAGTTAGCTACCAGGTTACAAGCTGCAGTTACAACTACAGTCTTACAACTATATCTTACACAGGGTGCTGCTCCTGCAAATGGATACTTTTTAACTATCAGGCAAACAGTATATGTGCCTGCATTTGCGTAAGTATGTACCGGGTTCACATCAAAAGAAGATGTACCATCACCAAAACTCCAGATAGTAGAATCTGTTGGTGAAAGAGGAACGCTCAAATTATGAAACTCAAGTCTTAATGGATTGTTTTGAGTAACTGTCCAGTTAAAGTCAACTACCAGGTTGCATGGTGGAGTAATAACGATTGTTTTACATTTCTCACTCACACATAGAGAAGTACCCGTATTATTATTTTTCTTTACTCTTATACAAACGGTATAAGTGCCCGGTTGTAAATAAGTATGAAGAGGATTGGCAATACCTGGATTGCTTTGTACACCGTTAAGAACAGTTCCGTCACCGAAAGTCCAACGGACAGAATCAGTTGGTGATGAAGGCGTACTTATATTATGAAACTCAATTGCAAGGGGATTGGTTTGAGTAACTGTCCAGTTAAAGTCAGCTACTAAATTACATGGCGCCTGCACAATAACTGTTTTGCAGGTATACTTTATACATGGCGAAGTATTGGGGCCAAGATTTTTCTTAACGATCAAACACACATTATAAGATCCTGCATTGGCATAAGTATGTGAAGGGTTAACATCATGCGATGATGTGTTATCACCAAATTGCCAGGTTATGGAATCTGTTGTTGAAAGAGGAACACTTAAATTATGAAACTCGATAGTTAAAGGATTAGTTGCCGTAGCAGTCCAGCTAAAGTCAACAACAAGGCTGCATGGTGTGGTAATTGTGACCGTCCTGGTAAAGGACTGTGTACATATCGGAGCGCCATTGGGGCTAAGCAGAACAACTGTATGCACAACAGCATAAGTACCCGGTAAGGCATAAGTATGTGTTGGTGATATAGCCTGATCAATCGGGCTTCCATCACCAAAACTCCAGTAATGAGTTAGAGATGGAGTACTAACAACCATTACAGGGTTAAATTTAACCGTGTTATTATTGATGAACTGAACAGCAAATTCTGCGTTACAGGTGGTACCCTGTGCATTTGCGTTAAAAGTGAAAGCTGTAAGGGTAAGCCACAGCAGCGTAAAAATTCTTTTCATAAAACAAGTTTATTGGTTAAAGATCAATAGGGGTTTTCTTGCTTAAGGTAGATACGCAGGGTTTTGGATTTGTTGCCTGAGGGGTAAAAATATTAATATTTTTCACGGATTGCAAGCAGGAATTGTTCCACCGCCTTACGTACAGGAGTTGCGCTGGTTTGGTAATTATTGGCTAAAACGGAGAATATCAGGAACTTACCTTTTTTAGTAATTAGGTAACCACTTAAGGCACAATTATTACTGAGGGTACCGGTTTTGGCGTAGATAAAGCCACTGTCTTTTTTGTAATATGAGGATAGGGTACCGGTACCACCCGTAGGTAAAATATTTTTTAAACGATCCCAGCCAAATTCATTTTTCATTTTATTTAGAATGTAAACAAATGATTGCGGTGTAAATAAATTATACCTGCTTAGGCCACTACCATCTACCCACCTTGGTTTTTGAGGCACATCTTTTAAATCTGCCTTTAAAATAGTATCAATAATTTTTTCATCATTCATATAACCCAAATGCTCATTGCTTGCCATTAATAAGGTTTGCTCT
>JBDTUK010000003.1:0-11265 GCA_040007795.1 Ferruginibacter sp.
GAGACAGCCGGCTGTCTGCGCGACGTGGTGGAGAACCACCTCTTCCAGGTCGTCGAAAGCTTTGGCGAAGACAGGCAAGCCATTAGTTTTGGTTCTGATTAATGGAAGGCCACTAACCCTTGAGTGGGAAAGTAACTATGCCAATGCCATTGTAGAAGCGTGGTTTGGAGGTACAGAGGCTGGAAACGCGATTTCGGATGTACTTGCAGGTAATTATAATCCTTCGGGAAAATTAACTGTATCCTTTCCTGACAACGTGGGACAGATCCCGGTTTATTACAATCATAAAAATACCGGCAGACCATATAAGGGTGATGTTTTGTTTAAGTACGCCTCACGTTACCTGGATGTATCAAATGATCCTTTATACCCTTTTGGGTATGGGCTCAGTTATACCAGCTTCAGTTATAGTGATATAACCATCAATACTCCTTCATTAAAGGGCGATCAAACATTAACAGCCAGTGTTAAAGTTACCAATACAGGCACCGTTAACGGAAAAGAAACAGTGCAATTATATATCCGCGATGTAGTGGGTAGTGTAACAAGACCAATTAAGGAATTAAAAGGTTTTCAGAAAATTAACCTGGCAGCAGGTGAAACTAAGACGGTGTTGTTCAGCATCACCACTAATGATCTGAAGTTTTATAATTATGATCTGAAGTATGACTGGGAGCCGGGTGAGTTTCAGATCATGATTGGGGGTAATTCAAAAGATGTGAAGATGGCTAAAGTGAATTGGCTGAAATGAGTGAAACCATGAGAAACTAAGAATTACTTGATACTATATATGCAAGGAATATTACTAAGCTCTGCTGCTGGTGCTTTGCTTATGATTATTAGCAAAGTAGTAGTTGCATTTAATGCTGGCATGCTAAGTGTGAAAAATTAATAATTATGAACGTCCTGATAAAGTAGTAAGGTTAACAATATTTAAATATTCAATTAGTTTTAATAAGTTATCAAAAATCAGGTTCGAACTGGCAGTAGTCATCCCGGCATTTAAATCCCTGTAAATGCAGAGATTTTCAGCGTGGGGTCGTCCCGATTTCAATCGGGATCATCCCTGCATTTTTAAGTCAGGTTTCTTAACCTGACTTTTTTTTAGGATATTTGCCAAATCTCTTACAAGTAATGAAGATATTAATAAAGAAAGCTACAATAATTTCTCCCTCCTCTCCTTTCAACGGACAAATCAAAGATATTTTTATAACTGGCGGCAAGATCTCAAAAATTGCGGATGATATTACTGAAAAAGCAGATCATACGCTTGCTCAGGATGGTTTATGTGTAAGCATTGGCTGGATGGATATGTTTGCCGACTTTGGCGACCCCGGCTATGAACAAAAAGAAAGTATTGAAACCGGTGCATTAGCCGCTGCTACAGGAGGTTTTACAGACGTAATACTCTTGCCTAACAGTAACCCCGTTGTTGATAATAAATCACAGGTTGAATATATAGTTCAAAAAGCAAAACAGGTTGCAGTAAATATTCATCCCAGCGGTGCTGTTACCAAAAAAACAGAGGGCAGGGAGCTTTCGGAAATGTATGACATGCATCAATCCGGAGCTGTTGTCTTCAGTGATGGAATAAATCCTTTACAAAACTCAGGTATATTATTAAAGGCCCTCCAATATGTAAAAAGTTTTGGCGGCACGGTCATACAGGTTCCGGATGATACCAGTATTGGTGCAAATGGATTAATGAATGAAGGGATCATATCAACCCAAATGGGTTTACCGGGTAAACCGGCAATGGCCGAAGAGCTAATGGTGGCAAGAGATATTAAATTAACCAGGTATGCTGATAGTAAGTTGCATTTTACCGGCGTATCATCTCCAAAAAGCCTTGAGTATATTAAAAGGGCAAAAGAAGGTGGAATACAGGTGACCTGTTCAATAACCCCTTACCAGGTATATTTTTGCGATGAAGACCTGCAACAATATGATACCAACCTAAAATTAAACCCTCCAGTTAGAAGCCGAACCGATATGATGGCCATTCGTAAAGCTTTAGCAGATGGGAATATTGATTGTATTGCTTCTCATCACCTGCCCCATCATTGGGATAATAAGGCCTGTGAGTTTGAATATGCAAAAGCGGGAATGATAAGTTTAGAAACCATGTTTGCCGTTTTAATGACTGCAGGTTTACCAGTTCAGGATTTTGTACAGATGCAAACAGTTAATGTGAGAAATATTTTCGGTGTGGCTGTTCCTGAAATAAAAGAAGGGGAAATGGCTTTACTGACTTTGTTTATGCCCGATGCTGAATTTGTCTTTGAGGATAAGATGATCAGGTCTAAATCAAAGAACTCTCCTTTTATTGGAAAAAAATTAAAAGGCAAGGTGGCAGGTATAATTAATAAAGATCAAATTCATTTGAATTAATACAGATGCTGCAAAACTTAAATGCTACTAAGAAAGGTTTGATGACCGGGGGATTGATGATAGGCCTGTCTTTAATATTTTTCTATTCCGGCCAGTCATTAGATGGCCCTTTACAATATTCAATTTATATAGTTTACGCAGCAGGTATCATCTGGTCGCTGTATGATTTTTCAAGATCAGCAGAAAACACCAATAAATTCGGCACCTATTTCTTACAGGGATTCAAATGTTTTATTGTGGTAACCCTGCTGATGGTCATCTTTACTTTTGTGTTTAATAAAATGCACCCCGAGTTTAAAGAACAAATGGGCGCAACATATCGGGATGAACTGTTTAAAAATGAAAACATTACCCCTGCTGAAGTTGTTTCTAATGTTGAAAAAATGAAAGAGTTTTATCTCACCATGCTTATCTCCCGTGCTATATTCGGATATTTACTTACCGGGTCTGTAATTACATTAGTATCTTCATTTCTATTTATGAGAAGAAAATAATCATCATGGATCTATCAATTGTAATACCGCTGTTTAATGAAGAGGAATCACTTCCAGAGCTTTCTGCCTGGATTGAAAGGGTGATGACCGAAAATAATTTTTCCTACGAAATAATTATGATAGATGATGGAAGTTCGGACAGCTCCTGGAAAGTGATAGAACAGCTTCGCAATGGCAATTCAAATATAAAAGGAATAAAATTTCAACGCAATTACGGGAAGAGTGCAGCATTGAATGAGGGCTTTAAAGCAGCACAGGGAGAAGTGATCATAACCATGGATGCAGATATGCAGGACAGTCCCGATGAAGTTCCTGAACTGCGAAGAATGATCATTGAGGATGGGTTTGATATGGTGAGCGGCTGGAAGAAAAAAAGATACGACAATACATTCTCTAAAAATTTACCTTCAAAATTATTTAATTCGGCAGCCAGGAGGATGAGCCAGATAAAGCTTCACGATTTTAATTGTGGCCTTAAATCCTACAGTAAGAAAGTGGTAAAAAGTATTGAAGTATATGGGGAGATGCACCGCTATGTGCCGGTATTGGCCAAGTGGGCCGGGTTCAGGAATATTGGCGAGAAAGTGGTTGAACACCGTGCCAGGAAATATGGTGTTACCAAATTTGGCTGGAGCCGGTTTATAAATGGCTTTTTAGACCTTATGACCATATTTTTTATGGGTAAGTTTGGTAAAAGGCCCATGCATTTTTTTGGATTATGGGGAACCCTTTCATTTTTCTTCGGCCTAACCATTTTTACTTATCTCAGTATCTCAAAATTCTTTTTTGATAAAACAGGAATGACACAGCGCCCCCTTTTCTTCTTTGCTATACTTGCAATGATAATTGGTACGCAGTTGTTCCTTGCAGGCTTCATTGGTGAACTAATCTCACGAAATTCTTCCGAAAGGAATAATTATTTGATCGAAGATAAAACCGGAATAAATTAATTGAATAGAAACACGGATGACACAGATTTTGGCTGATTAAAACTGATTGGGATGCTTTTACATCAGGAAATAACAGATACAATTCTAAAATGTTTTTACAAAGTCTATAATGAATTAGGCTATGGGTTCCTGGAGAAAGTATACGAAAACGCACTTATAATTGAACTGCAGAATAATAACCTGCATTGTTCACAACAAGCACCAATAAAAGTATATTATCAACTAACACAGGTAGGAACTTATTTTGCAGATATTTTGGTTGACAATAAAGTTATACTCGAATTAAAAGCAGGCGAAGGCGGAATTATTTTAGAACATGAACTGCAATTAGTTAATTATTTAAAAGCTACCGAATATGAAGTGGGGTTGATTTTATTTTTTGGAGAAAAACCCGCCATCAAAAGAAAAATATTTACAAACGAAAATAAAAATATCCGTTAATATCCGTAAAAATCTGTGTCATCCGTGTTTCTATCATATAAAAAAATCATTATCATCGGCCCGGCGCACCCTTTACGGGGCGGTGGTATTACAACATTTAATGAACGGTTAGCCCGCCAGTTTCAAAATGAAGGACACCCAACCAGTATCTATTCTTTCTCTTTGCAATACCCCGGTTTTTTATTCCCCGGTAAATCACAATTTACAAATGAGCCAGCCCCCACCGGCATTGAGATACATACCCGTATTAATTCTGTAAATCCATTTAACTGGATAAGTGTTGGTAATGAAATAAAAAAAATAAAGCCAGATATTGTAGTTGTACGATTCTGGATTCCGCTGATGGGGCCATGCCTCGGTACCATTTTGAGAATTATCAAAAAAAACAAACACACAAAGATCATCTGTATTGCCGATAATATAATACCGCATGAAAAACGATTCGGCGATAAATCGTTTACCAGTTATTTCATTAAACCGGTTGATGCATTTATTGTTATGAGTGAAAAAGTTTTGAGCGACCTGTGCCTGTTCACCAGGAATAAAAAAGCGGTACTTGTGCCCCACCCTTTGTATGATAATTTTGGAGAAAAGATTTCGAAAGAGTTAGCAAGAAAGGAATTGGGAATTGGGAATAAGGAATTGGTTGTGCTGTTTTTCGGATTTATAAGAAAGTATAAGGGTTTGGATATTTTGTTAGATGCTATGAAGGTTCTGCAAAACTACAAACCACAAACTACAAACCTCAAACTTCTTATCGCCGGAGAATTTTATGATGATAAAAAATCGTATTTGGAGCAGATTGAAACACTCGGCATAAAGGACAGCTTGATGTTACGAACAGATTTTATTCCTGACAACCAGGTGAAAAATTATTTCTGTGCTGCTGATGTTGTTATTCAACCTTATCGCAATGCAACCCAAAGCGGTGTAACGCCTCTTGCTTATCATTTTGAGATCCCAATGATCGTTACGAATGTTGGTGGATTGCCGGCAATGGTGCCAGATAATAAAGTTGGTTTGGTGGCGCAACCAACGGCTGAATCCCTTGCAGAAAAAATTTTAGAATACTTTGAAAAGGGAGAAAATTATTTTCTGCCTTACTTAATTGAAGAAAAGAAAAAATTCAGCTGGACAAAAATGACAGAAAGCATCCTTGAAGTTGCTAATAGTAAGTAATACCATCTTTCCTGATAATTATCCGGATTAGATGGTATTATGCCGATAGTCTTCTGCATGGAACAGAAAATTGATATAATCGGCATAAATTGCCGCATCAAATACAATAAATGATCTATAGAAGTAAAGCTCCCTTGCGTATTGGTCTTGCCGGTGGTGGCACAGATGTTAGTCCATACAGTGATCAGTACGGTGGCGCCATTTTAAATACTACCATTTCTCTTTCTGCATATGCAACTATTCAGCTTATTGATGAAGCTAAGATCATTATAGAGGCACTTGACAGAAATGAAGAACAGCAATTTGAGCTGCTTGACCGTTTACCCATTGATGGAAAACTCGACCTGCTAAAAGCTGTTTACAACCGCATACAAAAAGATCATCCGATGCCATTACAGGGTTTTAGGCTTTCTACTTTTGTAGATGCACCGGCCGGTTCAGGATTAGGTACTTCATCTACCCTGGTTGTTGCTGTACTTGGTGCTTTTATGGAGATGCTTAAACTACCTTTTGATGAATATAGAATTGCACAATATGCGTACGATATTGAACGGATAGATCTGCAACTGGCAGGTGGTAAACAGGACCAGTATGCGGCGACTTTTGGTGGTGTAAATTTTATGGAATTTTCGGGAGCTGATAAAGTAATTGTAAACCCATTGCGTATCAAGCCTGAGTATTTGCATGAACTGGAGAATAATTTAGTATTGTATTTTACGTCTACATCCAGGGAGAGTGCCACTATTATTAAAGAGCAGATGAAAAATGTGAATGAAAAAAATGAAAAGAGTATTGAAGCCATGCATCATTTAAAAGACCAGGCTAAAATGATGAAAGAGGCCCTGCTACAGGGAAAGTTGGATGAGATTGGTGTAATACTGGATTATGGATTTGAACAGAAAAAACATATGGCTGCTAATATCAGCAACAGCGGTATTGAAGAAGTTTATGCAGCAGCAAAAAAAGCCGGGGCTACCGGTGGCAAAATAAGTGGTGCCGGAGGCGGAGGCTTCATGATATTTTACTGCCCCGTTAATACCCGTCATGCAGTTATAAAAACATTGAATACTTTTGGAGGCAGTGTAAAGGAATATTCTTTTACAAAATATGGTTTAACAACCTGGAGTATTTAAATTTAAAAAAAATGGAACAAATAAAAAATATAGTAAGTTCATCTATTGCAGTAAAGCAGTCTGTTTTACAAAACGAAGAATTGCTAAAAACGGTAAAAGATTGTATTTCGGTTATTGTAAAAGCTTTTAAGAACGGCAATAAAGTTTTGTTTTGCGGTAATGGTGGCAGCGCTGCTGATGCACAACACCTGGCTGCCGAATTCAGCGGACGGTTTTATACCGACAGGGATGCACTGCCTGCCGAAGCACTTCATTGCAATACATCCTATATGACAGCTGTAGCCAATGATTATAGCTATGATGTAATTTATTCCAGGCTGATAAAAGGAATTGGTAATAAAGGTGATGTGCTGGTTGGCTTAAGCACTTCGGGCAACAGCAAAAATATTTACAATGCTTTTGAAGTGGCCAAAGAAAAAGGCATGACCACCATTGCTTTTACGGGTGCAACAGGCGGAACAATGAAAGCGCTTTCTGATTATTTAATTAATGTTCCTTCTACCGATACACCACGTATACAGGAAAGCCATATCATGCTCGGACATATTATTTGCCAGCTGGTGGAAGCAGAATATTTCGATGCCCCAAACCCCTAAAGGGGCTTTAGTCTCTGAAAAAAATAAACTATTCTATTAAATGCAAGAACCTACAAACATTGAGTTCCAAAGTTCCCCCTTTAGGGGGCGGAGGGGGCTTGAAGCCATCATATTAGCCGGAGGTTTGGGTACAAGATTAAGAACTGTAGTAAGTGATCTGCCCAAATGTATGGCTCCTGTTGCCGGCAAGCCTTTCCTTTACTATGTTATCAAGCATTTGGAAAAACAGGGAGTAGACAAATTCATTTTTTCACTTGGTTATAAACATGAAATGATTGAAGCCTGGCTTAATGAACAATATCCACTGATGTTTATGCAAACTTCCATTGAAGAAGAACCATTGGGTACAGGTGGTGCCATAAAACTTGCCTGCGGCCTTGCAACAGAAAAAAATATTTTGATCCTTAACGGCGATACACTTTTTAATGTTGATACAAAAAAGCTTTTTGCTTTTCACAAAACCAATGACGCAGACTGTACGCTTTCACTAAAACCCATGCAGGATTTTAATCGGTATGGTGTTGTTGAATTAAATGAAGACAATTCCATTGCCAGTTTTAAAGAAAAGAAACAGTACAAAAACGGTTTGATAAACGGTGGAGTTTATGTATTGAACAGGAATAAATTTTTACAGGAAGATCTTCCACAAAAATTCTCTTTTGAAAAAGATTATTTGGAACAATACTTTGATAAAAGAAAAATGTACGGCGTAGTACAGGATGCGTATTTTATTGATATTGGTATTCCTGAAGATTATGCAAGAGCGCAGGTGGAATTAAGAATTAAAAATTAAGAATTAAGAATTGCATTCCTGTTGCTGGAAGGCTATAATAATCGTGGATTAAAATAATTCGTGTAATCCGTATCAATTAGTGTAATATAAATGATCGAACTAAACAAAATAGACAATACATGGACACTCTTCCTTGACCGGGACGGAGTGATCAACCATGAAAAACACAAAGACTACATCCACACCTGGAAGGAGTTTCAGTTTTATGACGGAGTAAAAGAAGCTATTGCAATCTTTACAAAAAAATTCAGGTACATCATTGTTGTAACCAATCAAAGGGGAATTGGAAAAGGCGTAACTAAAATGGAAGACGTAAAAAGTATCCATACAAATATGTCTGCGGAAATTAAAAACGCCGGGGGAAGAATTGATGCTGTATATTTTTGTCCTGATGTTGATGAGACAAACCCCGACCGAAAACCAAACCCCGGCATGGGTTTACAGGCAGTAAAAGATTTTCCGGATATTGATCTATCCAAATCTATAATGATCGGTAATACCATCAGCGATATGCAGTTTGGCCGCAACCTGGGTGTAAAAACCATTTTCCTCCCTACCACCCGGCCCGAAGTCGATCTTAATGATGAACGTATTAACAAAGTGTACCCTTCACTCATTGCATTCGCTAATGATTTAAAAAATCTGCGTTAATCCACCCAATCTGCGTCATCTGCGTTCTATCCAATCCCTAAATCTTTAGTTAAATTTTTTACGCAGACAATAATTTTACACTCACTATGTTAAAGGAATAACTAAATTTACGCATGAAGAAACTATTGGGTTTATTCTTAGTATCCTTTGTCAGCCAGTTATCCTTTGCACAAGGTATCAATAAAGCCAGCCTTAAAATTTTACAGCAAAAAGAAGATTCTTTAAAATTGTATTCCTACAAGATCATCCAGGGTATAAATTCCGATGATCGTTTTTTAGCTGACAGTATTTTTACACGTATGCTGGTAAGGGCTTTGAAAACAACCAACTCATTCCACTACCCTTTCGATTCGCTGGAAACGGTTTCAAGATTATATTCACCGGACAGTGTTTTCCGGATCTTCACCTGGCAATTGGTGATCAATGAAAATGTTATTCGCCAGCATGGTGCCATACAAATGAAAACTTATGATGGCTCACTCAAATTGTATCCATTGATCGACAAATCTGATGTTACCATAAATCTTGCAGATACTATTGGCAATAATTATGGATGGATCGGCGCCATTTATTATAAGGTAATTCAAAAGCGAAGCGCCAACCAGAATTATTATACCCTGTTGGGTTATGACGAAAACAATATCCGCAGCAGCCGGAAATTTATTGAAGTATTGAATTTTGTGAGTGGCGAACCAACATTCGGCGGCCGTTTTTTCAGCTATGAAGAAGATACCGCTTTTAAAACATCACAGAGCCGATATGTGATGGAATATAAAAAAGAGGCAGGTCCCCGGCTCACTTATGATAAAGACCTTGACATGATCATTGTTGAACACCTGGTATCAGAATCCAGTGAACCAAAAAAGAAATGGACCCTCGTTGGCGATGGCGACTATGAAGGCTTTAAATGGAAAGCCGGTAAATGGATACATGTAGAAAAGGTTTTTAACTATGTAACGCCGGAAGGAAGTGAACCAGTTCCTAATCCAATAAGAAATGCAGAAGGTAATATTGATGAAAATAAATTAAAAGGCGCAGAGATTGAGGAGACTGAAAAGAAACCGGATACTAAAAAACCGGTTAAACCAAAGGGAAAGGGGAATGGATAAATTTTATCCTTCTACCAAAAAAGTTCCCAAATCAACTACTTCACCCTCTCCCATCTTAAATTTTTCAAGACTTTCCAGGTCCAGGTCTCTCATCACTTTACTTTGAAAAATAAGTGCATCGCCTTTGTATAAGGCAAAGTACAGGTCAGGATTTACTTCCGGGTTCAGAAAATCCATATAATCTGCATGTTTAAAAGAAATTTTTGCTATCCCTTTATTATCTAAAGAACTTTTACCGAGGTAATCATCTTCCATCAGGTCTTTTTCAAACAGGCGCATTTCGTAGTCGCTGCCGGTTAACGGAGCATCACTGCCTTTAGCAATAAAGCCGGCCATTACTTCAATCTTCATGTCGGGGCTTAAAGAAAAATCTGCCATAGGTTGTTTATTTAAACTTAAAATTACGGTTTTTAAAAGGAGTAATACTTATTTGTACATTTCCCGGTTAATTAATTTCATTTTCTGCAAAACAAATCCGAAAGTATTCATTAAAATTCCCCAGCCATAGCGGCAACTCCTGCTGAAATTTATGGAAGAAGCATCAGCAAAATATTTCGCCGGGCAGGATATTTCGCCAATGGCGTATTTTTTATAAATGATCTGCAGCAGCATCTGGTTATCAAAAACAAAATCATCGGAGTTGACCATAAAATTAATATCCATCAACACTTCTTTTGAAAATGCCCGGAAACCGGTATGGTACTCTGATAATTTTTGATTCAAAAGTATATTCTGAAAAAGGGTAAGGCAGCGGTTGAAAAAATATTTATAGGCCGGCATTCCATTTGTCATCGCTCCCTTTCCTAAAATGCGGCTGCCGATAACAACCGGGTAAACATCTTCAGCAATAAGGTTTGCCATAGAAGGGATAAGTTTGGGATTATACTGGTAATCGGGGTGCAGCATGATAACAATATCAGCATTCAATGATAAGGCTTTGGTATAACAGGTCTTCTGATTTCCCCCGTAGCCCTTGTTATCATCATGCCTGATAACATGCTTTATGTTTAATGCTTCAGCCACCTTCACTGTTTCATCGGTGCTGGCATCATCTACCAGTATGACTTCGTCCACAATATCAAAAGGAATATCGGCATAGGTCTGCTCCAATGTCTTAGCTGCATTGTAAGCCGGCATCACCACCACTATTTTCTTTCCGTTTATCATCAATAAAAAAAATTAAGGTTCAATATCCTTTTGTTGTACATCAAACAACAAATAACTGTAATGCACTTCATCCACAGGTTTTAATCTACGCAGCCATTCATATTTACCGGTGTTCCAAATATCCAGGTAACTATCAATCACCAAAACAAATTTACCGGTTTGTGGCATTTCCGGTGCCCGCTTTACATCCCGGTGTTTTTGCAAATAATTATCCACCAGGTATTCTGCCTGGGTAAAATTAAGGTTACCTGCCCCAACATATTTCCAGGCATTTTTTTTATGACCGATAAATTCATTGGTATAAGGATAATAATTATTGAAATACTGTCCTACACTCATCAGCAACCATAAGCATAAAGCC
>JBDTUK010000004.1:0-6766 GCA_040007795.1 Ferruginibacter sp.
GGCTTTAAAGAACATTAGTGTGCAATACGAAAGAGCTGTTGCCAGGAAAGTTACTATTGCCGGAACCTTCCGCTATATGCCCAAGGGTAGTATCCCGTTTAAAAGTACATTTATTAACCTGGCCGATGATCCTGATACAGAACGCCAGTTGAATAACCTGAAAATTGGCAACGTTGCCTTTATGCCTGAGGTAAGATATTATCTGGGTAAGAAAGGCGCTTTCCGTGGATTTTACCTGGGTCTTTTTGCAAGTCTTGCCCGGTATAGTGCAGATGTGCCTCTTCAATATGATGATAATGGTGTCACCAAAACCATTCAAATGAATGGTAATATTACAAGCATTACCGGTGGCCTTATGATTGGTGCCCAATTTAAACTCGGCAACAAAATATATTTAGACTGGTGGGCACTGGGCCCACATTATGGCAGCTCTAACGGACATTTAACCGGCCAAAAGACAATGAATGCCCAGGAACAACAGGACCTGAGAGATGAACTAAGGGATATAGATATTCCACTTACCAAATTTACATATGCGGTTGATGGCAATGGAGCCCAAATGGATATAAAGGGCCCATGGGCAGGTATCAGGTCGGGCCTGGCTATTGCGTTTAGATTCTAAAATATTTATAGTATTATTTTTTTACAGAAGGCATCTTTTAAAAGATGCCTTCTTTTATATTTAAGGTCATCAAACTTTTAATTAATTACTTTTCTTTTCAGCCTCATCCTTCAAAAATAAAAACTCCGCCTTGGTAACCCACGAAACTCCAAATGATATTAATGCGATAGACTCAAACCAAAATACAAGATGATATTTTATACTTACGGCTTCAAGCCATATCATGCTTATGGTAATGCCGGCAATGCAGGTGATCATAACAATGCCACAGGTTAAGTAAACCCGGTTGCGTTTATCTTTTTGTTTGTTAACTCCTTTTGGCAAATCTGATTTCCGGAAAAGATAAATAGAGAAAAATATAAACACCGAAAAAAGAAACATGGCAAAAACAAAGTGCATGATATGTATAATATTATTGTGGCTGGTGGTAGGACAAAGGGCTACGCCTAATGCGAAAACACATCCGAAGTTTGCAGTACGGCTGTCGGTTTTATCAAAACCTTTATAAGTCATTAAAAAAAATCCCAACACAAACAACACGCCAACCAAAATATCTCCGGCCGTGCCGTTATCATAATAATCACTGACCGAAAATTCAATCTTCAGCGTATTGTTTGCAATAAGGTTGCCAATAATAAGCAACAAGGGCAATAATACGCCTGTAGCGCCAATTAAAATACGCAGGGCATAATAGGAAATAACCTGGTCATTTTTTTCAGGTGTTTTTACACCGGGCATTAAATCGTTAGTCATAATTTTTTTTTGAATGAGGGTCGTAAAATAAAAGGGCTTATAAAAGTAAACATAATTGTATATAACCCGGTGCGGAAGAATACCGTGTTTTCACCCTCCGTAATTACCGTCATAGTACTATTACTTCAGCCTGTTTATTTATACAGTTTTGTATCCTTATC
Source organism: Ferruginibacter sp. (assembly GCA_040007795.1). Classification (GTDB taxonomy): domain Bacteria; phylum Bacteroidota; class Bacteroidia; order Chitinophagales; family Chitinophagaceae; genus Ferruginibacter. The sequence continues at coordinate 1,537 of JBDTUK010000004.1, forward strand.
CTATGGTTAACAACAACAGTTTTTAACCAAAAATATTTTAAGCATGAAACATCTTCTCTACACTATCGCAATCGTTATCTTTTTTTCTGTTCTGGCTAAGGCCCAGCCCACCGTAGGTCTTGTAGCCTACTGGCCCATGAATGGTAATTTTAATGATGCAGGCCCTAATGCCATTAACGGAACCAATATAGGGGCTACTGCTACTACAAACAACTATGGCACAGCCAATGCAGCAATGAACTTTAGTAACCCGGCTGCTACCGTGGTTCAGTGTGGCAGTCACCCTGTCAATGCAAACCTCAACTTTGGTACAGCACAGGATTTTTCAATCGGTTTTTCTGTGTTTGCCAATTCTCCTTTTGTTCATACCGGTGGCTTTTATGATAATAATCTTAATTACGCAGGTGTTGGAATATGGTTCTGGAGTGCCAACGGGTATCCACAAATTCAGTTTAATTTCAAAAATGGATCCGTGGGTACTACTAATGGGGCTTTTGCTTTGGGTGTTTGGAACAAAATATGTTGTGTAAGAGAGGGTACAGCATTGAGAATTTATATTAATGGGGTATTAAATGTTACAGGTACTCCAGGTACTTCAACACCCGCCTATAATTATGTGGCAAAATTTGGAACTATGACCTATGCCGGTCAATCACCGCCAGATTATAATGGCTTTAATGGAAAACTGGATGAGTTTCGTATTTATAACAGGGTACTCACCCAGGCAGAAATTACAACCCTTGCCACCCTGCCCATAAAACTGGGCAGCTTTACTGCGGCAAAAAATAATGCCGACATATTATTACAATGGCAAACAGTGTATGAACAAAACAGTGATCACTTTAATGTACAGCGCAGCACAGATGGAAGCAACTTCAGCAATATCGCAACCGTAAAGGCAAAAGGGAATTCGTCTGTGGCAACAAATTACCAGTTTACAGATAATACAGTAAAAAATCTTGGCAGTACTGCTATTGTTTTTTATCGCTTAGAGTCGGTTGATATTGACGGAAGAAAAGACAACAGTGCGATTGTAAGTGTAAAATTAAATACAGATAAAAAAGAACTGATAGTTTTGGAAAATCCGGTTAGAAATGATCTACGCTTGCAGTTTACATCAGTAACAAAAGAAAATGCTACAATAATAATAACAGATGCCAGCGGGCGACAGGTGCTAACTAATCAAATGCCGGTTACTATCATGGGTACAGTTTCAACAGTAGTACCTGTAAATGGGTTGGCAGCAGGTATGTATTATATTACCATAGTTTCGGGTCAGGATAAACAAACCCGTTCATTTATTAAGCAATAAATTTTACCCTGATAATAAAAATTGCAGCCTTTTTTGAGGCTGCTTTTTTATTAAACCCTGCCAATAAAATTATTTGGTCAAAATATTTACTGAAAATCAGTTAGTTATAAAAGGACAATTAAAAATACTTCCTCTTTTCTTTGGAAGAAGAGCATGTCTGCCCTTACCTTCGCCGTCCAAATTTAAAACCACGGGGATGGCCGTGGTTAAACTAAAAAAACAAAAAATGAGCAAATTACATTTCACCACTAAACATGCGAACGAGGCTACCGTTACACACAACTGGTATGTTGTGGATGGTACTAATCAAACCGTTGGTCGTATGTGTGCAAGAATTGCGGCGATACTTCGTGGCAAGAACAAAGCCTATTACACGCCACACGTTGATTGCGGCGACTTTATCATTGTTATTAATTGCGAGAAGATAAAACTTACCGGCAATAAAATGGAAGATAAAGTGTACGATACTTTCAGTGGTTACCCCGGTGGCCGTAAGGAAGAATCAGCAGTTAATTTAATAAAGCGCAGGCCTGAAGTACTTATTGAAAGAGCTATCAAGGGTATGTTGCCTAAAAACCGTTTGGGCCGCCAGATGTACAAAAAACTATTTGTATACCAGGGAGCAGCACACCCACATGGTGCACAACAACCAAAAGAGCTTAAATTTTAAAAACTAGCCGCAAGCTATCAGCTACAAGCCGCAAGTAAAAACCTGCCCCTTGAAGCTTGAAGCTTGTAGCTAAAAAACAAGATAAATGGAAAAGCAAAAAAACGCAGTCGGCCGCAGAAAAGAAGCGGTAACCCGTATCTTCCTTTCAAAAGGCGATGGAAAGATCACCGTTAACGGCAAAGACTATAAAGTGTATTTCCCGTTGGTGTATTTACAAAATCAATTGGAAGCACCTTTTAAAACAGTTGAATCTTCTGATAAATTTGATGTAGTTATAAATGCTACAGGCGGTGGAGTAAAAGGACAGGCTGAAGCAGCAAAGTTGGGTATTGCCCGTGCTTTGCTTGAAGTAAGTGCTGATTACCGTCCGGCTTTAAAAGCTGCAGGTTTGTTAAAGCGTGACCCACGTTCTGTTGAGCGTAAGAAACCGGGACGTAAAAAGGCAAGAAGAAGCTTCCAGTTCTCTAAGAGATAACAACTGGATTCAGGATACAGGATCCGGGATAACCATTCAAGTAATGAGATCTGTCCTGTATCTTGAATCATGTATCTGGCATCAAAAATTATTAACTACATCAATAACATACAATGGAAAATACTTCCTTACAACAGCAACTTTTAGAAGCAGGTGTACACTTTGGACATTTAAAGAAAAAGTGGAACCCTAAGATGTTGCCTTACATCTTTGCTGAAAAGAAAGGCATACACATTATCGACCTGAACAAAACCGTAGAAGGTTTACAGGAGTCTGCTGCAGCTTTAAAAGCAATTGCACGCAGTGGTAAAAAAATCATGTTTGTGGCTACCAAAAAACAGGCTAAAGAAATCGTTAGCGACTGTGCACAACGTGTAAACATGCCTTTTGTAACCGAGCGTTGGTTAGGTGGTATGTTAACCAACTTCAACACCGTTCGTAAGAGTGTTAAAAAAATGCAGAGCATCGAAAAAATGCTTGCTGACGGAAGCGCTGAAAGCTTAACCAAAAAAGAGAAATTAACGCTGACACGTGACAAGGAAAAAATGGAAAAAGTGTTGGGTGGTATTGCGCAAATAAGCCGTGTACCTGCCGCTTTGTTTATGGTGGATATAGGCCACGAGCATATTGCACTTGCCGAAGCAAGAAAATTGGGCATCAGCACTTTTGGTATGGTTGATACCAATTGCGATCCTAATAAAATTGATTTTGCTATTCCTGCAAATGATGATGCAACCAAATCAATAGCTATCATCGTTAATTACTTAACCGCTGCTATTGCAGAAGGTTTACAGGAACGCCAGGCAGATAAAGATGAAGAAGACCATGGCGATACAGAAGAAAGTGCAGAAGCTAAAGCGGCTCGTTTCGAACAAAAAGCTGATGGAGGGGATGACAGGAATAAGCGTGGTGGCGGAAGAGGAGTTTCTTCTCAACCTAAGCGTCGTGTTGCAGGCCCGGGTGCTGGTGGCAGAAGGCCGGCAGGTGGCGGCGGACCAAGATAAAAGCCCCATCCTATTGAACTTCGTTCGTTCTCTTCAAGAGAACCCCGAAGGGGAAGGGAAAAGGAGGAGATTTGAACGAAGATGAAATTTTATGTTTTTTATAATAAATCATTAAACTCTTCAATCAGATAGAATTCTTAATTCTTAATTTTTAATTCTTAATTATCATGAGTGTAACAATAACAGCAGCAGATATAAATAAATTACGTCAAACTACAGGTGCCGGTATGTTAGATTGCCGCAAAGCATTAACAGAAAGCAATGGCGATTTTGAAGCAGCCATTGACTGGTTGCGTAAACAAGGACAGAAAGTTGCCGCCAAGCGCAGCGACCGTGAAGCTAAAGAAGGTGTGATCATTGCACAAACCAATGCAGAAAACAATAGCGGTATCATTTTATGTATCAGCGCCGAAACAGATTTTGTTAGCCGCAATCCTGAGTTTGTGGCCTTTGTACAAAACATTGCCAATGCAGCAATAGATCGTAATGCACAAAGCATTGAAGAATTGAATGAAGTAATGATCGGTAATGAAAAAGTTTCCGAACTCATCAATGATAAATTAGCTGCTATTGGCGAAAAGATCGGCATCACCCGTTTTGAAAGAGTGAATGCAGATTATGTGGCCAGCTATATTCATGGTGCATTCCGCATGGGTGTATTGGTAGGCATGAACAAACATGCTTTTGAAGCCGGTAAAGATGTAGCGATGCAGATCGCTGCAATGAATCCATTAGCTGTTGATGAAACATCTATTTCACCTGAAACAATTGCGAGGGAAAAAGAAATTGCCATTGAGCAAATTAAAGCAGAAGGAAAGCCTGCTGAAATGGCTGAAAAAATTGCTATGGGTAAAGTCAATAAATTCTTTAAAGAAAATACTTTAATGGCCCAGGCTTATGTAAAAGATAACAGTAAAAGTGTAGCTGACTTTTTGAAAAGTGTGGATGCGGACCTGAAGGTTACAGAATTCAAAAGGGTAGCATTAGGATAGTTTATTGTATAATAATATGAAAGCGAAACTTATGTTTCGCTTTTTTTATTTTCATCCGTCAGTTGAAATTAAAGCATCTAATAAAGCTCTATCAACATTTTTCGGGAAAGAAAATTTTATTTCCGGATCGTATTAGTAGCTTTACTGCCAAACCAATAATAGCAGAGTGAATCGTATTTGTTACCTGGTGTTCCCTTTTTTATTTTTATGCAATTTTCTTTTTGCACAAACGGGTGCTATTAAAAAAGAGTTGGAAACATTTGAAAGCAGCAATGATCATGAAGCTGCTGTTATAGGCTTGAGTAAATTATTAGCTTCAGAAAAATTAAGCCCGGAAGATAAACTGGCGGTACAATCCAAATTAATAAGTCAATATCAGCAACTGCAAAAATGGGACACCTGTCTTAGTTATTGCCAGGCTCAGGTTGCATTGGCCCATCAGCAAAATAATCCCCTGGCAGAAGCTACTTTTTACAAACTGATTGCAAATACTTATTATCATATTCCTGATAAAGAAAAAGCAGTAGCATATTGGGAAAAATGTATAGCCATTAGTGAGCAAAATAATTACAGCGTTTTATTAGAGCAATGCTACCATAATATTGGGGCGGTTAATCTGGAAAACAATACTAATCTCGATATTGCCGAACAGTATTTTCTTAAGTCCTTAAAATTGGGATTGGTAAACAACAAAGAAAATTCCTCAGACAATAACAGGCATTACCGTTTATTAGCTACGCTTTACACACAAACCAATCAACTGCAAAAGGCTGAAGA
>JBDTUK010000005.1:0-40727 GCA_040007795.1 Ferruginibacter sp.
GCCTGGTCAAAAAATATTGCTGCCTGGCGAATGATCGGGCAGATAGGTGTAAAAAGAACCATTGAATTTGTACAAAGCTGTGGCATTAAAACCAAACTACCCCCCTATTATTCCATTGGCCTGGGCTCTGCCGAAATACCGATGCTTGAAATGTTGCAGGGCTATACCATGTTTCCGAACAAGGGTTTGAATACTGAGCCCATCATTATGACAAGGATAGAAGATAAAAGCGGAAATGTTTTACAGGAATTTAATTCCACATCAAAACAGGTTATCAGCGAAACGGATGCATACACCATGGCAAAACTGATGCAGGGAGTAATACAGTTTGGTACAGCCCATATTTTAAATACTTATTCTATCCCTGTTGAAAAAGCTGGTAAAACAGGGACTACGAATAATAATGCTGATGGCTGGTTTATTGGCTATACACCTGAGTTGCTGGCCGGTACCTGGGTTGGTTGTGATGACCCGTTTATAAGAATTTACGCAAACAATGCCGGTGGTGCCGAAATGTCGGCGCCCAAGTGGGGCATTTTTATGACTAAAGTTTATGCTGATAAAAAACTGGATTACGGCCAGATCAAAACATTTGAAAAACCCATTGAGTTAAGTAATAATCCTATTTACGCTGATGGCGATGGTTTCAATAAATTTTTCCTGGAAGGCGACAGCACAACAAAGGATGAAGGTAATGGCGATGCCGATGATTTTTTTAATGCGCCTCCACAAAAACCAGACAATAAACCGCTTGAAAAAATTGGTATTGAAAGCCAGATACCCAAAGCAGATACAGGCAAATCAAAAAAGCCGGACGATAAAAAAGGGACAACCCCCTTACTCAACCCGGCAGATGATAAAAATAAAAAAGCGGCCAAGCCCAAAACCGGAAATGATTATTGATAAGGTTGAAGGAATGTTATTCAATGATTTTTTCAATGTGAATTAATTTTCCTTTTTCATTCACGCCTTCAATGGTAAGCAGTAATTTTTTAGAGACATCATTATTGTAGTATTCAATTTTCACTTTATTATTTGTTTTGTCCAGTAGAATATTAGGGTTCCAGTATAGTGTGGTGCGTAGATCAGGTTGTTTTAGTAATTCCTTATCACTGTAATCAGGGTTGATAAACTGCTTTTGGCCGTTATATCCTTTTACGTAAACTGAGCGCATATTATTATTAGAAGGCTCCACCTCGTTTCCTTTTTTAGTATATATATAAATGGCACCAACCGTTGACAGGAATGTACCACCTATTACAATACCGGGGATATACTTGATATAAGCCACATCTGCCATATCCACAAACCCTATATTATCAAGCCGAAGCTCGTCGAGAAAAACAGGAACAAATTTAAGTTCTTTTTTAACGGGGCTAACTGATTCTGCACGTACAAAATATTTTTCTCCCGTCATTTCATCAACTATCAATTTTACTCCGGGTACCCTGTAAACAACATAATCTCCTATTTGATTATTTATTTTTGCCAGGGGATCGTCCAATACATTTAATTGAAATCCCCTAACCGTTCCGCTAAACATCCCGGTTGTATATATCTTATCCAACTCCTCAATCCTTGCCAATTCAGGGTTGTGGTATTTTGCTTTTACAACCACTTCTTTAATAGTTAGTGTATCATTTAATTTTATGGATGAATTATTGGCAAATGCTTCAATATTACTTTGTGTTGCAGTTGGTTTAGTTGCCATAAAACTGATTCTTTCCGGCAAGGCATTTATGATTTGCGTCGCCTGCCATACATCGTCTTTACTTATTGTAAGATTATTTACCAACTCCTTATTTTTATTCATCTGGTAAGAGACCTTTACAGAATCGAAAAATACAAGATCTGTTTTTCTATACCCGGTTTGGCTAATAGGCTGCAGGTTGTAAAATTGTTTACCTCTGCCTTTATTGTTGATAATAAGATTGAGAGTTTCATCCTTTGGTAAGGCAAAATTCTTTTCCTTATAATTTACAGACAGGGTAATATAGTTGTCTAAAGACTCTGGTTTTACTTCATCCTTATTTACCAGCTTTTGCCAGTTGTATTTTTTCCATGGATATGTAAGCGTTACAAGATCTATAGCACCATTGTTCCCTGAATTCAATAAGGAATTCATGTTTTGAGTGATCCCTTTCAATTGTGTACTGAATAATATATCCTGGTTAATAGAATGTGTGTTGGGTTGATCATAGAAATTTATATCAGCAATGGATGCTGATAAATTAGTGAACATAGTATCGGGTAAACTGATCTCAATAGTATTTCTTCCTTTAGGGCTTATATTTATTGTATCGGCATTCACTAAAGACTGGTTTTTAAAGCTGCCATCATTAATGAACATAAGCCTTTCCTGCAAAGGGTTCCAGTCTTTATCAAACAAAGTAAGTTGCAATAAACCTGCAGGCATAGAATCTATTGAAAATTTAGCTGTTGACAATTCCATTTCATTAGGTACAACCAGGTCTGCCTTATACACACGGTAATTACCCATTTGTACCAGCAGGTGCAACAGGCTTAAACTATCACTGGTCCTGTTTTTTGCAATTGTATACTGTACCTCTTTATTAATAATTTCTGTATGAAAGGAGACACCGTACCTGTTGATACCGGGCAACGGGGTTTGTTTTGCAATGCCGCTTTCATCCTTCCATGCAGCCATGTATGTTTTATGTGGCGATGGGATTAAAACAAATTTACCCAACCCCATGCTGTTTGTAAAAAAACTATCTACCACTTTATTTCTTTCTACTTCTATGATCTGCCCGCTTAGCATTGCAGGGCTGCCATCGGGATATACAGCTTTAAAAGCAACATGATTTTGCAACTCCGCAATCATCTGCCCACCTTCAGGAAAAAATTGAAAGCTTATAGATTTGTTTGCTGTAACATTATCCTGATCTTCTTTGTTATAAACGGTCAATACCCTTTCATAAATATTGTTGCTGTCATTAATGATCATGGCTTTGGTAAATGCCCTGAACTGCAGCCTGCTGCCGGGTATACTGTCCGGTATTTTAAAATCGCCATTGCAGGTGCCTTCAAGTATGGGATATTGCTTTTGTTGAATCAGTTTCCACTTTTCATCGTAAACAGCAGCATAAAAATTGGTACTGCTGAATGATATTTCATTCACGTTGTACAGGTAGGCCTTGAACCAGATTGTTTCTCCGGGCAGGTAAATATCCTTATCAAAATGAATATGCATCGTTTCAGAAGAGATAATGAGATCCCTGTTATGAATATCTCCATTTACAGTTTGGGAAAACCCAGGCATTACAAAAACCAAACTCATTACAAAGCAGCAAAAAGTTGATGTCTTCATAAAACTTAATTAAGCAGTCATTCAATTATCTTTTCTATATGGATCATTTTCCCCTCTTCATTAATACCTTCCAAAACTATCCGCATTCTTTTTGTAAGATCATTATTATAAAAAGGGATGGGTATTTTACGGTTGGCTGCATCAGTTATAATATAAGGAAGCCATAATAATGTTGTACGGGCATCGGTACCCATATTAGTATTGCTTTGTGAATAATCCGGTGAATAAAATTCTTTAATGGGCGAATAGCCCATAATTTTTACCTGTTGCAAGTCTGTATCTTTGGGGCGGCGGTCAATCGCATCATCACCTTTCTTTGTGTAGATAGAGATTGCAACTCCAAGGTTTCCACCTTCATTTCTTGTACTAAAATATGGATATATGATTTTTATATAAGCGATATTGGTCATCCATAACATTTCTACTTCCGAAATATCCGCAAAATGTTCATCTATAAAATATAAAGTACCCGTTCCTCTGCCTCTTAACAGGGTATTGCTCCGATATTTTATATAAGTAAGAACATCCCTGGAATCATCAGCCGTTTCATCATGCATTACATCAAATGCTTCTGAAGTTGCTCCTCCCCTGAATGATCCACTGGTATATTTTTCATCCATTTTATACACCGGGTCATTTTTCCAGTTATACTTACTGCTTTTTACAATCACTCCCTGAAGTGTTTTTTCCTTATTAAAGGGCTGGTTTGCTTTGTTGGTATTGTAATAATTAAACAATGATGCTGTTGAACTGAATTTTACATAACCGGCTGTATCCCGTATAAAATAATCTCTGTAATTATTTATTAGCTGGGGTTGGTGATAGGTATAATTTGAGGTACTAAAGGCCATTTGCCTGTTCCATATCTTATTTTTATTGAAGGAGAATAAGACCCTTGCTGTATCATAAAATATCAACCCGTTCTGTTTCAACAGGCCATTGTTATCGGGTGTAAGTGCATAAAAGTTATTGGTACTGTCCTTTGTTTTAACAATGAGGTTTACATTTTCTTCTGCAGTAATCTTTGCCATTACCTCCTTGCTTATTTGCCCATATGCAGACAGGTAATTGTCTGCAGGATAATATATAACGGGTGTTTTCAGCACAAGCATATTATCCCAATTATACCTCCGCCAGCCATGCGTTAACATTACCAGATCGAGCTTTGCTTTTAATGCATCATCGGTATCGCTGGTAAAATAATAAACAGGGTTATGTATATAGCCCTTTACATTACCACTCAATAACAGATTAGTTACAATGGTTGAATTAGTTTCTTCATTGTTTAAGTCAGCATCAGTAATACTCAGCGACATATTTGCCGGAATGGTATCTGCCACTTCTACCTCAATCAGGTTCTTTCCTCTTTTTTGAGTGCTTGTTTCTTTATTGGTGATAGCTGCGCCGAGTTCATAATTATTGTTATTGATAAAAGCAACCCGTTCTGCCACAGGTTTCCAGGCGGCATTAAAAATGGTCAATTGCATTACACCAGTTGGCAAGCTGTTTACCGGAACCATGCCTGTGTAAGGCAGTGCTGCTGATACCGATAAATTAGTTTTATAAAATGTTCTTTGATACATATACATGAGTACATGTAATGAATCGCCAGGCAATTTGTTTACAATATTATATACCAGCCTATCTTTTTGCAGTACTAATTTAAGCGATACACCTTCGGGCTTCGCTTTTGGTAAATAGGTTTGTTGTGTAGCTCCATTATTATCTGTCCACTCGGCAAATAATTTTTCATTGGGCTGTATTTCTATATCAAACCGGCCCATGCCATCATGTAAACTATTAAAGGGCATCATTACTTCGCCTGTCTCCTGTTTTTTTATTACACCGTTAATTTCAAAGGGCAACCCGTTATTGTAATTGGCTTTAAAAGCAACCGTGTTCTTTGTACCTTCTATAATGTCGCCACCCTCAGGAAAGAACTGCAGGCTTACTACCGCTTTAACTGCATTTTCATCTTTCCCATTTTTATTGATCAACCTGATTGTTTTGGTAAAAAACAATGTTGTATCAAAGTTCATCATCCAGCTGGTGTAGGCACGGCATATCAATTGTTTGGCTGTTAAACTGTCGGGTATATCAAAATGCCCATCAGTAGTTGAATTGAATATTGGGGAAAGTTGCTCCTGTATCAGTTTACCATCCTCATCGTACAATGCTGCATAAAAATTAGTGCTCCTTTCAGATGGTAAATTCTCTTCAAACAGGTAGGCTTTAAACCAGATGGTCTCGCCAGGCAGGTAAACTTCTTTATCGAAATGAATATGAATTTTTTCCTGTGGAAAATTGCTGCCATACAGGTTGATACTGTTTTCAATAGATTGAGCTTTAAGACCGTTAGAACAAATAACGCCAATCAAAGTGCTGCAAAACAGGAAGCTGTTGATTTTTCTTTGCACAAGGTTATAGTTTTGATAACTAAAATTATACAAATAATCTGTTCAAGTATAACTAAAGAATGTAATAACAAAACTTTAGGTATTCATCTTTACTTACACCAGCATAACAAAAAACCCTCCAATAAATATGGAGGGCCTGTTTATTTTAGTTTTGTTATTTCTATCAATAATTCCTCAATGCCATTTCCACTCTCCTGTTCTTGGCACGGCCTGTTGCCGTTTTATTATCCGCAATTGGCTTGCTTTCGCCATAACCTGTAGAAGTAAGACGGCTTGCATCAATGCCTTTACTAACCAGGTATGCTTTTACAGAAGCAGCCCTGTTATCGGATAAAGTTTGATTCATTTCATCTTTACCCACATTATCTGTATGGCCATCAATATTTACCTGGTAAGATGGGTTCTCTTTCAAAATAGACACAACATCATTTAATTTAGGAAATGATTTCGCCAATAATTTAGCACTACCTGTTGCAAAGAATACATTTTGTGCAGCTCTGTTAACTCTTGCTACTATTTCTTCGCTGATGATCGGGCAACCAAAATTAGAAACTGGCCCTTTTTCATTAATACATTTATCTTCCTCATCATTTACGCCATCTCCGTCTGTATCAGGTACCGGGCAACCCTGGTAACGGGCAACTCCGGGAACAGTTGGGCATTTGTCTTTTTCATCATCAATACCATCTTTATCTGTATCAGGTATGGGGCAACCCTGGTAACGGGCAAAACCAGCCACATCAGGGCATTTATCATCACCATCAGCTATTCCATCACCATCCCTGTCAGGGCAACCTTTCAAAGAAGCAAGTCCTTTTACATCAGGACATTTGTCATCTACATCCAGTACACCATCACCATCCCTGTCTTTAGGAGGTTCAACTACCGGTATTGGTGGAGCTACAACAGGTGCAGGTTCTTTCTTTTTGGTCAAATTAGAAGCTACGCCAATACTATGATAAAGGTGATATGCTGCATTTTCAGTTACCGGAATACGATATTGAGAATTCAATAAGATAAAGGTTTCATCAAACAGGTTTACCTGTAATCCAAGACCTGCAGGTATAAATGCACCATAGTATCCTTTATATTTAGATGCACCGACACCCAAGGTTAAAAACGGGCTAACCCAATAATTATCTGGTATAAGCTTTAAGTTTACAGTAGCCGCACCTTCAAGTAATAGATCATTTTCGTTGGACAAAGCTTTACCGGGCACAGGATACCTCACAAATGTGCCTGACAAAGTCCCGGCAAAATCAAGATAATTATTCATTCCCCGGATATAGCTGATGGCCATACCGGCAGTCATGTTTTCAGTCTTATGCCATTCTTTTGAGTTGATTACAGTTGGTAAACCACCAGAACGCAGATCTGCTGCCGTTCTAAAATCATTCAGGAGGAAGTGGATTCCAAAGGAAGGGCGCTTTTTGTTTTCACCCTGTGCAAATGATGTTACGAACAGGCCAAAGCTTATAATTACTAATAAGATTTTCTTCATAAGTGTTAATTTTCTAAATCGCAACAAAAATAGTCGCTTAGTTTCAAAACATAAAATATTTTACCAACATAATTATAACTATTATTTCCTTGAAATACGGTATATACAAGGCTGATAAGCCGGTATCACATCCTCAAGGTGCATCCTTTTTATCAACTAACTCAACTTTTACCCTTGTGAGTCCATGGGATACAAAACCAAGCTTGTCTGCTGCCGCTTTTGACAGATCTACAACCCTTCTGATCTTAGGATGTATCCTGTCATTGGTTTTCACTATAACCGATTTCCTATTCCGCAAATTGGTCACTTTGATCCAGGTACCAAGGGGCAAAACATTACAGGCACAGGTAAGTTTTTTCTGGCTGAATATTTCTCCGTTTGCAGTACGCCTTCCATTAAACTTATTGGCATAAAAACTGGCTTGCCCGTAAAACACACGGGTTGCCTTTTTTAGTTTTACCTTATTGGCAAGCTCATTTTCCCTGTTTTGTGCAAAGCCAATTACAGGAATAAAAAAAAGTATCCCGATGATTGTAATCAGTTGCAGCTTTAATAAATTCCTGATCTTCATAAATAATGATTTCATGCAGACAAGTAAAGTTACTGTAAATTGTATGTAAGGGGTATCCTCATTTTTTTGCAAAATATTTTTCCATCAGTAATTTATCCTCTCCGTAAATATCACTGTAAAATTTTACCTGGCCGTTCCTGCCTTCGCAGGTAAAATAACGGATAAAAAGAGGTATGTGATTTTTAACATCAATGCGATGCCGTTCTTTATTTGCTATCCAGTTTTTGATCGAGTCGGCTGTATATTTTAATGATTCTTTTCTGGAGTTCATGATACTGTCATTATCCGCAATATAATAAGCCAGTTTTTCCCAATCCTGCACCCGTACACAACCATGGCTTAATGCCCTTGCTGAGTTTTTAAAAAGATAGCGTTGATTGGTATCGTGTAAATAAACAGCGTATTTGTTATTGAAGTTGAATTTTATTACGCCTAATGAATTATTATCGCCACTGGCCTGCATTATTTTATAAGGTATGCCTCTTGAATATTTACTCCAGTTAATAGTATTGGGATCTATGGCCTCACCTTTACTGTCCAATAATTTTAACCCGATCTTTGAAATGTAATTCGGGTTATTTTTTAATTTGGGCAGGTATTGTTTTACAATGATGCTGGTAGGCACCGTCCAGGTAGGATAAGTGACCATATCAGAAATTTCGGCATTCAGTAAAGGTGTCCTTGTTTCAGGTTTACCACAAATTACTTTTGATTCAAAGACAACGGTATCCTTATTTATTAACCATAAATAATAACCGGGCAGATTGACCCAGATATATTTTTCAGGCATTTTTTCAGGCAGTAGTTTATACCTGTCCAGTGTTATAGCAATTCGTTTGTACCGTTCAATATCATTATTATTAAGGGCCTGGATCAATTCTTTGCCGAACTTTCCGTCGACCTTTAACCCTTTTTGAGCCTCGTATTTTTTTATTGCTTTTGATAATTGACCAGAGTCCGGCAGCCTGTCACTAAAATCAATACAACTACTTTCTAAAAGCCGTTTTTGTAAAAGCTTAATAAAATAAACGGAATCTTTTGCATCTCCTTTTTTATAAGGATAGCTCACATGGGTATAAACCTTCCTGTCCATGCTGTCAACAAAATTTTTAATCCCCTTTTTCAATTCCCAATACCCCTTATGGACAGGTTGAAGAGAATTTAGTAACGCAGTAAATTGTTTTTTATCTAACAATTCATTTAAGGCAGCCGTAAAAAACTTACCGCTAAGTGCCGAGTCCTTATTTAACGAAACACTATCCGGCTGCAGCCTGCCCTGTTTCATATCTTTTATTAAACGCATAAAACCATCTGTGAGTAACAGATCGGCCTTTGTCCATAAAAGCACATCCATACGACTAAGGGAATCAGTATCTAATTTATTTTTTAATGTTTGCAGATCTTTATAATGATAATCATTTCGGAAAAGCCCTTCCAGTTCTGCATTTACGATAAAGTAGTATAACGAATCGGCCAAAGGTTGCCATTTTTCGGTTGTACTCCATACCGGTTTATAATCAGTTTTATCATAAAAATCAGAAACGGTTTGTACCAGGTCAATTTTAGTGCTGTCATCAATTTTACCTTTGTTTTTTAACGCAGCTTCTAAGATGGAATTAATATTTTCCGCAATCCTGCTGTCCATAGCCTCCGGATCGGCAACTATGTTTTTACCCTTTTTTTTACCACAACTATTGCAGGACAAAAGGAATAAAAAAATAATCAGGATAGAAAAAAAAAGGTATCTGGTTTTATAATGATGCATAATTCGGGTCAAATATTTGTAACTTGAAAAACAATATTTTTCAAGACGGATTTTAAGGGTAATTTCTTTGAACAAGATAATACATAGCTTTCAATTGATACTAATTTGTGGAATTGTTTTTTTGTTATCGTTCTTTCGTACCGTTGCTCAGGATACTATATTAAATAAATATGGGTTATGGAAAACACGGATTTAATGCTTTAAATACAGAATGATGGCCTTATTATTTATCCAATGGCAGTAACTTTGAATTACCGGATATTGATTTTAAAAAAATAAACCAATAAATACATGCTAAAAGAAGCACTGATTGAAATTTTTGAACGTGACCTTCAAAAACTAAAAACGGAAATTAATTTGTACAAAGATGAAGACAATTTATGGCTGGTAAAGGAAGGGATCAGCAACAGTGCGGGTAATTTATGCCTGCATTTGATAGGCAATCTTAATCATTTCATTGGTGCTACACTCGGAAACACCGGTTATGTACGCCATCGTGATGATGAATTCAGTTTAAAAAATATTCCCCGCCAGGACCTTGTTACAAATATTGAGAATTGCATCCTTATAGTAAAAAATACGTTGAGTAAATTATCATTAGAAGATTTTGAAAAAGATTTTCCGCTGGAAAAACATGGCACAATAGTAAGTACTACACATATGCTTGCTCACCTGCTGGGACATTTAAGTTATCACTTAGGACAAATAAATTATCACAGGCGATTACTTGATTAAGAGATTATCCCTGGAATTTTTTGTTCCAGCAACATAAGGTCAGCAAGTACTATTGCAGTAACAGCTTCTACTATCACAGGCACTCGTAATGCAATACAAAGATCATGACGGCCTTTAACCGAAAAATTTTCAACGTTGCCGGTTTCTGTATTTAATGTCTGTTGTTCTTTAGGTGTTGATGAAGTGGGTTTGATGGCAATGCGAAAGACCAGTTCGTTACTGTTCGTCAATCCGCCAACAATACCACCTGCATGATTGGAAAAAGTCTTACCGGACCTATCTTCAATGGAATCATTATGCTGACTGCCAAACATTTTTGCGGCAGCAAAACCGGTTCCAAATTCAATACCCCGTACAGCAGGTATAGCAAACACCGCATGGCTTATCAATGATTCGGCAGAATCAAAAAATGGTTCTCCTAAAGCAATGGGTAGCCCGGTTACTTTACATTCAACAATGCCACCAATTGAATCCTTTGCATCAATAGCTTTTTGTAACCCTTTTTCTAAATCAGTTTCTCCACCTATCTCGCTAATAGCAGATTGCACAATTATTCCTCCTCCTTTGGAGGAGGTTAGGAGGAGGCGTTTTGCAATCACACCTGCAGCCACCAAACACACAGTAAGCCGTCCGCTGAAATGCCCGCTACCTCTGTAATCTTCATTACCACCAAATTTTTTTGAGGCAACAAAATCAGCATGGCCCGGCCTTGGCACTGCACGCTGCTTTTCATAATCGGTGCTACGGGTATTATTGTTCTCAAATAAAATGGTAATTGGAGCGCCGGTTGTTTTACCATTAAAAACTCCGGTCTTTAATTGAGGTATATCATCTTCGGTACGGGGAGTTGTTCCTTTTGCTCCGGGTTTTCTTCTTTCAATATCTGTAACAAAATCATCCGCTGATAAGGATAAACCTGCAGGACAACCATCAATAGTTATACCTATGCACTCACCATGTGATTCGCCAAAAATATGTACCCGGAATATGCGGCCGAATGAATTCAATGTTAAATAGTTTATTGGTTAATCCGTTAATTAGTTTATTGCCCGCCCGGCTGAACACCGTTCGGACGGGGTAAAGATACTGCAGCATTAAGCAATTTCAAATCTTCGTAAAAGCCGGGATAAGATTTATTTACTGCTTCAGCATCTTCAATAACCGTTTTTCCATTTGCTTTTAATGAAGCAACTGCACAGGCCATGGCAATGCGATGATCGTGATGAGAATGTACTATTGCTCCGTTCACTACTCCTCCTCCTGTTATCATCATCAGGTCATTCTGCAACTTTATTTCTACTCCCATCTTTTTAAATTCTTCCTGCAAACTAATGGCCCGGTTACTTTCCTTGTGCGATAAACGGCTTACTCCTTCTATAACTGAGGTTCCTTCGCAATAAGCTGCCAGTGCAACAAGTGGTGGAAAGAGATCGGGGCAATCTGTTGCATTAAAATGAAAGGCCTTGCCCCCATCTCCTAAAGGAGAGTTAATCACTATTTGTTTTTCTTCTATCGAAATATTTGTGCCACAGTCCATAAGCGCTTGTAATATTTTTTTATCTCCCTGTGTTGAAAACACATCCAAGCCTTTTACAGTAATTGTTCCGGCAATAGCTCCGGCTACCAGTAAAAATGCAGCGCCGCTCCAGTCACCTTCTACCCTATAGTTAATTTGTTTATTGGTTAATTTGTTAATTGGTTTGATAGTGAATGATTCATAGTTATTATTTTCAACTTTATAACCAAAATCTTTCATCATCTGTAAAGTGAGGTCAATATATGGCTTGCTTTTTAGGTTTTGTACAGCTATAGTAACCCGTTTTGTTGCCGCTTTTGCATATGCCATTAAAAGCCCCGTTAAAAACTGGGAACTTAAAGAACCATCAATAGTAATGTCAGCAGGTTGTAACGGCCCTTTAATTTTTATTGGCAGATAACTATTATTTGATTGGATTGAAATACCCAACTGCGGAAATATTTCATCAAAAAAATCCATAGGGCGGTTTAGCAAACTTCCGGAACCATTAATTGTAATTTCTTTTGAAGACAATGCTATAATTGGTGCAAACATCCGGATGCTTAACCCGCTTTCGCCGCAATTAATTTCCCCGGCAACAGGCATTGACTCATTCTTAATTCTTAATTCTTCATTTTTAATTTCTATTCTTGCTCCTAATTTTTGAATAATATCCAACGCTGCCAGGTCATCATTACTTTTTCCGGGATTGAAGATGGTAGTTTCTCCATCCGATAATAAAGCAAGTGCACAAGCCCTTTGCATACTACTTTTAGAAGCAGGTGCCTCAACAGTTCCATTAATAGTGGATGGCTGAATAGTTACGATCACTATACTATTTCTTTAAAATGTTTTTCAAGCTCTGCTAAACTAATATAAACTACCTCTGCCTCACCGATCTTCTTTAAAAGAATAAATTGAACGCCGTCATCTTTCCGTTTCTTATCCATTTTTAAAACTTCAAAAACCTTTTCATGATCTGTTTCAATATCTACCGGTAAATGATACTGAGCCAGCAATTTTACAATTCTGGCTGCATCATTAAAGTGAAGGCTATTTATTTGTTCTGATAAATTACAGGCTGCCACCATGCCAATGCTTACTGCATGGCCATGCGGTAACTCATGCAAATTCTCCATGGCGTGACCGATAGTATGTCCAAAATTTAATAATTTCCTATCTCCTTTTTCAAATTCATCCTGCGTAACGATCTGCGATTTGATTTCAACATTTTTTTCAACCAGGTCAGCAATTAAAGTTTTATCAGTTTGATATTCGTGCAAAGAATATTTTTCCAGCACAGAAAATAAAAGGGCATCTTTTATACAGGCATGTTTTATTATTTCAGCAAAACCATTTATCCATTCTTTAACCGGGAGTGTTTGTAAAAAAGTATAATCATAAAGAATAAATTCAGGCTGTAATATGGTACCCACCATATTTTTATATACCCCAACATCAATTCCGTTCTTTCCACCAATGGATGCGTCTACCATAGCCAAAATAGAAGTTGGTACCAGCCCGAACTTTATGCCTCTCATATACACGGCTGCAACATAGCCGGTAATATCTGTTACCACACCACCACCCACTCCTATTAAAAATGTATTTTTATTAGCTCCCAGTTTTATTAATTCCTGTATGATATGATCAACTGTAGCCTGGTTTTTATTTTCTTCACCTGCTGCAAATTTTATGACAGGGTATGCAGCCATCTTTTCTGAATGCTGCTGATAAACATTCTCATCTGTAATGATGATGACACTTGCATCTTTTACCAATTGATCTAAAAAAGAAAATTCAGCATCAAAGTAACAGGTCACTGACTTTTTCGAAAATATATATTCGGATCTATGCATACTATAATTTGCCGGTAAGTAATCTATGAGTTCATCACTTTGTTCTGGTGATGGATACTTTCTAAATGCACCGCATCAAAATATTTGGTGATGAATTCTTTGGTCAGTCCCAGTGACTCTCCTTTTTGAAAAGCCCTTTCCAGAATATCATTCCAGCGATTGGTTTGCAGGATGGTGATATTATTCTCTTTCTTGTACTGCCCTATCTTATCTGATAGCTTCATTCTTTGTCCCAGCAGTGTAAGCAGTTCATCATCTACCTGGTTGATCTGCTCCCTTAATGTGGTTAATGCGGTAATAAATTCCTGCTCCGTTGTACTTTCACTTCGCCAAACAAGCGCATTAAGCATTTCCAATAATCTTTCCGGAGTAACCTGCTGTTTGGCATCACTCCATGCATTATCGGGGTCAATATGACTCTCAATCATCAGCCCGCCAAAATCAAGGTCAATACTTTTTTGTGCAACATCCTGTAACATGGTACGGTTACCACAAATGTGCGAAGGATCACAGATCAGCGGCATATCAGGATACCTGCGTTTCATTTCAATTGGCAAATGCCACATGGGCGCATTACGAAATTCTGTATTGCCATAAGACGAAAACCCACGATGGATCATACCCACTTGTTTAATCCCTGCTTTCTGTAAACGTTCAATACCACCACTCCACAATTCCAGGTCTGGGTTAATAGGATTTTTTATGAGTACAGGAATATCAACACCTCTCAATGCTTCTGCTACTTCCTGCACACTAAAAGGATTTACGGTTGTTCTTGCACCGATCCATAACATATCTACTTCAAATTGCAATGCCTCTTCCACATGCTTTGCGGTTGCTACCTCTACTGTTGTTGATAAACCAGTTATCTTTTTTGCCTGCAGCAGCCAGGGCAATCCTTTTACACCAATACCTTCAAACATGCCCGGCTTGGTACGTGGTTTCCAGATGCCGGCACGCAATATATCCACTTTACCTGTTTTTGCAAGACGGGTGGCAGTTTCCAGCACCTGCTCTTCAGTTTCAGCACTACAGGGGCCACTAATAATGAGCGGACGTTTATTCCATTTTTCCTGTATGATCTCTTTCATAGTTTGTACTTCTGTTTGCATTGTAAAATTAGTTTTATTATTGGTCTGATGCCTCGTCTGGCCATGTTATAATTTATTTGTTATGGTCAGACGAAGCGTCAGACCACGTCGCAGAATCCATCTCAAATTTTATTTCTCCTTTTCCATGGATGCCCACTTCTTTCCATCCCTGCATACGGTAAAATTTTTCTGCCCTGCTGTTTGGTGCCGTGCCAAGCCATACCTTTTCATTGGTTTGCACAAAATACCAATCCATCATCATCTGGTGTAGTTTTTTACCGATTCCCCTGGCCTCAAAATCAGGGTGAATAAAAAGTGCCCAGATATTATTCTCAATCAGGTCGGCAATAGCAAAACCTACAATAGTTCCTTCTATTTCGCAAACCCAGCCCTTGCCCCGGTTTGTCATATATTCTTCTACATCTTTATCAGGTACAAGGGCAGGGTCAGATAACATGTTTTCTTTTACAGAGTTTCTTACAAACTGCATCTGTCCTATATCGCTTATTTGTGCTTCCCTGAAAATCATTTTATTATTTTTTGTTTGTGCTGTCATTCTGAGCAACAGCGAAGAATCTAATATGAGATACTTTGTACCCTGCCTACCGGCAGGCAGGCTCAGCATGACAGAGTCTTCATTTCAAAATCCTTTTTATCTTATTTGCATCTTCAATCAGTTCCTTCAAATACTCAAAATTCTCTTTTTCCAAACAACTCTTTATCTTTCTTAACTGGGTTATATGTTCATTTAAAACATCCAGCACATTTTCTTTATTCTGCATAAAAATGGGTACCCACATAGCGGGGTTACTCTTTGCCAAACGTACTGTACTTTCAAAACCACCACTGGCCAGTTCAAAAATAGCATCCTCTTCTTTTTCTTTTTCCAAAACAGTAAGTGATAAAGCATAAGAAGCAATATGCGATATATGGCTTACATAAGCAGCATGAACATCATGTACATCTGCATCCATATACACTAATTGCATTCCCATTTTGGTGTAAAGCGTCTCAACCATTTGCAGGGCATCGGCATCAGCCTTATCTTTTTCGCAAATTACTGCCGCTCTGCCTTTGAATGCATCTTTTACAACAGACTCAGGCCCGTCCTTTTCTGTTCCCCACATCGGATGCGTTGCTACAAATCTTCCACGATGATTGTTATCTGCTACTGATTTACATAGCATGCCTTTGGTTGAACCCACATCCATCAGCACCTGTTTCTCTAATTTATTTAAAATACCCGGCAGTATCTGCAGCGTAGCATCAACTGGTATAGCAATAACGATCAACTCACTTTGGCTGATGGCATTATCTATTGTCATTGTTTCATCAATCCATCCCAGTTCGAGAGCAGTCTTAACATTTTTTGGATTGCTGTCAACCCCAATGATGTTTTTTGCAAAGCCTGTTTCCTTTAACCGGTTCGCCATAGAGCAACCGATCAATCCCGTTCCTATTATTGTTATTGTCATATAAATTTAAAAATCCCGGCCTAGGGAGCCGGGATGATTTTATGTTAATATATTTTTCTGATCCTGTTTTTAACAAAAAAATCCCGGCTTGCTACAGAAGTAGCTATAATAATAAAGCCATGTATTTTTTTGGTTATTGTTCATTGCTTAAACAAAAATAGGAAACTACCCTCAAATTACACAAAAAAATACCCCTCTTAAAAATTAAGAGGGGCATCAATGATTGCTTGTCTTATAAAATCTTTATTTCCGGTTAAGCAAAACAGCAATCAACCGGTACGTGATTACTTCTTCAAAGTATCTTTAGTAACTGTAGTTTTAACGGTACTGTCAGTTACAACTGTAACTGAATCTGGTTTAGTTGCAACAGTTGCAGTGTCTTTAGATGTAGTTGTTTCTTCTTTCTTTTCGCCATCATTGTTACAAGCAGCAAAAGATACAGAAACGATTGCTAATGCTAAGATTACTTTTTTCATTTTTTGATTTGTTTAATGTTTAAAATTATAATTTGATATTTATACCCGGATCGGGAAAAGGTAACCCAACATTTTTTAATTTTTTTTTTCGTTGCTTTGGGTTACCAATAAGTAATAAACGTATTAATATTTACCAGGTGAGCACTTTCGAGCAGGAAAAACAGTTACTGGAGGGTTTGGCAGCTAATGACAGGGAAGTTATTGAAGCCATTTACCGTGATAATTACCCTATGGTTCAGGCCTTTATACTAAATAATAACGGCAATGGCGATGAGGCAAGGGATATCTTCCAGGAAGCGATGATCGTGTTATTTGAAAAGGCGGTTTCGGGTAGTTTGGAGCTGAATTGCCAGTTAAAAACTTATATGTACTCGGTTTGCAGACGGCTTTGGTTAAAAAGGCTGCAGCAATTGCAACGATACGGGAGCCTGGTTGAAAATGTGGAAGAAACGGTAACGGTGGATGAGGACCTGGAACAGCATGAAAAGCACAATGCCGACTTCATTATCATGGAGACTGCAATGGACAAGATTGGAGAACCCTGTAAAAGCTTATTAGATGCATACTATATTCAGAAGAAGAATATGCAGGAAATAGCAGCTGATTTTGGTTATACTAATGCTGATAATGCGAAAACACAGAAATATAAATGCTTAGTGCGGTTGAAAAAATTATTTTTTGCACAATACAAAAACGGATAATAAGATGGATGAATTATTACTCATAGAAGCTGTAGAACGGTACCTAAAAGGTGAAATGAATGCCAGTGAGAAGACATTCTTCGAGGATATCCGTAAAAACAACCCCGCTGTTGACCAGATGGTGGTGGAGCATACATTTTTATTGCATGAACTGGATAAGCAGGCCAATACTAAAGCATTTAAACATTCTTTATACGAGGTTGAGAATAAATTAACCGAAGAAGGACTTATCAGCAGATTGCAGTTAAAAGGAAAAGCAAAAGTTATTTTCCTTTGGAAAAAGTACAGGCGCAATATTGCTGTGGCAGCTTCTATTGCAGGTTTTGTTTCTTTAGTTACCACAGGAGTAATTGTTTCTTATAATAATAAAGTTGGTCACAATGATATTAATCAGTTAATTGGCCAGATCAAGAAAACTGAAAAAAAGGTTGACCAATTGAATAATACCCTTAATGCTAATATCAATGACAAGATCAGGCAAAGCCCTAACCCCGATTACAGGGCAACAGGTTTTCTTATTGACGGCAAAGGATATATTGTAACCAATGCCCACGTGGTTAACCGGATGAAAACAATTTATGTTGAAAACAATAAGGGAGAATATTTTATTGCCGTTTCTGTTTATACTGACCTTGTTACCGACCTTGCAATCCTGAAGATCAGCGACACCGCATTTAAAACCGTTCTTAATCTTCCTTACTCTATAAAGAAAACCAATTCAGACCTTGGAGAACAAATATTTACTATGGGCTATCCCCGTAATGAAATTGTTTATGGCGAAGGTTATTTAAGCGCTAAATCGGGTAATGAAGGCGATTCTACTGCTTACCAGGTTTCAGTTTCCGTAAACCCGGGTAACAGCGGCGGCCCTGTTCTTAATAAAAATGGAGAGATCATCGGTATCATCACTTCTAAAAACTCTACTGCCGATGGTGTTGTGTTTGCAGCAAAATCAAAAAATATTTATAAACTTTTAGATGCGCTGAAAAAAGATGGAGATACTGCATCGATCAAATTACCTAATAATGCCGGCTTAAAAGGATTAGACAGGGTACAGCAGGTAAAAAAGATGGAAGAGTTTGTATTTATGGTAGTAGGTAACTAAAGACTAAATCCCTTGACAATAAACAATTAACCGGTTTGCACCGGTTTTTTATTTTTTTCATATTTCCTGCGGGCATAAGATAATACCGGGAAGATAAAGAAGAACATAAACCTCGATATCCACTTCATCCACAACCAGGGCATCAATGTAAGGACTGCACCTGCTAAAAATATAAGCAGTACTAAAAAAGATCTGCGATAGGCAAACCGCATATATTCTTTATCATTTGAAATTACGCTGAGGTGCTTATGCTTTCCAATGTACTTCCACAAAAAATAAATGGATAATTCAATTAATGCAAGATTCATACTGTACCAAAACCAAACAATATCGAGGTTACCATACTGCATATTTAAATAAGTGGAGAAAGGCATCAGTACAACCCAAAACAACATGAACAGGTTTAGCCACAATAATCCGGCATTAAAATCTTTAACGTATCCAAACATCCGGTGGTGGCTTGTCCAGAACTGGCCAATCACTGCAAAACTGATAATAAAGCCTATAAAGTCGGGAAGTTTTTCCCACAATCCATCTGCTAACTGTTGTTGAGTTGGGTGAGCATCGAAATGCGGAACCTTGATCTCAATAATTAAAAGCGTAATGGCAATAGCAAATACTGCATCGCTGAAAAGTATTATCCTTTCCAGTTGAAACTGTCGCCTGTTCTCAAAAATATCATGTTCAGTATGTGCCATAATTTATTTCCAGAGATTAGAAGGGTATTCCCCATCTGCTACTAATTTATCTACACTGGCTTTTACGCTTGGGGCATCTTCCTTATAAGTAACACCAAACCATTTTGCAGAAGTTGGAATAACATTTATATGCCCACCATGATTTTCCATAAAATTTTCGGCTATGATTGGGATAAAAAATTCGGCCTTGATATTGGAACTGTTTTCCTTAACAAACTCCAGGAATAATTGTTGGGTTGGAGTAAATAATGCAGGATGAAAACACCAGAAGTTCATTGACACGCTGGAATTGAATGGTACTGTATGTTTACCTGCTTCATCTTCGTGAATAATTTCATTCCCCTCCCTGTAGATCTTTGTCCTTTCCTTAATGCTCACCAGGTTGTGATCAGCATCTACTTCACAAACTCCCCGGCTCACAGTACCATGCTCACTCAAAGTCTTTGCTAATTCATATCCAATAATGGCGTATTTTTTTTCATTGCAGTGATGATTTAAAAAATCAGCCGCTTTTACAAATGCATCTCTTCCATAAAAATCATCAGCATTAATAACAGCAAAAGGTTCTTTTATAATTTCTTTTGCACAAAGCACTGCATGTGCTGTGCCCCAGGGCTTTGTTCTTTCAACTGGAGCCTTCAAATCTCCCAAATAAGAATCCATTTCCTGGTAAACGTATTCAGTTTTGATCTTTCCTTTTAGTTTAGGTTCAAACTGTG
The DNA here is from genome assembly GCA_040007795.1 of Ferruginibacter sp. Taxonomy (GTDB): domain Bacteria; phylum Bacteroidota; class Bacteroidia; order Chitinophagales; family Chitinophagaceae; genus Ferruginibacter. The sequence goes on from JBDTUK010000005.1 coordinate 19,961, forward strand.
CTTTAAAAGCTTCGGCAAAATCTTTCCTTATAATAAAAACCACTTTACCAAATCCTGCCCTGATAGCATCGTAAATAGAATAATCCATTATCGTTTCACCGGAGGGGCCAAAACCCTGGGTTTGTTTCATACTACCATAACGGCTGGCCATTCCTGCGGCTAATATCAAAAGGGTTGGTTGCATGTACAAATAAAATTAAAAAGGTTAAATTAATTCTTGATTTTTGCTTTGCGAAAATAGTATAAACCGATAAGTTATCAGCAAAATGCTTTTTGATATTTCCAAAGCCGGTATTGACATATTAAATGATGACCTGTTTATACAAAAACAAGTAAGTGTATCCGTATTACGGCTCGATAAGATACACCCTGTTGTGTCTGGTAATAAATTATTCAAGCTGCATTATTTTTTAGAAGCTGCATTACAATCATCTCATAAAACAATACTAACTTTTGGCGGGGCATATTCCAACCACCTGGCAGCAACTGCCTTTGCCTGTGCAGCATTAAAATTAAAAAGTATTGGTATTGTAAGAGGTGAGCAACCTGCTGATTTTTCTCCTACCCTGCAGCAATGTATTAATGATGGCATGCAGTTGAAATTTATTTCCCGGCCGCAATTTGCAGAAAAAGAAAATGAACCATTCATCAGATCATTACAAAATGAATTTGGTGATTGTACCATTGTACCCGAAGGAGGATATCATCCAGTGGGAGCAAATGGTGCTGCATTAATTATGGATTTGGTCAGTGACAAAAGTTACTCTCATATCTGCACAGCAATGGGGACAGCTACCACACTGGCAGGTTTATTAAAAGCAGCTAATCCATCACAAACAATAATTGCTGTGCCTGTTTTAAAAGGCATAATAGATATTGAGGAAAGAATACAGTTCCTGTCAGGCAACAAATCAATACCGGGGAATTTACAATTGTTGCCCGATTATCATTTTGGCGGGTACGCAAAAAAAACTGAGGCGCTCATTCAATTTATGAACCAATGCTGGCAGCAATACCATTTGCCACTCGACTTTGTCTACACAGCAAAAATGTTTTTTGGGATAATTGATAAAATAAAAAATAATCATTTTCCGGTGGGCAGCAACATTTTATGCCTGCATACGGGAGGGCTGCAGGGAAATATATCTTTACCTTTAAATACATTATTATTTTGATCCTTTTACAGCCGTATATTTGTCTTATAAAACATAAACGCCTTATTTTCGATAACCCTTTATGCGCAAGCTTTTCTATTTACTGTTTTTGGGAATCAGCATTTCTTCCGGCGCTCTTTTTGCGCAGGAAATTCTCCCCGGCATAACCGTTAAAAATTATAATGGTAAAATTATTGTAAGCTGGAAAAATCAATATCCGCTGGAAGTGAAAACGATCAATATTCAGCGCTCATTCGACAGCTCAAAAAATTATACAACCATCGGGTCGGTACTTAATCCGCAAAATATTGAGAACGGATTTGTAGATGAAACCCCTCCCTATAATAAAATGTATTACCGGCTTTTTATTTCGTTTGATGCCGGTGCTTATATTTTCAGTGATCCGGTAAGGCCGGTAAAGGAAGCCTTGCCACCTTTGCCAATGATCACACAGGATGTTACAGTTGTTCCGTTGAAAAAAGAGGAGGTATCAAAAAAACCTTACACAAAAATAACAGTTATGCCAATGGAAGAACCAGAGCGCACTACTGTATCAAGAAATGATAATAAGATAATGGACCCGGTTGAAAAAAATAATACTAAAGAAAAAAAAACTGTTCAATCCAAAGTGGAGAAGACCTTACCTGTTGTTATTCCTGATGAAAATGCTATTACTTACCCCAGCCGGCGTATTTATGCTGCCCGGGACAATAATGTTATCATAAACCTTCCGCATTTTGAAAGTAAAAAATACATCGTTAAGTTTTTTGACGAAGACGACAGGCCTTTGTTTGAATTAAACAAGATCAAAGAAGAATACCTTATTGTAGAAAAAATGAATTTTTTACATGCCGGGTGGTTTCACTTTGAGATTTTTGAAAACGGCAAGATGATAGAGAAGAATAAATTTTTTATAGCCAGATAAACTGCAGCGGAAAGCTTACGCTAACTGTGATTCAAATACTTTCTCAAAATTTCTTTTCACTTTTTCTTTTGCTTCTGCATAATCCACAACATGTCCCAGTTCTCTTTCAATAGAAGTAACCTGTTTGTTCTCTATCCCACAGGGGATGATATTATTGAAATAACTGAGATCGGTATTTACATTCATGGCAAACCCATGCATGGTGATCCACCTGCTGCAACGGACACCAATGGCACATATCTTTCTTTCCCTGCCTGCAATATCTGCATCAATCCAAACACCCGTTTCACCCTTGCTCCTTCCGCCTTTTATACCATACTCAGCAATGGTTAAGATGATCATTTCCTCCAGGTTTCTCAGGTACTTGCCAATATCCGTATAATATTTTTCAAGGTCAAGTATGGGATAGCCAACAATCTGTTGCAAACCATGAAAAGTAATATCGCCTCCCCTGTTGGTATTAAAGAATGCAATATTATTTTCCGCCAGTTCATCATCACTCATCAACACATGCTCTTTTTTGCCACTCTTACCCAATGTATATACAGGCGGATGCTCACATATAAGGAAATAGTTTTGGGTTTTTAATTTTGACTTTTGACTTTCATCATTCCTTAGTTCAGACTTTATCCTGACATTCTCCTGCAGCAACCCCTCCTGGTAATCCCATGCGGTTTTATATTCAATAATGCCCAGGTCTTTACATATCACTGTCTGCTTATCCACTGCAATGTTTTAATTTGCAAAGATAATTGAGTTTTGGGTTAGCGTTTTGAGTTAGGTGTTTAATTGCTGTTTATTTAAGATTAAAATAATGAAAGAAGAAAATATAGAAGAAGACTTACAGGAAACGGAAGAACTTTACGAAAAACTGGTGCTTACCATTGACAGAGGCCAGGAGCCTCTTCGTATTGATAAATTCTTAATGAGCCGCATTGAAGGTGCTACCCGTAACAAAGTGCAACAGGCCATTGATAACGAAATGGTACTTGTAAATGAAAAGCCGGTAAAAAATAATTATAAGGTAAAGCCCAATGATAAAATTATTGTCTTTGATAACCGTTCACCCGAGGGTACTGATATTGTTCCGGAAAATATTCCACTCAATATTCAGTATGAAGATGATTCCATCCTCATCATCAATAAACCGGCGGGTATGGTGGTGCATCCCGGCAGCGGAAATCCAAATGGAACCCTGGTTAATGCCGTTGCTTATTATTTAAAACAACAAAAGCCTGATATAGATGAAAATGAATTATCACGTTTTGGTTTGGTGCACCGCATAGATAAAAATACCAGCGGCTTACTGGTAATGGCAAAAGATCAAAAAGCGATGACCCACCTTGCCAAACAATTTTTTAACCACACCGTACATCGCAGGTACATTGCACTGGTTTGGGGCGATATGGAAAAAGAGGAAGGAACTGTTATTGCACATGTGGGCAGGCATCTGCGTTTTCGAAAATTATTTACGGCTTACCCTGATGGTGATCATGGCAAAGATGCTATTACCCATTACAAAGTGTTGGAACGTTTTAATTATGTAACTTTAATAGAATGCAGGCTGGAAACCGGCCGTACACACCAGATACGGGTACACATGCAACTGATAGGCCACCCGCTTTTTAATGACGATTTTTATGGCGGCGATAGAATTGTAAAAGGAACCGTGTTTACCAAATACAAACAATTTGTAGATAATTGCTTTGCCCTTTGCCCAAGACAGGCATTGCATGCAAAAGAGTTGGGCTTTATACACCCGGCGACTTTAAAGCCCGTACATTTTGAAAGTGAATTACCCGATGATATGAAAGCGGTAATTGAAAAATGGAAAAAATATATCGGGCATAAAGAAGGTTAATAAAATAGTTTCACTTTCTTCTTTTCTGATACGTATCACCACTCCTGTATTTTACCCTCCCCGTTTCAATAAGATTTTGTTTCTTTAATACAAGTAAACTTAAAAAATGAAACCGTTGGCTAAAATTATTACCTGCGCTATGTTCCTGATGATCTGTGGCAGTAATGCCAACAGTCAAAATAATTCTATGGCCGAAGATTACATGAAGCAGGCTGATGAATTTAAGAAAACTGCAAAGCCCGACAGTGCAGTAGCGTATTATGAAAAAGCATCTGCAGCATTTCAAAGTGCAGCCAATGCCGAAGGTTTTATAAATGCCCATAACCAAATTGGCATTTTACTTACCCGGCAAAACAAATATGAAAATGCCAGAACTTATCTCACCAGGGCATTATCAAGAGGGCTTTCTTTACCCGACTCAAATAATTTAGTGATTGCCACCACATATATAAGTCTCGGTGTGCTTTACAGTGCCGAAGAAAATTACCAGCAGTCATTGATCTATCATAACAAAGCGCTTGCGATCCGTTTATTAAAACTTGGGGAATTTCATGAAGATGTAGCTACCAGTTATGGTAATATTGGAAACGTTTATTTACGCAGTAAGGATTATGACAGATCTCTTGAGGCACATGTAAAAGCGATGAACATAAGAGAGAAACTATTTGGTAAAGCAAGTGTTGAGATCGTTCAGTCTTACAACAACCTGGGTAATGTTTATAAAGAAATGAAGGATTATAAAACTTCTTTGCAATATTATGAACAGGCCCTTCAGAATAAAATAAAACAACTGGGCGAAAAACATAAAGACCTGGCCAGGTATTACAAAAGCATCAGCGATGTATATTATTTAATGGGCAATACAGCACAGGGAGATCTTTACAAAACCAAAGCAGGCGAAAATTAAATTGTATAACAATTACAGTTATTGTAATTCAATGCAACATCTTTTAGCTTATACTTCCAGGTTTCCGAAACTATTAACAGCTACAAATAAATATCACCGGATCAATCCACTCCACCCTTTCTTGTTGGTGATCTTTGTTCGGGCCATTTACCCGGTTCGCCTGTACGTGTTGCAGGTAAAACAATTTTATCCCGTGCTGTTTTAGCCGGATCTTCGCAAGCCATATAAACCAGTATGGCAGTAAGGATGGCATTGTTACGTACATCATCAAAAACTATCTTATCATAAGTATCCCTGTTGGTATGCCAGGTATAACTGCCATACAACCAACTGTTGGAACTCAGGCTGAATGCAGGTACACCGGCTGCAACAAAAGAAGCATTGTCAGATCCGCCACCTGCAGGTGAACCGGGGAACCTTGTCTCCAAAGCCTGTTTATAATTAGCAGGCACTTTAGCAAGCCAGCGGCCTATGTAATCATACGAATGTAAAAAACCTGCACCACCAATCGTTACTACCCTGCCTGTTCCATTATCCTGGTTAAATAATGCCTGCATATTTTTTATGATCTCCGGGTGGTCTTCCACAAATGCCCTTGAACCATTCAATCCCTGTTCCTCACTTCCCCAATGGCCAACCAGTATGGTACGTTTTGGATCAGCATATAATTTTTTAAGTATCCTCATCGCTTCCAGCATCACCAGTGTTCCGGTACCATTATCAGTAGCGCCAGTACCTCCATCCCATGAATCAAAATGTGCCGACATCATTACATATTCATCAGGTTTTTCTGTTCCCTTTATTTCTGCAACGGTATTATAAGTAGGCATCATACCAAGTTCTTTTGAATCGGCACGAACACTGATCTTTGGATTTTTACCTGATTCTATCAAACGGTATAAAAGGCCATAATCTTCCAATGCAATATCTACAGCAGGTATCTTCTTTGTTTTAGCATCAAAAATTTTATTCACGCCAAATCCTGCTGACCAGTTGGAACCCACAATTCCGACAGCTCCAGCTTTCTCCAAAGCAAGCGCAAGGTTTACATTGCTCAACCCGGTTTTGCTTATACGTTTGCGCCATGCATCCTGCTGTGCAGTACGGTCCTTCTTCATTTTTTCAACCGACTCTTTTGTACCAAACTCTTCCCAGTTATAATCTGGCCTGCCGGTTGGTTGCTTCATAGATATCAGCACAAATTTTCCTTTTACATTCGGTAACCAATTTTGAAAAGCCATTGAGTCTGCTACATCAGGTATGATGATCAACTCTGCAGTAATTGTTTTACCGCCGGTATTCGGGCTCCAGGCAAGTTGTGTTCCTTCTAATGTTTTTACCCAGGGCTCTGTCATATCTATATGGGTGATGCCACGTTCCCATCCACGCCATTCGCCCCATTTTTCATTACGGGCACTAATACCCCAACTGGTATAATTGGCAACTGCCCAATCATGTGCCTTCTGCATTTTTGGTGAGCCAACCAGCCTTGGCCCGATGCCATTGAATAATTCATTGGCCAGGTTTTCCAATTGAGAGTTTTCAGTAGCTTCTTTAATGATAGCGGCTACCATAAGCGAATCCTTACTTTGTGCAAAAACAGTATTTGCCTGCAACAGGCATACGATCAACAGCAGTTTTAATATACTTTTCATATAACAGTTATTTGGATGAAAGATCTTTGGAGTTAACTAAGTTAAGGAAACAATCTAAGATTATTATTTCAACTGGCGTAGCTGCTTCCCGTTGTTACCCGGTTGATATTTAGGGTTTTGCTTTGCAGTATGCTTTAAAATTTGTTTCTTTAAAGATGCTTACAGCCTTAGGCTGAATAGCCCGGTCCCCACCTGTGTAATACTGTTCTCCTTACCCCCTTTATACCCAGGATAATTTTATACAATTAGCCTTTAACTAACACGCTATATCATGCAAACATTAACTCCCGTTCAAACCAACGAAAGAGAAATTTTTATGGATGTACTCAGGGGCTTTGCCATCCTGGGTATTTTTATTGCTAACCTCGGAACCGGGTTCAGCGGGTATAATGAGAATGCTCATTTAACCGGGCCTTATTTAGTTGAAGGCTGGGATCATAAGTTGTGGCGGAGCGCTACGTATAAAAAATGGCAGCCGTTCAGAAAAAAATGAGTGAAGAAAGGAATATCAACTTGAATAAATAAATATTTATGAAGAAAATATGGATTGCCACATTTATCTGTTTGTTTGCCTGCAAGGGCATCGCACAAACGAAAACAGGTACTTATCAAACACTTTTACAATTATGTAAAAAGTTGCGGGTGCTTGAGCGGCCCGTTTTACCCGATGGGGTTCCGGATTACCGCAGTCAAACTATTATAAAGACACAACAAACTTTGCAGCAATACAACAATCGATTGGCAAAAATTGATACAACCGGATGGGCTTTAGAGCAGAAAGTAGATTATGTTTTACTCCGTGCCGAAATGAATGCACTCGATTACAATTGCCGCATATTAAAACCATGGGTCCGTGACCCGGCTTTTTATGCCATTCTTTTTAATGAGCAAAGTGATACCCCCGATCATGAAGGGCCAACCAGCTTTGCAGCTATTGAATTATGGAAATACTCTTTTCCCTTATCAAACGAAAATGTAAAAAAGCTTACCGCTCAATTAAAGATCATTCCTCCTTTATATGAACAGGCCAAAATCAATCTAACCGGAAATGCCCGTGATCTGTGGAGTACAGGTATCGGAAATATAAAAGACCAGGTAACTATACTTGAAGAACTGGCAAAAAATACCGGTAATAATGGTAATGAATTAAAAGATGTGATCGCCGAAGCAAAGAATGCCGGTTTAAAACTGATAGCATGGCTTGAAAAACAATTACCCAACAAAAACGGTCCATCCGGTATTGGTAAAGAAAATTATACCTGGCATTTGCGTAATGTACTAATGGCTCCGTTGTCATGGGAAGAAGAAGTTAGTTTACTAAAACGGGAATTAACCCGTGCTTATGCTTCTTTACAATTAGAAAGAGAACGCAATAAAGATCTTCCTGAACTGAAAGCAATTTCAAGTGTAGAAGAATTTAATCAGCAAACAGATTTATCTGTAAAAAAATTGATGAACTTTCTTAAGACAAAAGAAATTTTACCGGTGAAAGATTATATGGAACCGGGTCTTCGTAAACATATTGGTGAATATATACCGGAAGAAAAACGAAATTTCTTTGCCAATATAAGCTCCCGGGCTCCAGCCGTATTATACTCTCACTCTACGCATTGGTTTGAGATTGCACGAATGACTCAGGAGCCACATCCAGGTTTATTACGCCGTGAGGCTTTACCGTATAATATGTGGATGCAGCGGTCAGAAGGATTGGCCACTTGCATGGAAGAAACATTTATGCATGCTGGCTTGTGGGATGATAATCCACGTGCCCGTGAACTGGTTTGGGTCATGCTGGCGCAGCGTTGTGCCCGTGGACTGGCTTCGTTGTATGCACAGGCAAACATGATCAATTATGAACAGGCAAGAAAATTCCAGGTGGAGTGGACACCAAAAGGATGGACCGGTGATGAAAGCCTCGTTGGATTTGAACAGCAATTGTATTTACGCCAACCGGGATATGGTTCCAGCTATGTAACCGGCAAATACCTTATTGAACATTTGATGATGGATATGGGCCGAAAGCAACTCAACAATTTTAAACTCTATAATTTTTTTGATGAGTTTTATGCAACAGGCATCATCCCTGTTTCATTGGTTCGCTGGCAAATGACTGGGAATGATGATGAGATCAAAAGCATAAATGAAAACAAGGGTAAAGTTATAAGTGGCAGGATGAAATAGTTTTCATAAAAAGAATATGACCTGAAATAATATGAGCGAAGAAAATAAAATTCCCCCGGAAGAAATTCCGAAGGAACAGCCGGTAAATAAAGACCCAACAGATGAAACTACATCATCTGCTGAACCTGTTACCGAAACTGAACAACGGGAAACGAATAACCTGCCTACCGGACAGGCAGGCGAGAAACAAGAAACTGATATTATGGAAACACACGCCGATCATTTGCACAAAGCCCCCGGCCAGGGCTGGAAACATTATTTCTTTGAATTTTTAATGTTGTTCCTTGCTGTTACACTTGGTTTTTTTGTAGAGAACCAGCGTGAACACTATGTTGAGCATCAAAGAGAAAAAGTATTGATGGCAAGCATGGTGAAAGATCTCCAGGCTGATACGGCTAATTTTTCTAAAATGAGTAGAGGTATATCACTAATAAATATGCATGGCGACTCATTACTTCTTCTTTTAGCCAATAACAGCGATCTAAATAAAAATGCCCGGGAGATATATCAGCAGGAAGTCTGGATAAATCTTTATTATAAAGCTATCTACACTGACAGGACAATTGAACAATTAAAAAATTCAGGAAATTTTCGTTTGATCAGGAACACTGCTGTTTCTGATGGCATTATTGAGTACGATGGATTTGTAAGAAACTTTGTGATCAATATGCAGGATATGGGTGTACTGGATCAATCGAAAAAAGTTGATGAAAGCGGTACCGGTATTTTTAAATCTCTTGTATTCCGGGACTGGATGAATGAGAGCTTTAAAAATATATATACCATTAAACTGCCTCCTGCACCTTATTTTTTATCAACAGACAAAAAACTGGTTGATGTTTACATGAATCAGCTGGGCAAATATGTAGTATTCAATAATTGGTTTATTCAAAACACCCAACAGGCAATAAAAAAAGCTGTAACACTTGATTCGCTGGTCAAAAAAGAATATCACCTGGAATAAACAAAACAATATGAAGAACAGGATCATCAGGCTTATCATTTACATCATCGTTGGATTTACCGCTGCATTTTTATACAGTTACTTTAAAAAATAGAACATGAAAAAATTACGCCTGTTATTTTTCTTACTGTTGCCGGCTGCAATAGCTCCTGCACAAAAATTCGGCCCGGCCGTTCAGCCATTCGTCAGCATTAGCCAGGATACGGTTGTACTTATACACGTAAACATCATTGATGGAAATGGTACAGCTGCCAAAGCAGATCAAACTGTACTCATCATCAATGGAAAATTTATCAGCATCGGAAACAATGGCAAGGTCAGTTTTCCTGCTTATATAAAACCGATAGACTGCTCAGGCAAAACCATCATCCCCGGCATGGTGATGATGCATGAACACATGTTTTATGGAGAAAGCAATCCTCCTTTTTATATCGGTCAGGCCATGCCGCTCAGTTTTCCAAAATTGTATTTAGCCGGCGGCGCAACTACCATACGAACTACCGGTACGGTGGAGCCTCAAACCGATCTGAATGTAAAAAAATGGATCGGCGAAGGAAAAATGCTTGGCCCCGATATGGATGTTACTGCTCCTTATATTGAAAGAGAAGGGTTACCCATTCCTGAAATGCTTTTTATAAAGAACGAACAGGAAGCTGCAATGGAAGCTGCATACTGGATTGCTATGGGCTGTACTTCTATAAAAGCTTATATGGATATTACAAAAGCAGACCTTGACGCTGTGATCGCTGTTGCTCATAAAAATAATATCAAAGTTACCGGTCATCTCTGTTCCATTACTTACCGGGAAGCTGCCAATGCAGGCATTGATAACCTTGAACACGGATTTATGGCCAGCAGCGATTTTGTTGCTGATAAAAAAGAAAATGTTTGCAGCAGTGTAAGTTCATCTTTACAAAAGCTTGATGTTAACAGTCCGGAGATGAAAGACCTGATGACATACCTCATACAAAAGAAAGTAGCCCTTACTTCAACACTACCCGTTTTTGAACCTTATACCAACAGGGAAATAATTCCGGGGGGCGGCGACAGTGCTTTGTTACCACAGATCAGGGAGAAACTGGAAAAACAATATAATGGCATGACCGGAAAAGACCCTTCCTCAGTAGCCATGTTCAAAAAAGAAATGGCCTGGGAAAAAATGTTTGTGGATATGGGCGGAAGGTTAATGGCAGGAATAGATCCCACCGGTGCAGGAAGGGTGATACCGGGTTATGCCGACAGGCACACATTGGAATTACTGGTGGAAGCAGGCTTCAGCTTTGCTCAGTCAGTAAAAATATGTTCATTGAATGCAGCTGAATACCTTGGCCGTGATAAGGAGATAGGGACTATTGCTGTAGGTAAACGTGCCGACTTTGTCTTAATGAACGGCGATCCTGAACAGGATATAAAAAATGTACGCAACACCGAACTTGTTTTTAAAAATGGAATTGGTTATGATTCAAAAAAAATATTTGAATCAGCAAAAGGAAAAGTGGGCATGTATTGATATAATTTTTGAAATAAAGATAATAGTAAGAATGAGCGACGAAGAAAAATTGCCGGAAGAACAACCCGAGAATAAAGAATTACCGGATGAAAATATCCTGCCTACCGGACAGGCAGGTTCATTTGATGAATCAACTACCGAAGTTGAACAACGGGAAACGAATAACGAGAAACAAGAAACTAATAACATGGAAACACACGCCCACCATTTACACAAAGCCCCCGGCCATGGCTGGAAACATTATTTCTTTGAATTTTTTATGTTGTTCCTGGCGGTTACACTCGGTTTTTTTGTTGAGAATATGAGGGAACATTATGTAGAGAGAGCAAGGGAAAAAGAATATATCCATTCGCTGATACAGGATCTGAAAGCAGATACAGGTTTTCTTAAGAATGCAATAGCAATTCATGACCAATCCAATAAAATGATAGATACTCTAATAAAGGTTTTAAAAAATAAAGACACAGGCGAAGCCGTTAAACATGCCTATTTTCTCGCCCGTACAATTCCTTTTCTCGATCAAAGCCTGCTAATCAATGATAAGACCTTTGAGCAGATGAAGAGCTCAGGCAGTTTGCGCTTGATAAATGATCCCGCTATACTGGATAGCATTTCATATTACTATGGAAATTATAAATGGGTTTCTGAAGGTCCCGTTGTAATGGAGATCAAAAACAGGCAGGAACTTTTTTTAACGCTTGAGAAATTATTTGACATGGGGGTATTCCAGGAAATGCTTCATTCTCCCAGTCCATTTACACCGGAATATCCTAAATCAACATCAGCGTTACTAAGTAAAGATGACCAGGTGATCAACAGTGTTTGCGCACGCTACCATTTTATGTATGGCACAAAGAAAGTACTGATAAATTCAGCCGAAGGATTGTACTCTACAGCCAGCAGGCTTATAATATTATTGCAATCGAAATATAATTTAAACAATGAATGAAGAAAAATATATACCCGCAGAAGAAATTCCAGAGGAGAAAATCGTAAATAAAGAACTAACAGATGAAACAGCTTCGTTTGCCAAACCTGTTTCCGAAGCCGATAAACTAAGGAATGAATTCGATTTACAATAAAAACCAATTACAACAATCAAAACAAAAAATATGAAAAAATTTTTGCTGATCCTGTTACTCCCTCTTTCACTGGCTGCACAAAAAGATCATGCGGCGTTGCTAAAACAATTCATGACCGGTCAGCATGATTATTTTCGTTTTAATGGAAATGTACTGGTAGCTGAGAAGGGCAAAATCATTTACCAACAAGCCCTTGGTTATGCCGACTTTAATTCAAAAAGAAAACTGAATGACAGTTCTGTTTTTGAACTGGCTTCTGTTTCCAAACAGTTTACAGCCATGGCCATCATGCTCCTGAAAGAAAGAAGGCAGTTGAGTTATGACGATAATGTAAAAAGATTCTTTCCCGGTTTTCCATACGATAATATTACCATCCGACACCTGCTTACGCATACTTCTGGCCTGCCTGAATATGAGAACCAGTTTGAAAAAAATTGGGACCATAAAAAGATCGCATTCAATAAGGACGTACTCGAAATGCTGAAACAGCAAAAAGATACTTTGCTTTTTAAACCCGGCAGCAAATGGCAATACAGCAATACGGGCTATGCCGTGCTGGCTTCAATTATTGAGAAGTCCTGGGGAATGGATTATTATAAGTTCATGGCAAAATATATTTTTCAGCCACTGGCCATGACACATACATTTATATATAATACCCGCCGCTCTGTAAAACAAATACCAGACAACTATGCACTTGGGTTCATTTATTCCGACAGTTTGAAGCGTTATATTTTACCGGATAGTGTTGCAAAGTTTGACATGGTGTATTACCTCGATGGTATTGTGGGAGATGGCTGTGTTAACTCCACCACCGGTGATCTTTTAAAATGGGAGAATGCTTTGTTCACCAATAAACTGGTTAGCAAAGCATCTACAGATGAAATGCTTTCTCCTTTGGTGCAGATGTCGCCAGGAGATTCAACAGGTTTTTATGGCTTTGGGGTTGAAGTAACTAAATCCCCGGGAGGAAATATTATTTCACACGATGGTGAATGGCCGGGGTATCTCACGTTCATGACGCATAATACAGGCAAAGATGAAACCATCATTGCACTTTCTAATAATGAAACCCTGAGTGGCCAGGTGCAGGCAGGCATCCAATCTATTTTAGCTGATGAAGATCTTTTAATGCCTTATGAACACAAAGAAATAAAAATCAATGAAACATTATTGGACCGCTATGTAGGAAAGTATTCGGCATTCCTGGTACTTCAGTTCATTAAAAAAGATGGTAAGTTCTATCGCCACCGGAACGGAAACAAAGACATTGAATTAAAACCGGAATCAGAAACCAAATTCTTTTATGGAGATGGCAGCGACAGGCAAATAGAATTTGAAGTGGATAATACCGGCAAGGTTACCAAAGCCTGGTTCATCAATACCGGGCAAAAGGGTGAGTTGAAAAAAATTGAATAATAATACTGGCTGAGTTATTCGTAGTTCAAACATAAAATTCTTCTTATTTATTAATCATAAAAAAAACAAAATGAAAAAAACAATTTTCTTCCCGGTTTACGCAGCATGCGTATTATTATTTGCCTCCTGCCAGGAGCCGGCAAAACAGGATGCCGCCACCGCTGCACCTGTAGTTGCAGCAGAACCTGCAAAACCTGACCTGGCAAAGATCCGTTCCGAAATAGTTGCAGTTGAAACAGCCTGGGCTACAGCTCAGAATGCCAAAGATGGCAAGGCACTTATGGCACTGTACAGCGAAGATGCGATAAGCATGCCTGATGGAGAGCCAATGCTTTCGGGCAAGGCAGCTATCCAGAAAAAGCAGGAAGCAGATTTTGCAAAACCGTCGAAATACGCCAGCATTGCTTTTGAGACCATGGATGTATATGCACAGGGAGATGTAGTGACCGAGGTGGGAAAGACAATGTATAAAGATGCCGCCGGTAAAACGATCGGTGGAGGAAAGTATTTCGCTGTATTTGAAAAAAAAGATGGTAAATATCTCTGCATCCGGGAAATCTACAACCAGGATTCAAAGTAATTTTCAATTAAGAGGCAGTTTCGATTGCTGCCTCTTAATTTTTATTGAATATCCATTACATATATTGAAGAACTGATCAAGCCATTAGAGAATGTACCACCTGGGATAATTATGAGCGAAGAAGATAACATATCACCGGAAGAAATTCCGCAGGAGCAACTGGTAAGTAAAGAACCATCAGATGAAACTACATCATCTGCTGAATCTATTATCGAAGCGGAACAACCACAAACCACAAACTACAAACCAGAAACTGAAAACATGGAAGTACATCACCACACCCACCCCGCCCATGGAAAAAAAACATGGAAAGATTATTTCTGGGAATTTTTAATGTTGTTCCTTGCTGTGTTCTGTGGATTTTTAGCCGAGTACCAGTTAGAGCATGTAATAGAACATCAACGGGAAAAGGAATTTATAAGATCGATGGTGGAAGACCTTAAAGATGACCAGGAAAAACTGAATATTTATGTAGCCGATTTACAATCAGGTGTAAAACGAATGGATACGTTGATAAATATTTTGGTCAATAATAGCCTCATTAAAACTAACGGCAATCAATTATATTATTTGGGCAGAATGAGCCCGAGGATAATTATCTTTTCAAATAATAACAGAACACTTGAACAATTAAAAAATTCAGGCAGTTTTCGCCTTATCAGAAACACAGGCGCATCAAATAAAATTATGACTTACTATAATGGTTTTCATTATACCAAACAGTTGGAAGATTTATATTTAAATGAATTTGAAGAGTATAAAAAAATTGCCTCAAAAGTATTTGACCCTGCCATTTTCAGAATGATGGAAAAAGAGAATGGAGAAATAAGCAGAGAAGCCAATAACCCAGCTTTAAGAACTACCGATATGGAATTAGTAAAGGAACTGGGTATTTACGCAGTATATATGAATGGGAGCAGACGCTCTATACTACCGGCTGCAATTGCCTTACAAAAAAATGGAGAAGAACTTATTACTTATCTAAAAAAAGAATATCACCTGGAATAATATGAGCGAAGAAGAACAATGGCCCCCTGAACTGGATGCACTGATCGCTGCAGCACAGCATCATAAGTTGTTGTTTGAAAACGATACTGTTCGTGTGCTGGATACTAATATCCCTCCCGGTGAAATAACCAATGTGCATACGCATCAATACCCGGCTTCATTGTATATTGTTAGCTGGAGTGATTTTATAAGGTATGATGTACAAGGAAATGTGATGGTTGATTCAAAAGCACTTGGTTTAAGTGCCGCTACCGGTTCAGCATTATGGAGCGGAGCATTAGCACCTCATGCATTAAAAAATGTAGGCACTAATGATTTGCATGTTATAAGTGTGGAGGTAAAAAAAAGAGAATAAAAAGATACGATTGGCGGCGGCAAAGAAAACGATTGAACAATTAGAGAAAAACAAAACTTAATGAAGATGAAAAAAATCACACTCTGTTTATCACTTTTTTCTTGCACCTTAAACGCATACAATCAACCATTACCTGATAGTACTAAAGCAAAATATTACGCTGCAAAAGCTGATAAAGAAAAAGGAAACTGCCTGATGGATTATTTTAAGCACCAGGCATTAAACGATACGAAAACAAAAGCGAATATCCTGTTACTGAAAAGCTGGTTCCAAAAACAAAAGGATGAAGCAGGTACAAACTATACCAATCTTGGCCTTGCAATTATTTTACAAAAGAATGGTGACTTCCCGGGCGCACTTAATATGCTGTTCTCCGTATTGCCGCAGTTTGAACAACGCAAAGATAGTTTTGGGATATTAAATACATATATGCTTATCAACAGCACTTATATGTCGGCCAAAGATTATGTGCAGGCCGCAAAATATGCAAAAAAGGAAATTGATTTTGCGAACAATGACAAAAACCTTTTATCACGGATTTATAATGGCATCGCTTGTGTATATGGTGAAGGCAAGATGCCTGATTCTGGAATGGTATATGCAGAAAAAGCCGTGAAAATGGATGGCGAATTGAAAAATTTTAAACAGCTGGCTATTTCTACCAGTACACTTGGCGAAAATTATATTGCGGCCGGGCAACATGATGTTGCATTGCCTTTTTTAAGAAGGACAGCAACCTATTATAAACAATATGGTGCTTCATCGCCTTACATGGATGCTTATCTTAAAAATGATTTTGCAGAAGTGTTTCTTGCTACAAAAATGTATGACAGTTCCAATTATTATTCCCGGCAGGCACTCGCAACATCCGTTCCTTTTGATGTTAAAGATCAAAGTATGCGATCTTATGAATACCTGTACAAAAGTTTTGAACAAACCAATCAACAGGATAGCCTCAACAAATATTTCCGTTTGGCTATGCTCACCAAAGATTCGCTTCTTAGCCTGGAAAAAGTTAAAAGTATTCAGGCTCTTACTTTTCAGGAACAGTTGCGCCAACAGGAAGCAGATGCAGAAAAAGCCAAAACGGAAGAAGAACGCAAACAAAACATTCAATTTGCTTTGATCGCTTTCGGCATCGTCACTTTCCTCATCATCTTTTTATTACTAAGCCGCAGTTTTATCACCAACACAAAAATGATTGAGTTTTTGGGAGTAGTTGCTTTGCTGATCGTGTTTGAATTTTTAAATTTATTGCTGCATCCTTTTTTAGAACGTGTTACACATCATTCGCCTGTGCTGATGTTGCTGGCATTGGTTTGTATTGCGGCATTGCTGGTTCCGCTACACCATAAAATAGAACATTGGGCTACAGCTAAATTAGTAGAGAAAAATAAAGCGATACGATTGGCAACTGCTAAAAAAACGATTGAAAAGTTAGAAAAAGATAACAACTCAACTAATTAAGTATGAAAAAAATAATAGCACTGCTTTCCATTTTCTATTGCACAATAGCATGCTCTCAAAATTTAAAATTTAGAAGAGATAGTTTATATCAGCTATTAAAACAGGCACAAACCCCTGCAGGGCAAGTTAGGGCGTGGGCTGACATTGGTGAGTACTATGGTTACGCAGGCAAGCCAGACAGTTTGCAATATGCCACAGCGCAAATGCTTAAAATAGCATCAGGTACACATCAGGATTCGTTGTTTGCTAAAGCTTATGTACAGATAGGAAATTATTTCAGTAATACCAGCGATTATAAACAGGCATTGGAAAATCAGTTCAAAAGTTTATCGTGTGCAGAGAAAGATAAAAGCAACTATGATATTTATCTTGCAACCAAAGAAGTTGGTGTTACTTTTAAGCGATTAAAAAACTATAGTGAAGCGTTGAGGTATTTAAAAAAGGCGGAAACTTTTTTGAAAGAGATGCTCTTCGTATCCACTGATGCCTTCAACAGAACTTATACGCATTTGTCTGAAGTGTTTTTAGGATTAGAGCAACCCGATTCCGCTTTGCGTTACATACAATTAGCAAACGAAGCAACTGTAAAAGAAAAAGATGCTTATGGCTACGCCAGGGTACTATACATTTTTGCAACTGTATATAAAGCAAAAGGCGATACAGACCTTGCAGAGAGTTATTATAAGAAATGTATTGCTTTTAGCGATGCCGAAAATATTTATTCACCTTATGTAACCGCCACTTCGGATTATGGGCAGTATCTGTTTGATACAAGGCAATATAATTTATCTAAAGACTATGCTTTAAGTGGTTTTAATAAAGCAAAGCAGGCTAAAAATAAATTGGGGATGATAGGTGCAGCTGCATTGCTTCGTAAAGTATATTATGCCGTTGGGCAAAAAGACAGTTCTTATTATTATTCTGATATAAAAGATGCTTACAGCGACAGTGTATTTAATGAACAACAGCGAAATCAAATTCAGAACATTTCTTTTGCGCAACAAATAAAAGAAAAAGAAGATCAGGCCAAACAATCAGAAGAAGCAAATCAACGTAAACAAAACATCCAATTCGCTTTAATCGCTTTTGGCATCATTAGCTTCATCATTATCTTTTTATTGCTAAGCCGCAGTTTTATTACCAATACAAAAGTCATAGAGTTTTTAGGAGTGATCGCCTTGTTGATCGTTTTTGAATTCCTCAATTTATTACTACATCCTTTTTTAGAAAGAGTAACCAACCACTCCCCTGTGCTGATGTTATTGGCATTGGTTTGCATTGCAGCATTGCTGGTTCCTCTTCACCATAAAATAGAACATTGGGCTACGGCTAAGTTGGTGGAGAAGAATAAAAAGATACGGTTAGCGTCAGCGAAGAAAACAATTGAGCAATTAGAGAAAGGTGATGATGCCGATGTAAAAAGTTAGATGCGTAGCATCGGCTAATTTTGTAACAACGGACTTTAGTCCGTTGCAAAGCAGTGAAGTAAAATGAGAGCCGTAGGCTCGATACATAAGTACAAAAAACTAAAATACATGGCTAACACATACCATCAAATTTACTTGCAAACAGTTTTTGCAGTAAAGTATCGCAATGCCGTAATTGAGAAAGCCTGGAGCAAACAACTACATGCAATTATTGGCAACTTAGTTAATGAAGCCAATTGCAAAACCATTATTGTAAATGGTGTGGAAGACCATATCCATTGTTTTGTTGGATTAAAACCCGTGGTTTCCGTCTCGGAATTAATGAAAACCGTAAAAGCAAAATCATCAAAATATATAAATGACCATTCATTAACTAAAAGCAGGTTTGAGTGGCAGGAAGGTTATGGAGTCTTTTCTTACAGTCAGTCTCATGTAGATAAAGTTTTTAAGTATATCCAAAACCAGGAAGCACATCATGCAAAGCAAAATTTCAGGGATGAGTATTTGGATTTTTTAAAGAAGTTTAAAATTGAGTATGATGAGCAATATATTTTTCAAGAACTGGTATAAATATGTGTCGAGCCTATGGCTCTCTGTGTAGATTTCTTTTAACCGCAACGGACTAAAGTCCCTTGTTACAAAATGTTTCGAGCCCATGGCTCTATTAAATGGAAGATAACAACTCAACTAATTAAAATGAAAAAATTAATAACCCTCTTTTGTTTTATTACAAGTGTACAAATTGCTTTTGCACAAAACAATAATCCCGATAACGCAAAAACAGCTTTAGCAGGTTACAGCAATCCAATTGAGCGTTTCACCGAAACTATAAAATATCTTGAAACCATAGACTCTTATTCCAGCACCAATATCGACTCTGCAATATGTATTGATTTGCTTCAAATAGCACAACAATTAAAAAATGATTCCCTGCTTGCCATCAGTTATGACTGGATTGGATATTATTTTGCTGGAAGCAAAGGAGATAACAGCACCTCACTTGAATATTACTTTAAGGCCTTGCCTTTGGCTGAAAAATATAACGACAAGCGAAGAATAAGTTCGCTTTATTTTGACATAGCAACAATATATTACTACCTTAAAAATATAGATGATTTTTTTAAATTTAACAAGACGGGCGGAGAAAACCTGCCTGATAAAACCTCATCCAAATACGATTACATGCTTGTACAGTATCAAAGAAATATGGGGATTGCTTATATGGAGAAAAATCAATTGGACTCTGCCTTATACTATGCACAGGCAGCATTACAAACCAGCGAAAGGTTGAAACTCCCTACTTACCAATTGCAGACATTGCATTTACTCGGCGCCGTCAATTCGAAATTGAATGAGAATGCCCTGGCCGATGTGTATTTTAATAAGGCACTTGTTTTAGCTGATTCAGTAAAAAATGAAAGCAGAAAGATGGGATTCTATCAAAGATATATTCCTTTCCTTTTTAAGAATAACAGAATGGTCGAAGCCAAATTACAGGTTGAAAAGTTATGGGTATTATCAAGTAAAACCCAAAATTTAAATTTCAAATTAATAGCTACTGGTTATAAAAAAGACTTGTTTGATAAACTAAATAACACCGACAGTGCTTACTATTATTCAAAATTGGAGTATCAAATAAGGGAACTGATTTTTAATCAGGCAAATCTAAATACCATTCAGGCATTAACGTTTAAAGAGCAATTACGCACTATAGAAGACGATGCAAAAAAATCCGAAGAAGCAGACCAGCGCAAACAAAATATCCAATTCGCCTTAATCGCTTTCGGCATCATCACATTCCTTATCATCTTTTTATTGTTAAGCCGCAGTTTTATTACCAACACAAAAATGATTGAGTTTTTGGGAGTAGTTGCTTTGCTGATCGTGTTTGAATTTTTAAATTTATTGCTGCATCCTTTTTTAGAAAGAGTTACCCATCACTCACCAGTGCTGATGTTACTGGCGTTGGTTTGTATTGCAGCATTACTGGTTCCGTTACATCATCGCATAGAAAAATGGGCAACGGCTAGACTGGTGAAGAAGAATAAACAGATACGGTTGGCAGCGGCGAAGAAAACGATTGAGCAGTTGGAAAAAGATAATAATCAAATTAATTAAGCATGAAAAAAATATTCCTGTCATGTATATTATGCTTATCCCTGATAAACATATTTGCGCAAGGGCCTGATATAGATAGTTTAAAAAAACTATTAGCTGTAACAAAAGAGGATACTGTAAAAGTAAATCTACTTGTTAAGTTGTGCTTTTACGA
>JBDTUK010000006.1:0-9595 GCA_040007795.1 Ferruginibacter sp.
CTGATGAGTTTCACAAACTCACTTCTTGTTTCATTCTTTTCAAACTCACCCCAAAATGCTGAAGTAGTAGTTACCGAATTTTGTTTTTCTACTCCCCTCATCATCATACACAAATGTGATGCTTCAATAACTACAGCAACACCCAATGGGTTCAATGTTTCTTTTATCGAATTTAAGATCTGGTGTGTCAATCTTTCCTGTACCTGCAGGCGATGGCTGTACACATCCACTACCCTGGCAATTTTACTAAGGCCGGTAATATATCCGTTGGGAATATAGGCCACATGTGCTTTTCCGTAAAAGGGCAACATGTGGTGCTCACACATACTATACAGTTCAATATCTTTTACAATGATCATTTCACTTACTTCTTCGTGAAATTTGGCAGAGTTCAATATTGCATTCGCATCCATTTGATACCCTTGTGTAAGAAACTGCATGGCTTTGGCCAACCGCTCGGGGGTTTTCTCTAAGCCTTCCCTATCCGGGTCTTCGCCAAGCAATTGCAAACTGCTGCGGTAATTTTTCATGAGCCCTGATGTGGTCTCTTCATCATACTGCTCAATTTTTTTATACGCCATTTATTTTCCTTTTATTCCTGAATAAATAACCTGCCAAAATCAATTGGCCGGGTAATCCACAAAATTTCTTTCTGTTTCATACAAACGGACCTGCAGGTCAAATTTTGTTTCAATTTTTTTTCTTAAAATATTATAGATCACAATCGCAATATTCTCAGCAGTTGGATTTAATATTTTAAACTCAACCGTATCTTCATTAAGGTTTTTATGATCAAATCGCTCTATCACATTTTCCTGCACTATATCACTTAGTACTTTCATGTCCATCACATACCCCGTAGCGGCATCAGGTTCCCCGGTTACTTTAATAACCAGTTCGTAATTATGTCCATGAAAATGCGGATTATTACATTTACCAAATACCTTGTCATTGGTAGCTTCATCCCAGGCCGGGTTATTAAGCCGGTGTGCTGCATTAAAATGTTCTTTGCGGTAAACCGCTACTCTATTACTCATGATTTATAGTATAACATATGATGACCAGGGTTTGTTCAAAAAAGGTCAGAACAATTTTTGACGGTTAAAACAGAAGTTTGCTGTTCAAACACATCAACTACTGAAAGTTAATTACAATTAAAGTTAGTATTTGTTTGCCTGAAACTAAAATTAATTACTTGTACTACGTAGCACAGAATATTAAGGTTAAATGTCCTTTTGTCAACCGGGCGAAGTAGTACCGTAGTATTCAACATATATCCGGGGTGTCTCAGATAACTTAAGGCAATGCAGTTTAACTCCGGGTGGAAGATGTGGATTAAGTTCATTCCAGATAGCTATAACCAGGTTTTCACTAGAACAAAGTTTTCCTTTCATAAAATCAACATCCACATTCAGGTTTTTATGATCAAGCTTATCTATTACATGCTCTTTTACAATAACACTCAGCTTCTTTACATCAAAAACAAATCCTGTATCTGCATCCGGCTCTCCTTTTAAAGTAACAAACAGTTCAAAATTATGTCCATGCCAGTTCTCGTTGGCACACTTACCAAATACCTCCTCATTCTTCTCCCTGCTCCATGCCGGGTTAAATAATTTATGAGCCGCATTAAAATGTTCTATCCGGGTGATATAAACCATTGATCGTTTAAAAATTTTTGCAAAGGTAGCTTCAAATTACTGAAATATGAAGGGTAAACACGAAATTTGTACTATGCAAATTTTAGTGATAGCTGCCACCGAACTGGAAATTCAACCCTTTATAGCTACCCATGCCGGGATTGATGTATTGATATCGGGCGTAGGTGTCCCTTCTACAATATATCATTTACAAAAGCGGATGCAGCAGCTTGACTATGATTGTATCATCCAGGCAGGGATTGCAGGAACTTATAACAAGGATATAATCCCCGGCAAAACAGTTTTAGTAAAAGAAGATTCTTTTGGTGACCTGGGCATGGAAGAAAAAGGAAACTTTATGTCAATTTTTGAATCAGGCTTTGCTGATAAAAATGAATTGCCCTTTACAAATGGCTGGTTGGTGAACACCCATGAAATATTGAAAAAATCTTCTTTGCCAGCTGTTAAAGCGATAACAGTAAATAAAGTAAGCGATAGTGAATTACAAAAACAACAGATCATAAAACAATTTAATGCTGATATAGAATCTATGGAAGGTGCAGCATTACATTATGTTTGTTTGCAGGAAAATATTCCCTTTATACAAATCAGGTCTGTTTCCAATTATGTTGGGGAGAGAGATAAAACAAAATGGAAGATGAAAGAAGCAATAGATAATTTAAATACAGAATTATCCAAACTAATTAACGGATTAACCAATTAACGGATCAACTATTACTAATGAAACTCACTTTAGGATTTTCTCCCTGTCCCAACGATACTTTTATTTTTGATGCATTGGTAAATAATAAAATTGATACAAAAGGATTATCATTTGATGTAGTACTTGAAGATGTAGAAACACTTAATCAGTGGGCGCTGCAGAGAAAACTGGATATTACAAAACTTAGTTATGGTGTTTTATCAATGGTGCTGGATAATTATGTACTGTTGAACAGTGGCAGTGCATTGGGGCGTGGAGTTGGGCCTTTGTTAATAAGCGGCCCCCTCCAAACCTCTTTTTTAAATGAAGAATTTGTAAATACTTACAGAGTAGCAGTCCCCGGAGAGCATACAACGGCCCATTTACTTTTTTCTTTAGCCTATCCCAATGCAAAGAATAAAATTTTTATCCGCTATGATGAAATAGAAAATTTTGTTTTAGCCGGAAAGGGGCTGGGTGTAATTATTCATGAGAACCGTTTTACTTATGAAGCAAAGGGATTGCATAAAATTACCGACCTGGGTAATTATTGGGAAAAAGAAACAGGCAATCCTATTCCGCTGGGAGGTATTGTTATAAAGCGTTCTGTTGACCCATTGATAAGTTTACAGGTAGATAACTTCATCAGGAAAAGTATTGAATATGCTTATCAACATCATTACACTGAATTGACAGATTATGTAAAAAAACATTCGCAGGAAATGAGTGACGGAATAATGAGGAAGCATATTGACCTGTACGTAAACAATTTCTCCGTTGACCTGGGAGATGACGGCAAAGCTGCCGTACAAAAGTTGTTAAAGATTTATCAAATATTAAATAAAGATAAACTCCCCCCGGTTAATGAGATATTTTTGACTCCCATTCAACCCTAACAATTGTTACATGAGAAAACAGAGTTTTATCTTCTGCATCTTATTTTTTCTACTGCATTCTATTTCATTTGCTCAAACCAAACCAAAGGTTAGTGACGACGTAAGGGTCTTTGTTGATTGCAATACCTCGTGCGATATGAGTTTCATAAAAACGGAGATCAATTATGTTGATTTTGTTCCTGACCGTTTTACCGCAAATGTTTATGTTATGATCACTTCCCAGTCTACCGGCTCAGGGGGTATCGAATTAAAATTATTTTTTTCGGGCCGTGAAAATTTTAAGGGAATGGAAGACACTTTAAAGTTCTACCGCACAAGTGTTGAAACAGATGCCGAGTACAGGGAAAAACTGGTACGTTACTTAAAGACGGGCCTAACCCGCTTTATAGCACAGACCTCCCTAGCTGAAAAAATAAATATCAGCATACCGATCTTAAAAAATGAAACCGCCGTTAATTCGCTCAGCAATAAAAAAGACAAGTGGAATTCCTGGGTGTTCAATATTGGTATAAATGGCGATTTCAGTTCGGATGATTACAGTAAACGCAACAGCTTAACAGGCAGGATCAATGCCAACAGGGTCACTGAAAAGTCAAAGATCAGTATCAATGCAAACATTAATAAGTCTGTGAGAACTTATGACGACAACGGGGTAAAAAATAAATTTACCAATAGTACTTCCGGGTTCAGCGCTACCATGGTGGGCAGTTTAAATAAACATTGGTCCGTAGGGGGCTTTGGAAATATTACGCACAGTACCTTCAGCAATTATGATATCCAGGTGATGTTACATCCTGCCATTGAATACAGTTTCTTTCCCTACAAAGAGGCGGTAAAAAGGTCCATCACGCTTTTCTACCGCATCGGGCCTTCTTACAATGAGTTCATTGATTCAAGTAATTATATTTTGCCGAGGCACTGGATGTTTCAGCATTCATTGTCGATGAACATGGGCTTTATTCAAAAATGGGGAAGCGCCTACATGAATGCATCCTGGGATAATTTTTTGAATTCATTTGAATCCGACAGCGTAAAGATCAAAGGAAGGAACATTAATACATTTTCAGTAGGTGGGAGCATTGATATCCGGATAATAAAAGGTTTGTCTCTCTATATTTACAGCAATATCAATTTTACAAAAGGCATTTATCCGAATATCTCCAGGCATACAGTTTCACTGAACGACCTGCTCACCGGTAACAGGCAATACGCTTCTGAAAGAAGTTTTTATTCTTATTTCAGCCTCAACTACCGTTTTGGGTCTATCTATAATAATGTTGTAAACCCGAGGTTTAACGGTTCTTTTTTCTAAAAGGGATAACTATTTTACAAGCTACTTCTTCAAAGCTCTTGCATAAACTTCCAGGCACCGTTTTCTTGCAAACTCATGTTCAACAATGGGTTTTGGATAATTGAATTCATTTAGTTCAGGCACCCATTTATTTATATACTCAAGTTTGGGGTCAAATTTTTGTGTTTGCAGGTATGGATTAAATATCCGGAAATATGGAGCTGCATCACAGCCGCTGCCTGCAGCCCATTGCCAGCCCCCGTTATTTGCAGCAAGATCAAAGTCCAATAATTTTTCTGCAAAATAAGCTTCGCCCAGTCTCCAGTCCAGTAATAAATGTTTGGTCAGAAAAGAAGCAACGATCATACGCACCCTGTTATGCATAAAGCCTGTTGCATTTAATTCTCTCATGCCTGCATCTACAATGGGATAACCGGTTTGGCCTGCACACCATTTTTCAAACTCTCCGGCATCTCTTCGCCATTCAATATTATCATACTCCTGTTTAAAAGCTTTTCCATCCCCAACTCTTGGAAAATGTGAAAGGATCATGTGATAAAAATCACGCCATATTAATTCATTAATGTAAGTTTCACTTAGACCATTACACTGTTTTGCAATTTGCCGGATACTTACGGTACCAAAGCGAAGATGAACACCCAACTTTGATGTTCCTGAAATAGCCGGAAAGTTTCTTTGTTCCTGGTACTTTATTACAAGTTGATCATTTAATTCTTTTGAAGGAAAAGGGAGGCTTGTACTTTTAAATCCAATTTCCTGCAATGTTGGGAGAGTCTTTGGTTGCTGTTGATAAAAATTACTAAAATATTTTTCTGCAGGATATTCTTTCAAATGAAAATCTTTGAGAGCAGCTTTCCATTTTCTGCTGTAAGGCGTGAAGACAGTGTATGGCTTACCATCATCTTTTATTACTTCATCTTTTTCAAATATCACCTGGTCTTTAAAAGTTTGAAATGATATTCCGTAACTGTTCAGCAGAGCAGCTATTGAAGCATCTCTTTCTTTAGCATAAGGCTCATAATCTTGATTGGTAAATACTTTTTCAATTTTATATGTAGAAATAAGATCTGAAAATACTTCTATCGGTGTGGAATAAAATACTTCTAAGGATGAACCCATTTTTTTCAAAGATGATTGCACTTCTTCCAATGCAGCATGGATAAACTCTACCCTTCTGTCTGATTTATTTTCCCCACTAGGACCTGCGGCCAACTTTTCCAGGATATTTTTATCAAAAATAAAAATGGGTAAAACAGGATTATTGCTTTTTAATGAATGAAACAGCCCGGCATTGTCATCTAAACGAAGATCACGCCTAAACCAAAAAATATTTACTGGCTGCATTCCCAATTGCATTTTTTTAGTACTGATTTATTAATAAACAAAAGTATCAGGAAATGGTTGAAAGAAAAGAAGTGTAAATTTTTTGAGTAATGCGGTTGGTAAATTCTTTATCGCCAATACGTTGTATCCAGCGGATATTATAAATGGAGTTTGACAAAAAAACTTCGTCTGCATTCAGCAAGTCATCAACGGTTATTTCGCCTTCGAAAACCTGCAGGTTATCTTTAATGAGCTGGCTTATTATGTTTTTTCTCATTATCCCTGCAATACATCCTTCATCCAGCGATGGTGTATGAATTACATCTCCCTTAATTAAAAAAATATTCGCAATAGTAGTATCACAAATTCGTCCGTGGTTATTGAGTAAAATAGCATCATTACATTTTTGTTTTTTGGCATGTAGTGCAGCCATTACGTAAGGTAAAAAATTATTGTGCTTCAGATTACTGAGCATATCACAACTCTTTTTAACATCACTATAAATCTCCAGCAACAACCCGTTACTGTTCCATTTTCCGGTATCATCAGGCAAAGCCCAGGTTTGTATAATGTAGTGGGGAGTATGGTTTATTTCATCATACAAACCGCCATCGCCCCTGAAAACAGTTATCCTTACCCTTGCCATATTATTATGGCCGTTCTTATTTACTAACTTCAGTATTTGCTGCAGCAGGTTTTCTGCTGTAAAGTGTACAGGTACCTTAAACTGTAAAAGGTCCATCCCTTTCCATAAGCGTTCAAAATGATCAGCAGCAAATTGCAGTTTGTTATTACTGCTTTTTAATGTTTCAAATAATCCATCCCCAAAACGTAGTCCACGGCTATTAACACTAATTACAGTTACATCATTCTTGTATATTTTACCATTGTAATTAAAATATTCCATCTGTCAAATATACTATTAAGGCTTATTCAATACGGGGCAAAATAAAGTCCCCCGGTAAACCAGGGGACAATTTTTCATTACAGTTTTAGAGACCAAAGTTTAAACAAATGCGTGTTAAAGCTCTTCGTTTAAAATATTGTGTTTTACAGCATACATTATTAAACCAGCTGTACTCTTAGCGCCTGTCTTTACTTTTAATTTATCACGTATAGCTTCCACAGTACGGGGGCTAAGGTCTACCATATCGGCAATTTCCTTAGTACTTTTCTCCTCACACATTAATTTCAGGATCAGCATTTCCTTTTCATTCAGATGAGCTTCCTGCTGCATTAACTTTTGAGGAGTCATGTCATTGCGTTGTTTCAGGTTGGTAAGCAGGGCCTTATTAGTTAGGGAATTGAAATAATATTCCTGTTCAAAACAGGTTTTAATAGCTTCATAAATTATTTCGCTGTCACTGGTTTTAGTAAGATAGCTGTTCGCACCTATCTCCATAAGTTTAGTGATCATACTATGATCATCCATCATGGTAAGCATGATAATCTTAATATGGGGATAGAGTTTCTTAATTTCAGGTAATGCGGTAATACCATCCATTATGGGCATCTGGATATCCAGGAGAATGACATCAACGGGTATCATTTTAAGCATATTCAGCAAATGCATCCCATTATCGGCTTCCCCTATAACTTTTACATCCTTTTTTGCACTTAAGGCGGTTTTTACACCTGCACGGTAAAGCACATGGTCATCAGCTATAATTACTTTTATAGGTTCACCTGTATTTTCGTTCGACATCATAATAGCTTTTTTCGTTTTAAGGGCTTGAATTATAACCTTATAACGTTGGGCGCAAGTTCAAATTATATCCAATGATAATAAAGAGGGTAATTACCCTTTGTTGTGAATGGGGTTTTTACGTAGTATAACGGGGAAATGAACATTTTTCGGCTAATTTCTAAATAAGTAATTAAAAGAAAATTGCCAGACAGATAAAGAATAACCAATCTGGCTCACTATTAAATAAATGACAAAAACGGGCAACTGGTGGGTACTTGCCATTAAAAAGTATATTATTTCTCTTACAATGCTACCTCATAGTAAAATATAAAGTAAAAATAATAGCGATTATTATATAGATTAAAGGATATAATGGGTTACGTTTCTTAACATTTTTGCCGTTGTCCTTAGAAAAAAATAAAAAATATATAAATATCAATGAAATCACCAACAATATCATCATGAAAGCGTAATTCTTTAATAGGCTGGGATAGATGAAAATGCTTGAGCTATAAAGTGCATAAAAAAATAAAAACCAATCCATTTTCTTCATATAAAGTTTGTTTTAAAGTTAATTGCCATAAAAGCTATCTTTTGGATTTACATAAAATTTAAATTAGAAAACAATTCTGCCTATTGGAATTTTAATTACCTCGTGGTGACCTAGCTCTTATTGCCAAATTCAATTGTTGCATAAATAGAGTACGGATTAACAGGTATAGATTATTATTACCCTACAAAGTTGTTCACTACCTTTTCCCTTTCCAAGGGAAAAACAACAGAAAAAAAAGAGATTTTTCGGAAAGCGGTTGAGGAATTTGAAGTAGTATTGTAGAGAAAACTTATGACTTGAAACTATATAATTTCATTGTATTATTTGGCACAGGCATTATTGGTATTGCCTTTTTTTTGGCAATAGCTTTTGCAAAAAAAGATAAGCCTCTGTATTATAGATATATTTTCATTTTTATTATACTCGGTTTGCTATTATCTACAAACGCCATTACAAACCATAATTCTGCCTGGCTTTTTAGTAAGAAAATTCCAATTTTAATTGAGCAATTATTATTATTATTTCAGTCTTTAATGCTTGGATTATTTTTTTTCGAAATATTAAAAAAATCAATATTCGCAAAAAAAATAAAAGGGTTACTCTTTTTATTAGTCCTTACTCAGATTATACTGATTATTGTAGTTCATTTAGCCAATACTGAAATAAGCCCTTTTATAATACCAAATTTAATCTTACTCATTTTCTGCTTTTTTTACGTAAGGGATCTAATGAGTAATAAACCTACTCTAATACTTGTCAAGTCGTCAGCATTTTGGTTAGTAATGGGTATTTTTTTCTCTTCCAGCATTGGTTTTCCTGTAAGTTCTTTAATTCCCTTTATTCCAAAAAATCAGGAAGTTGTCAATCTCCGTTTTCAAATTTTTTCTATTACCAATATGTCGCTTATAGTTCTTTACCTTTTTATCATAAAAAGTTATTTATGCTTAAAGCACCCACAGAATTTATAGTAATTTTTATTATTATTTCGGTATTACTCATACTTACCCTGGTGGTATTTATCACAATAATTATTTATCGCTACCAGCAGAAACAAAATGCCTATTTTAAAGATATTGAAACTCTTAAAGCATCCCACCAAAATACTTTATTGCAATCTCAATTGGAAATACAGGAACAGACCATTCAAAACATATCCAGGGAAATACACGATAATATCGGCCAAAAACTAACCCTTGCCAAACTGCATTTAAACACCCTTAACTATGCAGATACCGGTAAAACCATTTTGCAGGTCAATGATTCGGTAACTATGATAAGCGAAGCCATTAACGACCTTAGCGATATAAGCCACAGTATGAGTAGTGAAATTATTTTAAACAACGGACTCATTAAAGCGCTGGAGTTTGAAGCAACACAATTAAGTAAATCGGGACGGTATAAAATCAGTTTCTCGATAACCGGAAACCCCATTTTTATGGAAGCCAATACCGAACTGGTATTATTCCGCATTGCACAGGAGG
>JBDTUK010000007.1:0-19149 GCA_040007795.1 Ferruginibacter sp.
ATACGGGTAGTTCCTTTTTCTTCTTCTTTAAACATTTGTGCACCACCGGCACCACAGCAAAGTCCGTTGCTGCGGCAGCGTTTCATCTCAACCAAAGAAACATCCAACGCTTCCAGCACTTTACGGGGAGCTTCATAAATATTATTGGCCCTGCCTAAATAACAACTATCATGGTAGGTAATTTTTTTGCCTTTGAATGTTCCGCCTTCGGTCATTTTTATTTTTCCTTCATCAATCAGTTGCTGTAAAAATGTAGCATGGTGTATTACTTCATAGTTGCCACCCAACTCCGGGTATTCATTTTTTAGTGTATTAAAACAATGCGGACAAGCGGTTACTATTTTTTTAATGCCATACCTATTTAGTATTTGAATGTTCTGGTAGGCCATCATCTGGAACATAAATTCATTGCCTGCCCGCCTGGCCGGATCGCCGGTACACATTTCTTCTTTACCGAGGATGGCATAGTTGATGCCAACTTTATCCAATATGGTTACAAAAGCTTTAGTAATTTTTTGTGCCCGTTGATCAAAACTTCCGGCACAGCCCACCCAAAATAAAACTTCGGGGCTTTCACCCTTTGCCATCATTTCAGCCATTGTTGGAACATGCATAAACTAATCTTTTATCCGGGTTTGATGAATGATGCAATATACAATATCTGTAAAATTAAACCTTTCATTTTATATACTATAAACAACCGGCATAACAGACTGGTTCATTTTAAATATCTTCGTGCCAGTGAAAAATATCTTTAACCGAATCAGAAATTGGGAGGCCTGGCCTTTTAAATTACTGTATGCACCCATTGTGCCTGTTTGGGGCTGGTATATGCTTAAGTCGGGTTCGGTATGGTTCTTTACACCCAGCAACCCTAAAATAACTTTTGGCGGGATGGACGGTGAGCCTAAAAAAGAAATGTATGACCTGTTGCCAACAGCATTATATCCCAAAACATTTACCGTTACACCTCGAAAAGAGTTTAATGATTTAAAAAGGTTGTTACAAAACAGTGGCATTAGTTATCCGTTCATTGTAAAACCTGAAGTGGGTTGCCAGGGTATTTTGTTCAGGAAAATTGATAAGGAAGAAGAACTGGAAAATTATCATGTTAAAGTTCCGGTGGATTATATGATACAGGAACTGGTGCATTACCCGATGGAGGTAAGTGTGTTTTATATCCGGCATCCGCAGCAGGAAAAAGGAATGATAACCGGCTTCCTGCATAAAATTCCTTTACAGGTAGTTGGTAATGGGAAAGATACCCTGGAGCAATTGGTCAAACATCATCCAAAGGCAGAGAAAAGAATTGGTGAAATGCACAGCAAGCATAAAGAAAGATGGGATGATATTATTCCTGCCGGAGAAAAATATATGTTAAGCTATGCGGCCAATCATAACCGGGGTGCCCACTTTGTGGACCTTAAAGAACATATTGATGATAAACTGGTGCGTATTTTTGATGAGATCAGTCATAACATCAATGATTTTTTTTACGGACGTTATGATATCATGTGCAGTAATGTGGAAGACCTGAAGAACGGAAAAAATTTTACCATATTAGAATATAATGGCTGCGGTGCCGAGCCCAATCATTTTTATGATACCGGCTACACTTTACCCAGCGCTTATAAAGAAATTTTAAAACACTGGAAAGCCTTGTATAATATTTGTGAGTATAATAGTCAGCAGGGTATTAAACCATGGCCTTTTCAAAAAGGAAGAAGGTTCCTGGCGGAGATAAAAGCACATTTCAAAATTATAAGGGAAGCAGATCAGCAGATATAAGTTCACTTTTAAAAAGGATCTCCGTGTGTTTGTCTTATCAGTGCTTTTGTAAGAGTCGGAAATCTTTTCATGAAAGAAATAAAAATATTGGTTACCCATACTTTACCGAAAAAACTTTGTATCCATCTTCCCGTTCTTAACCTTTTACTAAAAGTTGATCTCCATTTACCGGTATAATCTGCTTCCAGCTTTGCCCTGGTTATTTTTCCTTTTAAAAACTGATGAATACCGCCAGCAGCGATCTTGCTGCTATGTAAAGCCATGCTCATACCGTTTCCGCAAAGCGGTGTTATCATACCTGCCGCATCGCCCAATAACAAAACGTGATTTTCTACCTGTGTTTTTTTGTCAAATGAAACCTGGGATATGGTGACCGGCTCATCATACAACCATTCGCTGTTTTCAAAAATGTTTTTCAGGTGTGGATTTTTATACAGGATATTTTTTTCCATGGTTGCAATAGAATTATCATTTGCTTTCAGGTTTTCAGCATTGGTGAGATAACAGAGGCAATATTTGCCCTCTTCTATTTGCGATATGCCACAGTACCCGTCTTTAAAATTATGTAACGCAATTGTATCCTTAGGGAAACCGGTTTTAATATGATATTTAACGCCAATGTAGTTATTCAATTTATTGGGCTTGCTGTGAACAAAGTTCCTGTTCCATTTCACATCTATATTGCTTCGTTTACCAAAACTGCCGCAACAGGTGTGACAATTGAACCTGCCGGTTGTTGTTTGTAAAAGAAATTCATCATTTACAAAAAGAACATCAGTTACTTTACAATTTTCAAAAACACTTACCCCGTTTTGTTCAGCAATTTCTTTTAGTGCGGCATCTGATCTATACCGGCTTATGCCAAAGCCACCGAGTGGTAAGACCTGCTGTAACCGGTTTCCGTTGGGTGCTGTTACAATAAGTTTATTAATAAGCGGTAACTGCAGATCGGAAAGAGGTAGACCCAGTTCCTCTAAAAAATTCCAGCTTTCCAGGCTTATATATTCGCCACAAACTTTATGAAAGGGATATTTTTCTTTTTCAAACAAAGCAACAGCGTAACCAAGTTTTGCCAGTTGAATGGATAAAGCCAGGCCGGCAAGCCCACCGCCAATGATGCAGGTATCATATTTTTTTGTATCAGTCATTTTTGTAAATGATCAGGTAACGAAAGGCCCATTTCCATTCAATAAAAAAATTATTGATACCGGCCATTTTAAAAATATTCTTCCATTCTTTTTTTGTAAATCCCCTGGCTACAGAAAGCGGGGCATCATTTTTTACCAGGTATGACCTGGAGAACAGGTTTGTTATCCATTTAATGCTGTAATAAGCCAGGGGATGCCGCTGCAGGTCATTGATAAAAAAACCTCTGGATGCATTGGTCTTCATCCACCGCAACATCTGATCCAGCTCCTGCTCTGTAAAATGATGACAGAAAAGAGAAGAGAAAATAATATCCGGCTTGTCTTTAGAAAGAATTACCTGCCGGTAATCACTGGTTATCCATTGAGCATCCAGTTCAGGATATTGCTGCGTGGCAAAGGAGATACATTCAGGTTTAATATCAATGCCGATAAATTTGGCCAGGATATTTTTCTTACGGCAATATTTTTCTATGGCTTTTAAATTGTCGCCACCACCGCAACCTATTTCACAAATGGTAACCGGTTTATCAGATAGTTGATTAGAAATTATTTTTTTGATACCACTGATCGTTATTTTATGTCCGCCAAGATAACCGTTGATGGTATTTAATTCCTTCATGTTTTGCCGGATATCGTCAAAGGGGATATTATCAGTATCTAAAAGTTCTTTTTTATATGACCTGGCAGAAAGGTTAATCATATGATGCTGTAAAAGTTTCCATGGTTAAGCCGGGGCCAAAAGCAGCAGCAAATATGTTTGATGATTTTGGCTGCGAATCAGCCAGTAATTCATCAAAGATCTTTTGCAATACAAACAAGATGGTTGGTGAACTCATATTACCATAGTCATTCAGTATTTCATACGAGTAGCGGAGGCTGGCAGCCGGTAACGAAATACTTTTTTCAATGGCTTCCAGTATTTTTTTCCCGCCGGGGTGCATACACCAGTGTGTAATATCTGTTTTATTCAGCAAAGCATGTTGCAACGCTTTTGTAACTAAAGCATCAAAATCTTCTTCTACCAGGTCGGGTACATAACCCGACAGGGTCATTAAAAATCCTTTTGAAGAAAGTTTCCACGACATATCTTTTTTGCCTTTGAAGGCTACGTCGGAAAAAAAATTATTTATTGTAATGCCTTTTAGCGGCGTTTCTTTTGACTGCAGTAAAACGGCCGCACAGCCATCCGCAAACAAAAGCGTAGAAGTAATATTATCTATTGAGTTTTCCTTTTGAAAGTGCAGGGTACACAATTCTGTACAAACTATAATAACATTTGCATTTTGCTGAGACCTGCAAATAGCATCGGCTAATTTCAGTGCATGAATGGCTGCATAACAACCCATAAAATTTACAGATGTTCGGAAAATATTCCGGGGCAGGCCCATCGTTTCCATAATTTCCAGGTCAAGGCCCGGCGCACTCATACCTGTACAACTTACGGTAACCAGGTGAGTGATCTCATCTTTATTTATCTTTCCGGCAATACATTTTTGAATGGTCTTTACAGAAAGCATCGCAGCGTTATCGTCATACCATTTCATTCTTTTTTCCAGGTCGGGAAAAGGCTCCAGGTCGGCCGATTTTGAATAGAACTGCCTGTCATCGGGCGCTGCACTATAATCAGGAATTACAGAATACCTGGTTTGAATACCACTATGCCTGTACAGGTAATTTAATTTACGGCTTTCGGTTTTATCATTACAATAAATATTATCTGCAAAAGTGCAAATGGAATTTTGATCATGCCTGTAAGGGGGTACATCAGTTGCTATAGAAACTATCTTGCTCAATATTTTTCAAGTATTAATAAGGTAATAAACGCACAATTACTGCAAAAGGATGCCAGTAAATTCATGCGCATGGTGTTTTTAAAATCTGCAGATCCTGTATTTACCAGCACTTTTTTAAACCACCAGAAAAAATATACGAGTATTGGGATGAAAAAGATCTGAATAATAAAAAAATTTGTTTGCTGCAGGTTAGCTATCAAATAGAACCCCAGGCAACTCATGGCAAAAAAATATATAAGGGCGGTAAATAGGAAAGTGCCTTTATAGCCCAACATGCTGCTGATTGAGATTACTCCATCAGCTTTATCCTGCTTATGTTGATAGATTTGAGTCAACGGATAAAACCCTCCAATTAATAAACTGGCCGTTAACATACCTATGAAAGGGATATGAAGTGTTTTATCAACACTACAGCCATGCATTACCAGGAAAAAAGTGAGCCCCCCCTGGAAAATAACAACCGTTAAGTAACCAATAATTGGATATTTTTTTAGCCGGATGCCCCGGTAGCTATATGCCCTGGATGCCAGTATATATGTAATAATGCCAATCATAAAATACAGGCTTATAAAATAACTAAGTATGATAGATGTAATATCCAACAGAATAGTTGCGTAGAATAATTGTTTTGTTGGTTGCTTTGGATTTTTGATACCACCAATACTTCCGGTATCCCTGTCCATATAACTATTGTAGCCATTGCTGGCAGGGTAAACCAGTAAATGCAGTATGCAAAATACCATGATCGCTTCCCGGGTATCTATATACAAAGTCTGGCTTAATGCAAACCAATATACCGGCATAAGAAAAAAAGAAAAATGGAATCGTAAGAGTTGTATCGTGGATGATCGTATCAGAAAATAAATTTGCAAAGAATTAAAAATTGCCTGTTGTTAAACTGGTAACAAAAATACAATCTAATTGTTTTACGGGTTTAAACCTAAAGACTCAATTTTTACGTTTATGCTATGATTGCCGGCTAAAGTTAATAAACTGTAAAAATACCCAACTGTCATGTAACTGACACTGAAAGAGAGTGATGCTGTTTAGCTTTGGCCTTAAATAACATGCTATGAAAAGATTTTACCGATTAATGATCATTTCCTCTTTGGCCGGAATGGCCTTTTTAGCATCCTGCAAAAAGAGTAGTATTCCATCTAATGGTAACGAAGTTATCATGGCAACGGGTGATACCACCCAGCCTGTTATTTTATATAGTGGTATTCTCATTGGTGGAGAAGCCGGTGACCAGGCAAGGGGAGATGTTACGATTGAAAAGGCGGGGTTAAAAAAATACCTGGTATTTAAGAATTTCAATTCTAACAGCGGGCCTGATGTTCATGTTTATTTTTCCAAAACTATTGGTAGTCATGCTTCGCCACCAACCGAGTACAAAGATCTTGGGCTGCTTAAATATACAAGTGGTACATTTAATTATGAATTGCTAATGGAGCCTGATGTAGCTAATTATAAATACGTTCTTATCTGGTGTGCCCAGTATCGTATTCAATTTGGATACACTGAATTAAAATAACCTGCTAAAATAAATTTTATGAAGAAAATACTTGTTACAATTTTTCTTGTTGCTCTAGCATCAGGTATTGCAAATGCCCAGCAAAAAAAAATAAGGGCGGTTGATAATTTTGCGGATATAACTGCAGCTATCGGGTCTTCGCAGGGCACAGGCTCACTGGGGTATGTGTATAACTGGAAAGTAGGAAAACGTAAAAGATGGGAGTTGGGCCTAGGTGCAAGATTCACCACTTATTTTGGAAGTAACCTGTACTATAGGACAGCTCCTGCAAAATTAACCAGTGGTAAAACTGACCCAACGGTACTCTTTTCAAATGATATTGATGCTAATATTGATTCCGTATTGTTTCCCAAATCGCAGGTAAACTCCTTTAACCTGTCATTGAATTTTGGCTATAATTTCAGTAAAAAATTCTCTGCTGGTTTAAGCATTGATGCCGTTGGATTTAGTTTTGGCAAAAAACAGGGTGGAATTTATTATGGAAATAACTTTGCAACCGGAGTTGCCACTACTGCAAAGCCAACCTCTTTTAATCTTTTGTTAATTAGTGATAATGACAAGGGTTCTTTAAACAGTGAATTATTTGGCCGGTATAAATGGAATGATTCTTGGGGTGTAAAGTTGGGCGTCCAGTTCTTTTTTGCTGAGTACACAACAGATAAAGAAGTACAAACTACTCCGGGAGGGGATAAAAATGACAGGTTCCGGAAAAAGATGGTTGGAGGAGAGCTGGGGGTAACTTATAATTTTAAAAAATGAAACCGGAAGTTTTTAGTTAAATTGAGTTCATGAAAAAATTACTTACTTTTTTTATTTCCTTACTTGTATGTGTTAACCTTTTAATAGCACAGTCAACTCTTACACCGGTTGATGAGGGTAGCAGTGTTCATTTTGTAATTAAAAACTTCGGTATAAAAACCGGGGGAGATTTTAAAGGATTAAAAGGAACTGTAAAGTTTGATCCTGCGAATTTTGGAGCTTCGGTTTTTGATGTGTCAGTTGATGCCAATACGATTGATACGGATAATGAATCCAGGGATGGGCATTTGCGCAAGGCTGAATACTTTGATGTTGAAAAATATAAAACGATTCATTTTAAAAGCACTAAGGTGGTACTGTCTTCTGCAAAGGGAAGGTTTTATGTGTTTGGCGACTTGACTATAAAAGGAGTTACCAAGCCGGTTGAGTTTGGTTTTGGCGCTACCCCAAAAAGCGGCGGTTATGTTTTTGATGGAGAATTTTCGATCAACAGGAGGGATTTTGGTGTTGGTGGAAGCAGTATCTCTATGTCAGATAATTTAACCCTGTCTTTATCTGTTTTTGCAAAAAAATAATTCCTCCATTCTATTTTCTTTGTAATAAGTATGATATAACGCTAGCTTGTTATCTTTGCCCGATGCCAAAATTATTCCGGATTTTTTGTTGGGCCTTACTGATCAGTTTCCTGGGTTCATTACCACTGGGTACACTAAATGTAGCTGCCATGCAGATAGGAATCCAGGAAAGTATAACGAATGCCATGTATTTTTCTTTTGGTTCCCTGCTGGTAGAAATGATATATGTACGAATATCGCTGGTGGGGATTGACTGGGTACGTAAACAATACAAGGTGATGAAGGCCATGGAATGGATCACTCTTATAATTATCATTGCGCTGGCAGTTGGTAGTTTCATCGCAGCATCAAAAGGCAGTGGCGATGCAAAGAATGTGATCTTGCAGAATAATATGCACCGGTTTCTATTAGGTATGCTAATGTGTGCCATTAATCCTGTACAAATCCCTTTCTGGTTTGGATGGAGCACTATATTATTTACTAAAAAAATACTGGAGCCGAAGCAGAACCATTATAATGTTTACATTATGGGTATTGGGTTGGGTACTTTAGCCGGTAATGCCGTTTTTATTTTTGGCGGCAAATGGCTGGTGCAGCGGATTGCGAACAGCCAGCAATATTTAAACTGGGTAATAGGCGGCATATTTGCGATCACGGCAATTCTACAGGCTATAAAAATGATCAGGCATAAGGATGCAGTGCATAGATTTACGCATGCTGAGGAAAACAAACAGGTCTAATCAACAATGACCAGGGAGCAGCCATTTTGTGACCTGCTGCGGTGAGCATCACTGTTATCTCCTACATGATAGGTCATGCCTTGTGATAAAGTGAATTGTCTTCCATCTTCCAGCTCTGTTATCATTTCGCCGGCAATGCAGTAAATAATATGTCCTTTTTTGCACCAATGATCGGCAAAGTAATTGGCAGAGTATTCCACCATCCTTACCCTGATATCTCCCATATTAAAAATTTTCCAGGATGCGGTTCCGGTAATTCCCCTGTGATCTTCTTTTACAATGGTTTCCCAGTTGAGTGTTTGAAAAGGGAATTGTTTCATTTCCATGTCTGTAAATTTTACTTGTCAAAAATGCAGATTTGAAAGCAACAAAAAAATATTATTTGCCTGAAGTTATTAGTATTTTCGGGGTATTATGCTGTATGCCATTGTAGATATTGAAACAACAGGAGGTTATGCTGCCGCAAATGGCATCACCGAAATTTCGGTGTTTGTACATGATGGCGAAAAAGTACTAAAACATTTTGAAACCTTAATTGATCCGCAACAATATATTCCCAACTACATTACAGCCCTTACCGGTATTGATAACGCCATGGTTACCGATGCTCCGTTGTTTGATGAAATTGCCGATGTGCTTTTTGAAATTTTAAATGACAAAGTTTTTATTGCACACAATGTAAACTTTGATTACTCTTTTGTAAAGCACCAGCTTAAACAATCGGGATATGATCTGACTGCAAAAAAATTATGTACTGTGCGGCTGGGAAGAAAGGTTTTTCCAGGTTTGCCTTCCTATAGTTTGGGCAACCTTTGCAGGTCATTGCAGATAAAAATTGAGAACAGGCACAGGGCAGGGGGCGATGCTAAAGCAACAGTAAAATTATTTGAGTATATGCTGGCCAATGGAGCCCAGGTTCATATTGACCAGATGTTAAAGAAAACATCCGCAGAGCAATGGCTGCCAATGCACCTTGAAAAAGCGATGATTGACAAACTTCCATCTAAACCCGGTGTTTATTATTTTCATAACAGTAAAGACAAGATTATTTATGTGGGTAAGGCAATCAACCTGAAAAAAAGGGTGAGTAGTCATTTCACACATAATGATCCCGATCCTAAAAGACAAAATTTTATCCGGAATATTTATAAAGTATCTTATAAACAATGTGCAACTGAACTGGAAGCCATTGTTCTGGAGAGTACGGAAATTAAAAGATTGTGGCCCCGGTACAATAAAAGCCAGAAACAACCCCTGCAAAAATATGCGCTTTACTCTTTTACCGATAACAGGGGATATATACGATTAGCGATAGATAAAAAGAAGAAGAATGTTCCCCCTTTATATTCTTTTAATTTACTGACTGAAGGATTATCATTATTAAAAAAGATGACTGAAGAATTCCAGTTAAATGAGAAACTTTGTTTTTTGGATAAAACAGCTTTTACAAAAAAGGAAAAAGACGAACTGGAGTCTTCGCTGGTTTATAACAGAAAAATTGAAAAGGCGCTGGATGCTTTATCTGAAAAACTGCCAACTTTTGTTTTGGTAGATGAAGGAATTACTGCTGAAGAAAAATTATGCATTTTGATAGAGCGGGGGAGTTTTTGGGGCATGGGTTATTTACCTAAATCTTTTACTATTGCTTCAACGGGCGAACTGAAAAATTTTCTGAATCCTTACGCCGATAATGATTACATCCGTAATAATATTTATTCATTTGCAGAAGCCAACCCGGATAAAAGGATACAATTGATGAAATAGTTTTTACTTTTTAAAATCTAATAATTACTGTATTGCAAACAGCGCAACAAAATCTTAAAATACAAAAGGGCGTTACAACCGTATCAGTATTCCTGCTTATGGTGAAATTAACAGCCTGGTATATGACCGGCTCTGTAGCTATTTTGACCGATGCCCTGGAAAGTATTGTTAACGTAATAGCTGGCCTCATAGGAGTTTACAGCCTTTATGTTTCTGCCAAACCAAAAGACCGGGATCATCCTTACGGACATGGGAAAGCCGAATTTATTTCTGCAGCCATTGAAGGTATCCTTATAACAACAGCCGGTTTATTGATCATTTACGAAGCAATAAATAACCTGGCTCATCCGCATGAAATAAAAAAACTGGATTATGGAATCATATTGGTTGCCATTACCGGCCTGGTAAATTATATTACCGGGGCAGTATGTATTAAAACCGGGAAAAAGAATAATTCGCTGGCATTGATCTCAAGTGGTAAGCACCTGCAATCAGATACCTGGTCAACCTTGGGAATTGTAATAGGCCTGATATTGCTTTTACTTACCCGTTTAATCTGGATAGACAGTGCCGTAGCTGTCCTCTTTTCTTTTTTGCTGATTATTACCGGGTATAAAATTATACGGAGCTCTGTGGCAGGTATCATGGATGAAACTGACACAGCGCTGCTTAAAAAAATGGTGAGTATGCTGAATGCTAACCGCCGGGAGAACTGGATCGACCTGCATAACCTGAGGATCATAAAATATGGCAGCCGGATACACCTGGATTGTCACCTCACTGTGCCCTGGTATTTGAATGTGCATGAGGCGCACAAGGAAATAGATGCTTTATCCAGCCTGGTAAAAAATGAATACGGCGAGTCTGTTGAATTATTTGTTCATTCAGATGGTTGTCTTGATTTTTCCTGCAGTATTTGTACAAAAACAGATTGTACAGTGCGTAAACATGAATTTGAAAAGAGAATAGAATGGACGATGGACAATATTTCAAGTAATAGTAAACACAGCCTTTTTGTTTAAAGGAAATAAGTTAATTACCACTGCGAAAATTAATTCCGTTTTGATCACTTGGATCGCCGGATTTATAATCGTAGGTATAATTGATTGGGTCTCCGCCCGGCCAGAGAGGCCTGTTGCTGTTACCATTGGCCGTAACCTGGTTATGTACAACAACTACATTTGTCATATTTGTAGTTGTACTGCCTTTCAGCCAGGCTTCTACAAAACCACTTATTATATTGTTCCTGATAATTACCCCGTTTGCACTTCCATGATCCATTGAAGCAAAGTCTAAAGCAACAAAAGGTTGTTTGCCGGCTGCAGCAGTTATTGTATTTTGATAAATATAAAGATTGGTTATTACAGGGTTATTTGTCCCTTCGCTGATAACAAGAACGCCACCGGCAGAACCTGAGCCATCGCCAAGTCCAAGATTTGTGAACTGATTCTTTCCAATTACACAATTAGATACAACACTCCCGTTCCTGGTATTAAACTGGACCCCACAGGATATATTATTCATTACATTATTTTCAACAATGGACGTTTCTGTATCAAACTCAAATATGATCCCGCTTTCAAATTTACTATTCAGTGTTGTACGGCTCTGTGTATTATTATGTATCCAGGCACAGTACGCATAGGCTCCTTTTGAACTGTAACTGAAATCCATACTCCCCTGTATGGTATTGCCATAAATTTCCAGGCCCTGGATATGAAATAGTTCAATACAAAAATCCCATCCGGTCTGGCCGGGATAATTGCCTGCATAAGGAATTTTAGTAAGTACATTATCATAGATCTTGCAGCCCTTTAAATAACCATCGTTCATATATTTGATCGGCCAGCCATTGTATCCTTCAGGTCGTTGATTTTGAGTAATTGCATTATTGTATATCAGCATGCCATCCTGTCCGCCAATATTTAAACAACCCCTTCCGTAAATACCTGTAGGAAGATTGTAAGCGGCACAGTTGTTTATAATATTATTGTAAAACCTGTTGCCGGTAGAATAAGCAGAATTTGGCGGGGCATCTGCCAGATCAGATCTTGCACTAAATAGTACCCCACGTTCTTTAAAGTCTGCAATGGTGCAATTATAAATACTCACATTACTTCTTCCCTGTACCCAAATGGCCCAGTAAGTAGAAAGGTTTTGCCCGTCAAATTTCAGGTTACTGATATGCTGATTACCATTTGTTCCCTCAGGTGAGCTTAGCGACAATAATTCTTTATAAACCGTGGTTAAAGTACTTGTAATAATTGAAGTAACGCCGTCGCCTTCAATGCTTACTCCTGTTGCCAGGGCACATTGTGATGTTTCGAGATAAGTGCCTGCATTAACATGAATAATATCTCCACTGGTTGTTACATTTTGAGTTGCCCATTTTAATGTTTTCCAGGGGTTGCCGGTATTTCCACTACCCGTAAGATCATTTCCCGCCGGGCTGATATAATAAGTTGTAGCAAAACCATCAGTAGTAAAAAAGGTTAAGCTAATAATAAATAAATATCTCCCTGCAAAAGATAAAATAGTTTTCATTCGAACTATTTGTTAAATAAATATTTTGATAAAGATTAGGTAATTGTACAATTTGACGGGGTCATTGCAGGTATTGGATGTTCTTGTCGCCGGTAATTGAATGCACAATATAAAAATTAAATCTGTAAAGATTAAATAGTGACTGGTTATTTTTAAGCTAAGGCTGTAATAACCCTTCATATTGTTCCGTGGTAAGGCCTGACTAATCCTGGCTGAAAGTATCTTTTACAATTGTTTCTTCATTTGTAAAAAGCTTAACATAATAGATACCTTTTGCTATAGCAGGAATATTTTTATTGATTTTATTATTTCCCTGTTGTAATTGTATTCGGGTGTTTAATAAAACTCTCCCATTAACATCTATGATGGAAAGATTTGCTGTTTGTATTTTTGAACTGTTCACTATAACAGATATCGTATTGTTACCTGCAGATAAGTTTATGAAAGGCATATCAATACTGTGATTGTCTTTATTGGTAATTGAAACTATTTTACTATACTCCGTTGCAGCATTTTTATCTACCATTGCCAGGCGGTAATAATTAATTCCTTTGGGCGGGGCTGCATCTGTAAAATTATATTTTAGTTCAGTTGCTGAAAATCCGCTTGCATTAACCCGGCCAATTGTTTCGTAGAACTGTGCGTTGCTGCTTCGCTCAATGTTGAAGTGATCGCTGTTGCTTTCTGTAACTGTTGTCCATTGTAAAATATTTTTGGCATTGATTTCTTTCACATTAAAATCAGTCAGCTTAATGGGCAAGGGGCCCCCAAGCCCATATTCGGCATAGCCCATATCAGGAGCATTACCAGTAAAAGGTAAGCCTATATCTATCCCCCTATCAATTACAGGTGAAGTAGCTTGTAATCTGAAATCAGTTGCGGAAACAAACAGTGGGTTAACACTTAAATTATTATTGTACGTATAATTTGTTGGGTTGCCACCAGGCCATGCAGGTGTATTACCACTACCATTACCGAATGCGTCATTGTGCGTTACCACTACATTAGTCATAGCTGGACTGGGAGCACTTCCTGCTAACCAGGCGTAAGTAAATCCAATTGAAATATTGTTCCTGATATTTACATTTGTTGTATTCCCGTTTTCCTGGTTTGAAAAATCCATGCCTATTATCGGAGCAGCCCCGGGTTTTGCATGAAAAGTATTATTATAAATGTTCAGTCCGTTTATTTGTTCATCATTGCCACTTTCACTTACGATAATTATTCCTCCGGCCGAACCCGATCCATTGCCATAATAAAGATTTGAGAAAAGATTATTACGAATGGTATTATTAAGCAGATAACTGAAGCCGCCTGCCGGGGTTCCACCACCCGGATTTGGGAAGCCTCCATCATTATTTACTGTTCTTGTATTAAATTGTACACCACTTGATACGTTGTTCAATATATTATTTTCAATCAGGGCCGATTCTGTACGGAATTCTAAAATAATGCCACTTTCAAAATTTGGGTTTGCCGGGGAGCGGCCAATGTTAT
Source organism: Ferruginibacter sp. (assembly GCA_040007795.1). GTDB lineage: Bacteria > Bacteroidota > Bacteroidia > Chitinophagales > Chitinophagaceae > Ferruginibacter. The sequence continues at coordinate 14,143 of JBDTUK010000007.1, forward strand.
TATGATGTATCCAGGCAGAAAAAGCGTAAGCACCTTTACGGCTAAAAGCCAGGTCAATACTTCCGCTGATAGTATTATTATTAATTTCCACCCCCTCCAGATTGAGAAGTTCAATACAGAAATCCCAATCTCCATTCTGGCCGGGGAATGTGCCTTTATATGGAGCCTTGGTAAGTGTATTATTATGGATCTTAATGTCCTTTATCCAGCCATTGTCCCAGGGTTTTATTGGCCATCCGTTTTTAAAATCAGGCCTTTGATCCTGGATCATGGTATTACCATATATCTCCATTCCCATTTGTGAGCCGAAATTCAATAAGCCTGCACCAAATATTCCGTTATTTTCTGCTGAGTTTAAAACGGTATTGTTATAAAACTTATTCCCGGTTGCATAATGGCCCGGGTCAACTGTGGGGCCGTTGGCTCCATTGCCGTCAAAAACCACACCCCGGTGCATAAAGTTTATGATCTGGCAATCGTGAATGGTGACATTACTTCTGCCTGTTACAAATATGCCTATCCAGGTTTTAAAATTGCTTTCACTAACGTACTGGCCATCAAGCACCAGGTTTGAAATACTTTGATTACCATTGGTATCATCAGGCGAATCAAGATCAAGTAATATAGAGAATTGACCTGTGAAATTACTTTTAATGATAGAGGAAGTGCCCACCCCTTCAATGCTTACACCAACAGCAACGAAGCATTGTTGCGTTTCGTTATAAGTTCCCGGGTTAACATGAATGATGTTGCCGGCAGTTGTTACTGCTTGCGTAGCCTTTTTTAATGTTTTCCATGGATTAACGATGCTGCCATTGCCAGTGGCATCACTACCATTAGGATCAATATAATAAGTAGTTGCAAAACAAAATGCAAAGGAGAAGATCAGGAATATAGTTAAAGCAACTCTGCTTAAATATGGTAAATTCATATCTACAAGTATTTATTATTTTGTGAGGAAAAAAATAAATCTTCATAGGGATAGCAAATCAGGTATGCTTTAAAAGGTAACAGGCAAATGCCGTGCCAGAGGTTTTATAAAGATATAAATAAACATGATAGATTATGCAATCAATGTTCAAAAATTTTAGCTACACCAAATGCAGCAGCGGCTGCTAAAGCGCCAATCAGCGTAACTTTTACAGCTCCCCATAAAGGACCAACGCTAGTAATTTTACTTTTAAAATATCCAAAAACAAATAAGCAAATTAAAGTAGCTACTACAGGTATTTTCAGCGCCTCTGCAGAATCAGCAATGAAAAAATAAGGGCTTAAAGGAATGATGCCCCCCATGATATAGGAAAGGCCAATATTCAATGCACTCTTCGTTGCCCGTTTGGGATCCGGTTTATCCAGGCCCAATTCATACTTCATCATAAAATCTACCCAGCGGTCTTTATCTTTTGCAATTTCTTCAGTTGCCTGGTCCTGCAATGCAGGGCTTAATCCAATATTGGCAAAAAATTCTTTGGTCTCTTCTATTTCTTTATGCCTAAGGTTTTCCACTTCATCATATTCTCTTTTTACTTCACTGGCATAATGATCCTGTTCTGTTTTACCGGCCAGGTATCCACCTAATCCCATGGCAATGCTCCCGGCTGCAATTTCTGCAATGCCTGCAATAACAATGATACTGCTTTTATCCACTGCTCCGCTCAGGCCGGCAGCCAATGCAAAGGGTACAGTTAGCCCATCGCTCATTCCAATAACCACATCTCTTAATAAGTCGGAACTTCTTAAATGTGACTCGATATGATCGTGATGAAGATGTGTATCCATTATTACTGATTGATTACTCAAGATAATACTATAGGATTGAATCTTATTATTTTCAGTAAAGAAAAATAAAAAGCCTTTTCAATTATACATTGAAAAGGCTTTTATTGTATTGCTGTATTTCAGGTTCTAATTCCGGCTGATAGCATTTTTTACAACGGTTTCATCTTTTGTAAACAGTTTGACATAATAAATACCATTTAATAAAAAAGGAATGCCCCTGGTAAAAGTGGTGGTCCCCTTTTGTAAAGTTATGCCTGAATTTAAAACTATCCGGCCATTGATATCTATGATGGAAAGATTGGCTGTTTGCATTTGTGAACTATAAAATCTTATTGAAGCTGTACCTGTTCCGGAAGACAGATCAATATTTGTAATCCCAATGCCCTGGTTATCTTTATTGGTAATTGAAACTATTTTGCTGTATTCGGGTTTACCAGCTATATCTATCATAGCCAGGCGATAATAGTTGATCCCTTTCAAAGGGGTGGCATCTGTAAAATAATATTTTACTTCTGTTGTTGAAAATCCACTGGCATTTACACGTCCAATGGTTTCATAAGATTGGCCGTTACTGCTTCTTTCGATATTAAAATAGGAACTATTGCTTTCAGTAGCTGTGGTCCATTGCAAAAGATTTACACCATTATTTTCTTTCACATTAAACTCAATTAACTTAATGGGTAAGGGCCCGCCAAATCCAAATTCAGCATATCCCATGTCAGGTGCATTCCCATTATAAGTTATACCTACATTAACCCCGGCATCAATGCAAGGCGATGTGGGTTGTAATCTAAAATCGGTTGCACTGACAAATTTTGGATCAGCACTTATATTATTATTGTAGGTGTAGGTTATTGGATTGCCTCCAGGCCAACTTGGAACATTGCCATTAGCATTGCCAAAAGCATCATTGTGAGTAACAACCATGCCGGTAATATGAGTACTGCCATTGCTTCCTTTCAGCCAGGAATCTTTAAAACCGGTAACAATATTATTCCGGATGTTAATGTTCGTGCCGCTTGCATTAGCAGCTCCCATTGATGAAAAATCAATACCAACAAAGGGTACATCACCTACTTTGGCAACTATCGTATTATTGTAAATATACAAGCCTTGTATTTGTGGATCATCTGTTCCTTCGCTGATAACTGTAATGCCTGCCCCGGTGCCAATAGTATTACCCTGGTAAACGTTGGAAAAGAGGTTATTCCTGATTGTATTATTAGACAGAAGGCTATATCCTCCCTGTGGCGGAGGGTTTGTAGGGTCGTTTCCTCCTGAGTTAGCTACACCTCTTGTATTAAACTGAACACCACTTGATACATTATTAAATACATTATTCTCTATAAGCACAGATTGTGTTCCAAATTCAAGAATAATACCACTTTCAAAGTTTACATTAATCGGTATATGGTTTATGGTGTTGTGATGTATCCAGGCACAGTAAGCATAAGAACCTTTTATGCTGTAACTCATGTCAATACTTCCCTGTATGGTGTTATTGTAAATCTGCATTCCCTGGATATTAAAGAACTCCATACAAAAATCCCAGTTACCACCTTCTCCCGGATATGTTCCGTCATAAGGTGCTTTTGTAAGGGTGTTGTTGTAGATCTTTACTCCCCTCAGCCAACCCTCGTCCCAATATTTAATAGGCCAGCCATTCAAAGATTTTGGCCGCTGGTCCTGGATCATTGTGTTACCATAGATCTCCATGCCCAGTTGCCCACCAATATTCAGTAATCCACTACCATAATTTCCATTCTGTGCAGCGGAATTTAAAACCGTATTATTATAGAACTTATTACCAGTTGCATGGTGACCGGGATCGGAGTGAGGGTCAGTAGCGTCATTACCATCAAATACAACTCCCCTGTCTCTAAAGTTTATGATCTTCATATCATGAATAAGAACATTGCTTCTGCCATGAACTGAAATAGCCCACCATGTTTTATTATTAGCTTCACTTACATATTGCCCGTCAAATGTCATACCCGAGATACTTTGGGCACCATTGGTGTCTTGTGGAGAATCAAGACTTAGAAATATCGACCATTGGCCTGATACCGTACTTATAATAATTGTGTTAGTAAAGCCAGCGCCTTCAATACTTACACCGGTTCTCAGGTTGATTTGCTGCGTTTCGGTATAAGTACCTGCATTCACATGAATGATATCGCCGGCAATAGATACAGTTGTTGTGGCTTTGTACAGTGTTTTCCAGGGGCTGCCAGCACTTCCATTGCCCGTTGCATCGTTACCGCCGGGGCTGATATAATAAGTGGCCGCAAAACAAAACACTACGGGGAAAACCAAGAAGATCGTAAGAACAGATCTTCTTAAAGAAGATAAATTTTGTTTCATAAGATTTTTATTTTAAAATAATATTGCTATTACCTGGGTATAAGAAAAATCACGTCATATTTCAGCTACAAGGGGTACGAATAAAAAACGGGCGAGGTATTATCAGGAATAATTTACCTATAGTGAAATTTATTAAACTCCTTAATGTGGGGCCTGCACAGACCTGTCACACGGCGGTGAAAATAATGTTCACATTTTCAATAAAATAATGTGTTTGCGAATCTGTTCAAGAGGTAAGAAGAAAGGAAGCAGGATGAATAAGTGTATTTACTGATGCTGAATTTTACTTCAACAGGTTTTAGTAAATATCAATAAGTTTAAACTAAAAAAAAGAGGGTTGTAAAAATTAATTTAAGTACATCTCCGGAAGAGTAAATTTTTAATTTTGTATGATTCTTTTAGCTTTTAATACTGCTTCAATATAGTATGCCAACAACCATGCCATAGTAGTTTAAAAAACTTACATAATTCATAGTGTTGATCAATTTCAATATGAAAAATATTCAAACTACTTTAAAATGGTAGTGAATAAAATGATGGGCAATAAAAAACCGCTGAGTATTTGTCAGCGGTTGATTCGTCCTGTCTTTTATTAAACAAGTTGTTGCAAACTCTTATTAATTATTTCCACACATTCCATTACCTGTTCTTTGGTGATAGTAAGAGGTGGGGCAAACCGTATCTTATCGCCATGCGTTGGTTTGGCAAGCAACCCATTCTCCTTTAAGGCGAGGCACAGATCCCAGGCAGCATCAGGATTAGAATGTTTTATAACAATGGCATTTAATAAACCCCTTCCTCTTACTTTTGAGATAAACGGAGAATTTAATTTTTCTAATTCGCTGCGTAACAATATACCCATGG
>JBDTUK010000008.1:0-13323 GCA_040007795.1 Ferruginibacter sp.
TATTCTGCTGAACTTTGTCATACTTAAAAGTTGATATTGAGTATTAAAATTACTTGTTTCAGGTTAATCATTAAAAAACAATTTACGTCGGCTTATGTTAAAAATTAAATCCTTTGTTTTCAGCCCCATACAGGAAAATACGTATTTGCTGTACAACGAGTTTAAAGATTGTGTGATAATTGACCCCGGTTGCTACTTTCCCGAAGAAAAAGATGAGCTGAAAGCCTTTATTACACAGAGCGGATTAAAGCCCCGGATGCTGCTTAATACTCATTGCCATTTAGATCATGTGTTTGGTAATAAATTCATAGCCGAAACATACGGCCTTACACTTCAATTGCATGAAAAAGAAAAGCAGATGCTGGATATTGCTCCTGCATCTGGCCTGATGTATGACATGCCTTTTGAAAATTATGCAGGCGGGTTTACCTACCTGAAAGAGGGTGATACCGTGCTTTTAGGAGAAGATGAGTTGAAGGTAATTGAGGCTCCCGGCCATTCTCCGGGCCATATTTGCTTTTACTGTGCTAAACAGCATTTTATCATAAGCGGCGATGTATTGTTCAACCGGAGCATTGGCAGAACGGATCTGCCCGGCGGCAATCATCAAACTCTTTTGAAGAATATCAGGGAAAAGTTACTTGTTCTACCTGCTGAAACTAATGTGTACAGTGGGCATGGGCCGGAAACAACTATTGGAGAGGAGAAAAAATACAATCCTTTTTTAAATGGATTGGCATAATTCTATCAATACGCCATTTGTTGCTTTAGGGTGAAGAAAGCAAACTAATTTATTATCGGCTCCTTTTTTGGGTTTGTCGCTGAGTAAAGTAAATCCCTCTGCCTGTAATCTTTTCATTTCTGCGTTAATATCGGCCACTTCAAAAGCAATATGGTGCAGGCCCTCGCCTTTTCGTTCAATAAAACTGGCAATTACGCCTTCGGGATCGGTGCTTTCTAAAAGCTCGATCTTGGTCTCGCCTTTTTGAAAAAAAGCAGTGTTTACTTTTTCGCTTTCAACCATTTCTGTCTTGTAGCAGGGACTATTCAGCAGTTTTTCAAACAGCGGAACAGATATTGCAAGTTCTTTTACAGCAATGCCAATATGTTCTGTTTTTTGCATAAAAATGTTTATTTAAAACCCGGGGTTTACGAAATTGGTAAAATGAAAGTTAACCAATGATTAGGTACGCTAAAATAGAACCTTTTGCAGTAAATTTGTGTTATTACAGACAGAAACTAAACAGTTGGATTTTATGTTGAAACTCCCGATCTACTTAGATAATAATGCGACCACACCGATGGATCCCCGGGTGCTGGAAGCAATGACCCCATATTTTTTGGAGCATTTTGGTAATGCCGCCAGCCGTAATCATCCTTTTGGATGGGAAGCTGAGGAAGCAGTGGATTATGCACGTGAACAGGTTGCAAAACTGATCGGCGCAGATCCTAAAGAAATAATTTTTACCAGCGGTGCTACCGAAGGAGATAATCTTGCTATAAAGGGCGTGTTTGAAATGTACGCCAGCAAAGGCAATCATATCATCACTGCAACAACAGAACATAAAGCTGTTTTAGATACCTGCAAGCATATTGAAAAAATTGGTGGTGAAGTAACTTATTTGCAGGTTAAACCGGATGGGCTTATTGATTTGAAAGAACTGGAAGCTGCTATCAAGCCAACAACCATTCTTATTGCCATCATGTATGCCAATAATGAAATTGGCGTGGTGATGCCTATCAAAGAGATCAGTGCCATTGCCCGTAAACATGGGGTATTATTATTTACAGATGCTACACAGGCTGTAGGAAAAATACCGGTTGATGTAAATAAAGATGGTATTGACCTGATGGCTTTTACAGCGCATAAAATGTACGGGCCAAAAGGCGTTGGTGCTTTATATGTTCGTCGCAAAAACCCAAGAGTAAAAGTTACTGCCCAAATGGATGGTGGCGGCCACGAACGTGGTATGCGTAGCGGAACTCTGAATGTACCGGGTATAGTTGGTTTTGGTAAGGCCTGCGAAATATGTATGCTGGATATGGAGGAAGATACCAAACGCATCAGCAAAATGAGGGATCACCTGGAAACAGAATTAATGAAACTGGAAGAAGCTTATGTAAATGGAAGCCGGGAACATCGATTACCACATGTAGCCAATATCTCTTTCAAGCATGTTGAGGGAGAAGGTTTACTCATGGGATTCAATAAAAACATTGCATTGAGCAGCGGATCGGCCTGTACATCTGCCTCATTGGAACCAAGCTATGTGTTAAAGGCACTGGGCCTTGGCGATGACCTGGCACATTCTTCACTACGTTTTGGCTTAGGAAGATTTACAACAGATGAGCAAATTGAGTATACCATTAAAGCAATAAGCGAAACGGTTTTAAAGTTAAGGGAAATGAGCCCGCTTTGGGAAATGTATAAAGAAGGAATAGATTTAAGTACGATTGAGTGGGCGGCACACTAAAATTATTTTGAATGTTAAATGCTAAATTTTAAATTAAGCGACATAACAATTCAAAATTTATAATTCAAAATTTAAAATAATAATATCATGTCATATTCAGAAAAAGTAATCGACCACTACCAGAATCCAAAGAATGTTGGTACGCTGGATAAAAGCGCTAAGAATGTTGGTACAGGCTTAGTTGGTGCACCGGAGTGTGGTGATGTAATGCGTCTTCAGATTGAAGTTGATGATGCTACCGGTATGATAACCGATGCCAAATTTAAAACCTTTGGATGCGGCTCTGCTATCGCTTCTTCTTCATTGGCTACTGAGTGGCTGAAAGGAAAAAGTGTGGATGATGCACTGAAGATCGATAATATGGATATCGTGGAAGAATTAAACCTCCCCCCGGTAAAAATACATTGTAGTGTTTTGGCAGAAGATGCAATTAAAGCAGCTATCAACGACTACCGTGTAAAAAATGGTATGGAAGCCATTAAGTTTGAAGAAAGTGTCGTTCACTAATTATTTTAAATTTAAAATTTTAAATGTTGAATTATGATTTATTCAACATTCAAAATAATAAACAATGGTTGCAACAGATAACAGTATATTCATAAGCGATAAGGCAAAAGTAAAAGTCATTAAACTGATGGCAGAAGCAGGCCTTGGCAACGATACTTCTTATTTTTTAAGGGTTGGAGTTGTAGGCGGTGGTTGCAGCGGCCTCAGTTATAAGATGGATTTTGATAATGAAGTAAAACCAATGGACCAGGTATTTGAGGATAAAGGAATAAAAATAGTTTGCGACCTTAAAAGCTTTTTATACCTCGTAAATACCGAGTTGGAATTCAGTGATGGATTGAATGGCAAGGGATTTTATTTCAACAATCCTAATGCCAGCAGGAGTTGTGGATGTGGAGAAAGTTTTGCGGTATAATTAGTCCTTCATAAAATAATTTAAAGCCTCCTGAAATCCGGGAGGCTTTTTTATCAGGTAGTTATTTTATTGCTTCTCCGGCATTGGCGGCGGAGGTGCTTTTGGAGGGTGTGGCGGCCTGGGTGGTGGAGGTGGCACTTTATCCTTAACAATTGTGGGTGGTGTAAACTTTACCTCTTCAATTCCTTTAGGCGGTGGTGGTGGTGGCGGTGGTGGTGGAATCTCTTTTAATTCTTTTGGCGGTGGCGGTGGTGGTGGAGGTACTTTATTTGATTTTGTTTTTTGTGCCATTATATGTGTGGAAATTGTACATACAATAAGCAGCAGCATTATTTTTTTCATAATAGTAATTTCGGAATGAGATGCAACAACATTTATATTCCATACCGGTTATCAATAAATAAGCCCCTTAAAAAACAAGGGGGCTTATTTATTTTTAGAAAACAATCAATTTATTAGTGATGCTTTATTGCCGGGTGCTTACTTTTTTTATAATAGTGTTTATGATGTGGGTGTCTGGGTGAATGATTAGGAGGTTTAGCGATAACAAACTTGGTTCCCGGAGGCGCTGGCGGAGTCCTTAATCCAGGTGGAGGCGGTGGTACAGGAATGACTACCGGTTTTTGTGCATTTACCTGAATGCTGAATACAACAACACAAAGGAGGGTAATAATTTTTTTCATATTTAAGTGTTTATACTTCACAAGGCAAATTTGAATCCAAACTATTTTTGCAGCAGCTTTATTCGTTTAAGGTAGTAGTTCTTGAAAATAAAAAGTCCTGTCAAAAAATGACAGGACCCTGAGCAGTTGGTTTTGGGTCAACAACTTAATGTGAATCTTTGACCGATTATTTGTCAGTAGCCAATCGTCGTGATAAAAAATATAATCAAAGACTCCCTCTGAAAAAAGGCTGAACTATAGTTGTCAGTTGCTTAACAACCTTCCAGTTGCTTATGACAAGGGCTGTTATTGAAATGCTGCTTAAAGGGGATAAGTTTCTTTGGTAGTGGTTTTTCAGAGACTGACTCATTTATACGTAGTTAACAAGAGCCTAAAAAAGAATATATGTGGCAGAAGTATGTAGTTATACCTATGTAATAACGGGTTAAGTATTAAATTGCAGCAATTTTAAAAGTATATGTGGAGCATTTGTAAAAAAGAACTTCAACAATTCTTCAGCAATCTTACCGGGTACATTACTATTATTTTGTTCCTATTAGTGAACGGTATCTTTTTGTTTGTACTGAATGACAGTAACATTTTCGATTTTGGTTATGCTTCCCTGGATAAATTTTTTGAATTGGCTCCCTGGATACTGCTCTTCCTTGTACCTGCCATTACCATGCGTACACTGGCCGATGAATTTAAAGGAGGTACATTTGAAATTCTGCAAACCCGGCCCTTGAGCAAATGGCAAATTGTTTTGGGCAAATATATTTCTATACTGATTGTATTATTGTTTGTAATTATTCCTACCATTATTTATATAATTACCATTAAAGCGTTGAGTGCTCAGGGAGGGATAGATAGCGGGGGAATTTTAGGAAGCTATATTGGTTTGTTTTTATTAGCTGCGGTTTTTGCAGCGATAGGACTCTGCTGCAGTGGGTTTACCAATAATGCTGTTGTTGCTTTCCTCATCAGCGCTTTTGCATGCCTGATCTTATATTTTGGATTTAACGCATTGAGTAAGCTGCCGTTTTTTGCAAATGGAGCTGATTATTATATTGAAATGCTGGGTATTGATTTTCATTACAGGAGTATCAGCCGTGGGGTAATGGACAGCAGGGATATGGTATATTTTATAAGTGTTATTTTTCTTTTCTTATTAATTACCGTAAAAAATCTCCATAAAAAATGACCTCATCCCTCCCTCTCCTTAAGGAGAGGATGTTGAGGAGATCAAAGCGAAAAATGAAAATGATTGTTAAAAAAATATGGAACAGTAAACTTTGGTTATTTATAACGATTGTAGTCCTGGTTGCTATTAACTGGCTGGCATCAGGGTATCATACCCGGATAGATTTTACCAATGAAAAAAGATTTACGCTTTCACCGGCTACAAAAAAAGTATTGAAAAAAATAGATGACGTGGTGCAGGTAGATGTTTTTTTGAAAGGTGATTTTCCCAGCGGCTTTAAAAAACTGGCCAACAGTACTGGAGAAATCCTGCAGGAGTTTAAAGAGATTGCTGGTAAAAAATTACAATACAAATTTATCAGCCCCGAAGAAAATGTGGAAGGAACGGATATAAAATGGGCCGATACATTGGGTGCATTGGGCTTTTACCCGATAAACCTTACATCACAGGTTAAGGCGGGGCAACAGCAGCAAAATATTTATCCGGTTGCCTTTGTGCATTACAAAGAACAGGTTATGCCTGTAATGCTTTACCAGGGGAAAACAAAAGCAATTACTTATCCCGAGATCAATAGTGCTGAGGCAATGATGGAATTTAATTTTGTAAGTGCTGTTGACAAGCTTTTACAAAAAAATAAACCCGTTGTTGGTTATTTAACGGGTAATGGTGAACCAACAGGATATAATGTTGAGGACCTGGTAAAGAATACACTTCAACAGGAGTACCAGTTTTATAGTATCAATCCAAATATACAGCCGGTTATCCCGGAGGAATTTAGTGTGTTATTTGTTGTTAAACCCACCGAACCTTTTTCCGACGAAGCCAAACTAAAACTTGACCAGTATGTGATGCATGGAGGAAAAATTTTATTCTTCATGGATAAATTAAATGCAGAGCTGGATAGTTTGAAAAGTAAAAAAGGAGAAGTTGTTGCGTATGACAGAGAACTGGGATTGAATGAGCTGTTGTTTAAATATGGTGTTAGAGTCAATTCCGACCTGGTAATGGATCTGCAATGCGATTTTCTTCCCTTTGATGTAAGTGGTAACGGCCAGTTTGAATTACTGCCCTGGAATTATTTTCCCGTTTTTGAAACCAAATCAAACCATATCATTAATAAGAATTTAGGTTTTGTGAGCGGCAGGTTTGTTAATTCAATTGATACAGTGGAAGCAGAAGGTATTAAAAAAACAATTTTATTAAGTTCATCAGCAAACTCCAGAACGATTGCAACACCTGCATTGATAAGTGTTAAAGAAAATATTGATGCTCCTGAAAATGAAAAATTTAAGAAGGCAAATATTCCTGTAGCTGTTTTACTGGAAGGTAAATTTCAATCTCCTTTCTCCAATCGTTTATCACAGTCTATGAATGATACGTTGCAAAAATATGGTTCAGTTTTTTTACAGCAATGTATTGCAGATAATAAAATGATCGTTGTTGCCGATGGTGATATTGTTTTAAACTCTGTGATTAAAGGCAATCAGCCCATACCAATGGGAATGAATCCATATACGTATGGATCGCAGCGTGAGTTTACATTTGCCAATAAAGATTTTTTACAAAACTGTTTGGATTACCTGATCAACACTTCCAATCTTTCAGAAGCAAAAGCAAAAGATTATACTTTACGGTTGCTGGATAAGAAAAAAGTAGATGATGAAAAAACTACCTGGCAACTCATAAATATTGTTGTGCCAATACTTCTTGTATTTCTATTTGCAGTGTTATATCAATTCCTGAGAAAAAGAAAATATACAGTTAATTAAAATGGATAAAACACTATTGATATATATTGTTTTTAGTGTGGTAATAATTGCAGCATTAATTTTTGACCTGGGCTTACTTAGTAAAAAAAACCAGGTTATCAGTTTGAAAATGGCGCTGATTCAAACCGTTTTTTGGGTGCTGCTGTCAGTTATTTTCTGTGGCTTCATCTGGTTCGAAAATGAAGACGGTAATGGAAAAACAGATGCACTGTCTTATATTTCGGCCTATCTTTTAGAATGGTCGCTTTCCATTGATAATATTTTTGTGTTCATCATCATTTTTTCTTTTTTTAAAGTGCAGGAGAAAAATTACTCAAGGGTGTTACTCCTGGGTATTTTAATGGCCATTGTTTTCCGGATCATTTTTATTGCCCTTGGAAGTGAGCTGGTAGCAAGGTTTGAATGGGTGATGTATATTTTTGGTGTCTTTCTTTTATACACCGGTATTAAAATGTTTACCAGTAAACAGGATGAAGAATTTAACCCGGAAAAAAACTGGGCGTACCGGCTAATGAAAAAATTCATGCGTATTACCCATGTTGAACCCAATGGGCGTTTTATCATTGTACACAATAATAAGGCTTACTTTACTACCTTGTCAATGGTAGTGATCATGCTGGGACTGATTGATATTGTTTTTGCGCTTGATTCTATACCGGCTGTGTTCTCTATCATTCCCGACCCCGGCAAAAAACTGCTCATTTATTCGTCAAATATTTTTGCGGTGCTGGGCTTACGCAGCCTTTTCTTTTTATTACGGGGTGCTGCAAGTAAATTTGATTACCTGCAGCAGGGTATAGCTATTGTGTTATTTTTTATTGGTGTAAAAATGCTGATCACAGAATGGGTACATATACCGGTCTGGATTTCTTTACTGGTTATCGTATTTTGTATTTCGGGTTCGGTCTTTTATTCCATTTATCACAAACGTAAAGGTGTTCCGGAGGATATTAATGTGTAATTAAACAAGTAAATATTTTCTATTGTATACTGTATCACAAATAGCATCTGTTATCAAAGCAAAAACATTTTCAGAAAATGTAAATGTTCCTGTTGAGCATATCTTACTCGATAGCCGTAAATTATTATTTCCTGCTACTTCCGTATTTTTTGCATTGGATGGACCTAGAAGAAAGGGCAGTTTATTTATACCTGAATTGTATAATAAAGCTGTCCGTTGTTTTGTGGTAGATGAAATTTTTACAGAAGCAGATGTCCAGGATTTTCCGGATGCTGATTTTCTACAGGTGCCTGATGTGTTGCAGGCCCTGCAATTGCTTACTTCCTTTCACCGGCAGCAGTTTAATTTACCGGTGATTGGTATTACAGGCAGTAATGGCAAGACCATGGTTAAAGAATGGTTGTACCAGTTGCTGCAAAATGATTTCAATATTGTTCGCAGCCCCAAAAGTTATAATTCACAAATTGGAGTGCCCTTAAGTGTGTGGCAGATAAAGGCAGAACATACACTGGGTATTTTCGAAGCCGGTATTTCGCAGCCCGATGAGATGCAAAGACTGGCCAAGATCATTGCACCAACAATAGGAGTTATTACTGGTATCGGAGAAGCACATGGCGAAGGGTTTTTAAATATCCGCCAAAAGATAAATGAAAAACTAAAGCTGTTTGTTAAAAGCGAATTATTGATCTATTGTGCCGATGACCCGGATATTAATGAAGCGGTGAATACTTTTAAAAATAATGTAAGGGCAGGTGATGATTTTGAACTTTTTTCGTGGAGCAAAAAAGAAACAGCAACACTGCAGATCATTTCTATTGAAACAGGAACTGCCCAAACAACCATTAATGCTCAATGGAAAGATACCCCGGTAAATTTCAGTATTCCATTCACTGATGAAGCCTCTGTTGAAAATGCAATAACCTGTTGCTGTGTTTTATTGCACCTGGGAACAGGTGTTGAGACTATTGCAGAACGCATGTTGCAATTGCGTGCCGTGGAAATGAGGTTAGAGTTGAAACAGGGCATTAATAACTGCTCTGTTATTAATGACAGTTACAGCGCCGATATAAATTCGCTTACGATTGCACTGGATTTTTTGCAACAACAACAACAACATGCGAAACGTACATTGATTCTAAGTGATATTTTGCAATCGGGCAAAAGCAGCGGAGAACTTTACACTGGCGTGGCCGCCATTTTGGAACAAAAAAATATTAACCGCTTTATTGGAATAGGCCCTGAAATAACTAAACAAAAAAATGCTTTTCAGAATATTGCCGAAACTGCTTTCTTTTCTTCGTCAGCAGAATTTAAGCAACAGTTTTACAGCCAGCATTTTCATAATGAGACCATCTTATTAAAGGGTGCCCGGCTATTTGAGTTTGAACAGATCAGCCATTTACTGGAACAAAAAATTCATCAAACCGTTTTGGAAATTAACCTGAACGCCATAACACATAATTTAAATACCTATCAACAGTTGCTGAACCCGAACGTTAAGTTAATGGCAATGGTAAAAGCATTTAGTTATGGCAGCGGCAGTTTTGAAATAGCCAACCTGCTGCAATTTCATAAAGTAGATTACCTGGCCGTTGCTTATGCAGATGAAGGCGTAGAGCTGCGTAAAGCAGGCATCACCCTGCCCATCATGGTAATGAATGCCGAAGAAATAACTTTTGATGTATTGGTTCAGTATAACCTGGAGCCTGAATTATTTTCATTTGATTTGCTTACCAATTTCGAAAACTATTTGAAACAATCAGGCATTAGTAATTACCCGGTACATATTAAATTAGATACCGGTATGCGGCGACTGGGTTTTGAACAAAAAGATATAGAAGAATTATGCAGCAGGTTACAATCAACAGCAGTTTTTAAAATACAATCTGTGTTTTCTCATTTAGCTGCCAGCGATTCTTCTAAGCATGATTCATTTACAGAAATGCAGGCTACTGCCTTTTTGGAAGGTTGCGAAAAAATTCAAAGTATAACGGGTTATACTTTTCTTCGGCATATTGCCAATACATCGGCCATACACAGGCATAAAAACCTGCAATTAGATATGGTTCGGCTGGGAATTGGTTTATATGGTGTTGATGCAGACCCTGCCATACAGCAACAATTGAAAAATGTGACTACTTTAAAAACAACCATCTCTCAAATAAAAAAAATAAAGAAAGGTGAGAGCGTTGGTTACAGCCGCAAGGGAATGGCTACAAAAAATTCAGTGATTGCAACAGTACGTATTGGGTATGCTGATGGCTATCCACGTTTACTGAGTAATGGAACAGGCAAAATGCTGGTGAACGGAAAACCGGCTCACGTGATCGGCAATGTATGTATGGATATGACGATGCTGGACATAACGGGAGTTGATGCCAATGAAGGCGATGAGGTAATTGTTTTTGGCGAAGGCTTGCCGGTAATTGAATTGGCAATATTGGCTCAAAGCATTCCCTATGAAATATTGACTGGTATTTCGCAAAGGGTAAAACGGGTTTATTATGAGGAATAGTTATAATAAAGTCAAAAGTTAAAACACAAAACCCCAAACTCTTATCTTTGCGGCTCACATTATGAAAGCAAGACACGTAACATTTATCATCTTATTAATTGTAATAGCCGACCAGGCCCTCAAGCTTTGGATAAAAACGCATTACCACCTTAATGAATCACACCAAATTATAGGCAGTGGTTTTCAACTTTATTTTGTAGAAAATCCCGGTATGGCTTATGGTTGGAAATTTGGTGGTAACTGGGGTAAGATGGTACTCACTGTTTTCAGGATGGCAGCTGTGATTTTTGGCACCTGGTACCTGGGTAAGATAATTAAGGAAAAGTATCATAAGGGGTTTATTATTTGTGCTTCTCTGGTATATGCAGGTGCCCTGGGTAACCTGATAGATTCATCTTTTTACGGGCTGATATTCGATAAGGGGATGACGGTTGACCCTGCTATAAAAGAATATATCGGGTATAATGGCCTGGCTGTATTTTCTTCAAAAGGCTATGCTTCTTTTTTACATGGCAATGTAGTAGATATGCTGTATTTCCCGGTTATAAAAGGACATTTTCCATCTTGGGTTCCTCTTTGGGGAGGAGATGATTTTGAATTTTTCCGTCCAATCTTTAATATAGCTGATGCCTCAATAACTACGGGTGTTATCAGCATCCTGGTATTTCAAAAGCGGTTTTTTAAACACCGTAATGCAGGTGAGATACATTCTACCGTGGAGACGAATGCACTGGTAAACGATGAGTCGCAGGTTTCATAAAACCTGCGTAGTCAAAATAATCAATATAAGTTAGCGTTAGTTGACCCTATTGGCAAAATATTTGCAGCTATTATTGTAACTTTAAAGCAGCAGATCAAGAGTTTTAATAATCTTTTATCAAAAAATACCTGTTGGTTGCATAAATCCGGTTATTTTTGAAATCCGGACTTTTTAAACACTTCCCCCGGGAAAGCTATAACAAACACTAAATGAAAAAATTACTTCCTCTTTTTTTTGCAGCATTTGTCTTAATTCTATTTTCCTGCGAAAAAGAATACAGCGTGGAAAACAGCGGGAATAATGGGAATGGGCTGATTGTTGGAACAGATTGCCGTATCAGTAAAATTGCTTACACCGATACAGCTACCGGCCTCGGCATTGGTTCAATAGCTGCCAATATCAATAATCTTGATATAGTGACAGGCATCACTAAATTCGATAGTTTGTCATTTACCATCGATTTTATTGCAACCCCTGCTTATGTAAGTGATACCGTATTTATTAATGCCGACGAATATTTTCTTGTTGATATTACAAATAAGCGTATAAAACAGCTACATCGCCTGGTAGATCCCACAGACCCTTTTTCGCCCCAGCTTGAAGTGACTTACTTTTATAATGGAGCCGGGTATCTTACTTCAAAATTTCTTGCATATACCAGTAATCCGGGGGTACCACTTTTTATAGTTAATTATACTTATGTAGCCGGAAAGCTTACGCATATGGCAGGTACAGATCTTATAAGTGGCGATCTGGAAATTGATGCCGATATTAATTACTACAGCAATATTTTACCAAACAGGTTCTTATATATTTTCCCGGATGAAAAAGGCTATCCTTACTTCAGCCAGTTTTATAATTTTGGAACAAAGCCGGGCAATGCACCCAAAGATATTACGGTAAGGAATTATGATCCCGGAGGTGTTTTGAGAGATTCTACTGTGTCAAAATTCAGCAATTATATCATGAGCCGTGATAATTATGTGTTGAGTGTTCAAATGGCCGGTGATGATCTCGAAAGTATCCCTGCTGCTGTAGGAAAATTGAGTTTTTCTTATAAGTGCAAATAAGAGATTAGGCAGTCACAGTGTAGATAAAGTAAAAAGTATATAAGGTTATTTACCCTAAGCCTTGTTTACTTTATCAACTCGATATACTTTAATCTAACTTTCCAACCATATTTTCCGGTATCACCCATTCATCAAATTCTTTTTCGGTAACGTAGCCCAGTTTAACAGCCATCTGTTTTAATGTGGTGTTTTCCTTATGTGCTTTCTGCGCTATTTCAGCAGATTTGTAATAACCAATTTTTGTATTTAAAGCAGTAACCAGCATCAGCGAATTATCCAGGTGTTTCTTGATATTCTCTTTGATTGGTGCAAGGCCTACGGCACATTTATCATTAAAAGAAACACATCCATCTCCTATCAATCTTGCACTATGTAAAAAATTATAGATCATCACCGGTTTAAAAACATTCAGTTCAAAATGGCCGTTGCTGCCGCCAATGCCAATAGTAACGTCATTACCCATTACCTGTGCAGCGATCATGGTAAGTGCTTCACATTGAGTAGGATTTACCTTGCCCGGCATGATAGAAGAGCCCGGTTCATTGTCAGGAATAAATATTTCACCAATGCCACTTCTTGGGCCCGATGATAACATTCGGATATCATTGGCGATCTTCATCAAACTAACTGCAACTGTTTTTAATGCAGCATGCGATTCCACAATAGCATCATGTGCAGCCAGCGCTTCAAATTTATTTTCAGCCGTCTTAAAAGGAAGGCCGGTAAGTTTGGCAATATGCTTTGCCACATTCACATCATAGTTTGGTGGTGTGTTAATGCCTGTTCCTACTGCGGTACCACCCAATGCCAGTTCACTTAAATGAGCCAATGTATTTTTGATGGCTTTCAATCCATGATCTAATTGTGAAACATAGCCACTGAATTCCTGTCCAACTGTTAATGGTGTGGCATCCATAAAATGCGTACGTCCTATCTTAACCACTTTCATAAAAGCCTTTGACTTTTTATCCAAAGTATTGCGGAGTTTG
>JBDTUK010000009.1:0-12057 GCA_040007795.1 Ferruginibacter sp.
CTTTGATGACCTGCGTAAGCAAATAGGTTTTGTAACACAGGATACCAATTTATTCAGCGGCTCCATCAGGGAAAACCTGATGTTTGTAAATCCGTCGGCAACAGAAGTAGAGTTGAATGAAGTATTGGTAAAAGCCAGTTGTACTGGTTTGCTGGCAAGGGCAGAAAAGGGATTGGACACCATGATTGGCGAAGGAGGCTTAAAATTATCAGGCGGTGAAAAACAACGTATCTCTATTGCCCGTGCCTTATTGCGTAATCCGCATTTATTAATTTTTGATGAAGCTACTTCGGCACTGGATTCTTTAACAGAAGAAGAGATCACTAATACCATCAGGGATATCTCCTCACAAAAAGGACAGATCACTATTTTAATTGCACACCGCTTAAGTACCATCATGCATGCCGACAGAATTTATGTGTTGGAAAAAGGTGATGTAGTAGAGACCGGTTCACACGAAAGTTTATTGAACGAAAAAGGATTGTACTTTGCCATGTGGCGCCAGCAGATCGGTGAAAGAAAAAAAATGGCAGCAGCTGCACCGGTTTTAAATTAAGCAATATGCAGTTAGCACAAATTTTAGGATTACTGGCAGGCACCATCACCTCCATTACTTTTTTACCACAGGTCATCAGGATATGGAAAACCAAATCGGCAAAAGACCTTTCATTAATCATGATGCTTTTATTAATAGCGGGTACTTTATCCTGGCTTGCTTATGGGTTATTGATAAAAGATGTGGCCATCATTTATACCAACAGCATGGTATTGACCATGAGTTTGGTAATGATGTTTTTTAAATTGAAGTATAAATAAAGCCATCAGTTCGTGCATTCAGAAATTGTTGCCGTATTCACTCGCTTTTGTCATGCTGAGCCTGCCTGCCGGTAGGCAGGGTATGAAGCATCTCTGGTAATGTGAATGGAGTTCCTTCCCGAAATAATCGGGACAGGCTGTACCTCGAAATAACAAAAAAAGGGTCCGGACCACAACAGGTCTGTTTTATTAAAAGCATTCACTTTTTGTTTTAGTAACTTTGCATCCATGTCAAAGAAACCAAAGCCGAATTATTACTGGAGTATGATAACCATGAAATGCCCCAGGTGCAGGTGTGGGCCTATGTTTAAAGACCTAAACCCGTTTAAAAGCCTAAAGCTTTCCCGTATTTTTAATATGTACGATACCTGCCCGGTCTGCCATCAAAAGTACGACCTGGAACAGGGCTTTTGGTATGGTACCGGTTATGTGAGTTATGCTTTGGCCGTGGCTGTTTCAGCAACAACTTTTGTAGCCTGGCTGGTACTCATTGGCATATCAACTGAAGATAACCGAATTTTTTGGTGGCTGGGATTGAATACCGTTTTATTGGTTGTGATACAACCCTGGTTAATGCGGTTGAGCCGTGTTATCTACATCCGTTTTTTTGTAAAGTATGATGAGAATTATGAAACGACAAAGCCCGTAGAGTTAAATTAATGAACCGGCTTTATTTAATCTTCACTCTTTTTAAAAATATCGGTAAAAATATTTTCCTTATCTAACTCTTCAATATCACTTAGCACCAGTTCTATTGCTTTGGTGCTTTTATTAATTTCTAAAAGAGATAAAATTATGGATAATAGCAAAAAGATAAGACTACCTGCAAATATCCAATGAGCCAAAAGAATCCAGCTACGATAAATGGCATACATACACATTACACAACATAAAAAACTCAGTACGCCCAGGCCCTGCATATAGCGGATGAGATTTAGACGGGTGCGGATATTTTTTATCTGGCTTAAAAGATTTCTTTCTTTTTCGCCACGGTTATATTCATCATGCAGTTTGCGTACCAGCGAAGCAAGCGATAAGAAACGATTAGTATAGGCCAGCATTAATAAAGTGATGGCTGGAAACAATAACGCCGGGGTGTTGATATCTATATCTATCATATTACAAAGTAACTTTCTTTTTTCGTTCTTTTTTACCTGCGATCCATTTTTGTGCTTTATAACCCAACCAGGCGGAGGTGGCTCCAACAAGAGCGCCGACTAAAACATCACTTGGATAATGTACCCCCTGGTACATCCTGGCCCATGCCACGCTTGTTGCAAATACATACGCAGGAGCAATTATATACCACTTATGATATCGTAACGCCAGGGAAGTTGCTGTACAAAAAGCGGCTGATGTATGCCCCGAAGGAAATGACATGCCACCGCTCTCATCATCTCTTTTTATAATGAAAGAATATTTTTCAAAAGGGCGTTGCCTGTTTACAATATGTTTTGTGGACTGTGTTATAATACTTGACAACAAAAAAGCTGTTCCCATATACAAAGCATCCTGTTTTATTTTGTTATCATGCGTAATAAAACCTGTTATGGCCAGGCCAACAGGGATACCAACACTTAAGGCAGTTACTGAAGATGCATTCAGTTCAAGATATTTATTCTTGAAATCGGTTTCATTTTTATTGATTGATTTCAACAGATCAATATCTGCATTTTGCGAAAATGCATTCACCTGTATGCTAATAAATAATAGAAACATAAATTGCCTGCGGATACTGTTCATTTGCTGTTGTTAATTATTAATATTGCAAGATAATTGAACATCGGGTTAAATTCAGGTTAATGAAGAAAGGTTTTATATTCTACATACATTCTGTTGCAGGCCTGGTTTCAGGGCTTTTTATTTTACTGATGTCTTTATCGGGAGCTGCATTGGTTTTTCACCAGGAACTGGATGCAGTTCAATTACCAACTGTTACTGCTTATCAAAATAAGATATTGACGGTTGATAGTTGCTACAATAGTATTCAAAAGCAATACCCTCATGCACAAATAAGCAATTGTGTTTTGCCCGAAGATATTAGCCGACCATTTTTATTCTTCATTTATGATTCTTCGTGGAAAAACGGAACCAAAGCGATGGAAATGTTTTTGCATCCACAAACGGGGTCTGTTTTAAAAACCAGGGGAGGGAGTGACGATGCCCGGAATAATTTTATGAGCTGGCTGGCGAAATTTCATAATTCTTTTCATTTGGGTAAAATAGGCGAGTGGCTGCTGGGCTTTTTTGCATTGGTATTCTTATTAAGTATCGTTACCGGGTTGATATTGTTTCGTAAAAATGTTTTAGCAGTTTTATTATTTAAGAAAGCTGTATTTAAAAGAAACAATCTTCACCAGTTAATAGGAGTATATGCACTTGTATTTAATCTGATGATCGGTGTTACCGGGTTTTGGATGCAACGTTATGTTTTTAAAAAAGAATTTTACTCATCAGATAATTATACACCAGTATTAAAACCATCGCAGGCACTATCTTTTAAATTCGATTCTGCATATGCTGCATTGCAAAAGCAATATCCTGATTTTACCGGCAGTGTTATTTATTTTGCCCAAAGCAGAAAAGGTAAAACGGCTGTTTATGGCAGCCGGGCATCCAATTCTTTTATTCATTCTAAAAAATTTGCTGACGTAATTTTTTTAGATAGTTCCGGGAGCATTTCAAAAACAAGGTTTATAAATGAGATAGATGCCAACGACAGGTATGATATTATTAACTCCCAGTTGCACATGGGCAAATTTGGTGGAACAGGAGTTGAAATAATTTACTTTCTCTTCGGCCTGGTAAGCGGTTTATTAAGTATTACCGGCTTTCTGTTATGGCGAAAAAGAAGAAAGGCCGCCTAATCCCCCAAGCTGATTAACATGTCATTCACAATAATAATTAGTGGTTTTGAATATTAATTATATATTTGCAACGTTGTTACAAAATTTATTTAATTATAAACAATAGCCATTGCAATTGTACTTAAAGAGAAATAGCCCCTATTTCAGATCTATAATACTGATGGTATTCACCATTATAATTAATGTACAAACAAAGGCACAGGTAGTAACAGACAGTACTGCAGCAGATTCTGCCCTGTTAAAGCAGATCGAAGCACAGATGAATAGCAGTCAGCCTGCTCCTGTTAAAACCCGTTCAGGTATTTCGGCTAATCCTGACATTGGTGTTGTCGGCGATTTCCAAACCTCCTACATTAGTAAGGGGAAAAAAAATATTGACGCTTATCTTAATGAAACAGAAGTTTCCTTCCAGGCTGTAGTTGATCCGTATCTCCGTGCCGATTTTTTTGTGTCTTTTGGCAGGGATGCGGAGACAGGTAAATATGGGGTGGAGGTGGAAGAAGGTTATCTTACTACCTTATCATTGCCATACCGGCTGCAATTAAAAGCAGGAAAATTTAAGGAAGCCGTTGGCCGCATTAATCCAACACATGCACACGCTCTTCCATTCATAGATTTGCCCAATGCCTATGTAAATTATTTTGGTGATGGCCTTAATGATGAAGGCTTTTCACTAAGCTGGTTGTTACCCAACAAAAAATTTTACCAGGAGTTTATTGTGCAGGCTACATCGGGCAGGTCAGAATCACCGAGTTTTATGAAAAGCGATGGCAACCGTTTTGTTTACCTGGCACACCTCAAAAACTTTTTTACTATTAATGATAATGCCACTTTTGAATTAGGACTTACAGGCATTTCAGGGCCAAACGATTCTTCACTGGTTACCAATATTGCGGCAGGAGACTTTACTTATAAATGGAAACCTGTACAATTGAACACTTATAAATCGCTTACCTGGCAAAGTGAGATTTTTTATAGCAGTGCTGCTTACACAAGCACGATATCAAAAAGATCATTTGGTCTTTATTCTTTTATTGATTACCAGATCGCCAAGCGTTGGTTTTTAACGGGGCGTTACGATTATGCACAAAAGCCTTACGACAAAAGCATCATTGAACAGGCTTATTCAATCACTGCTGGTTGGGATGCAACAGAGTTCTCAAAAATTGAACTGGAAGCAAAAACAACAGACTATAATAATCAATCAAGATTTTACCAGGCCTGGTTGCGCTGGATATTTGTAATAGGCGCACATGGGGCACATCAATATTAATTATTTAATAAAATTCATTTCATTAAAAAGTATAAAACAGTATGAAAAATAAATTAATTGTTTGCTTTGCTTTGCTGGCTTTAAGTTTAAATATTGCCAGGGCTGGCATTATAAAAGTGGTTACTACCACCACTGATCTTAAAAGCATAACAGAACTCGTTGGCGGTAACAAAGTTTCTGTAACCTCCATTGCAACAGGTTACCAGAACCCACACTTTGTAGATCCTAAACCAAGTTATATCATTAGCCTGTCCAGCGCTAACTTATTTGTTACTGTGGGCCTCGACCTGGAAACAGGATGGTCTCCCTCTTTGCTGAGCAGTTCAAGAAATCCAAAAATACAAAAGGGTTCGGCGGGTTATGTAGATGCTTCGGATGGAGTGGGTTTACTGCAGGTTCCAACTTCTTTGAACAGGGGTGAAGGCGATATACATATTTATGGTAATCCTCATTATTGGCTTGATCCATTGAATGGAAAAGTTATTGCCAGGAATATAGCCGACGGCCTGGAGCGTATTGATCCTTCTAATAAAGCATATTACGAATCTAACATCCAGGCATTTTTTTCCAGGATAAATGATAAGATGGTAGAGTGGCAGGCAAAGATGGCGCCTTATAAAGGATCAAAAATTATTGCTTATCACAATGAGTGGTGTTACTTTGAAAGAAGGTTTGGATTAGAGATCGTTGATTTTATGGAACCCAAGCCGGGCATTCCTCCGTCTCCATCTCAACTGGTGAAAGTAATTAAAGAAGTTGCTGCCAATCATATTAAAGTAATTATTTCATCGCCCTACTTTACTACATCTTCATCTGATGTTGTGGCAAAACAAACCGGGGTTAAAGAATTAACTTTGGCAACATCAGTAAATGCATTTGATCCTATAAAAAATTATTTCGATCTGTTTGATTATGATATTAACCAACTGCTTACTGTTTTAAAATAACTGGTTTAAATATTTTATGTTAACTTAAAGAACTAAAATTCTCCGCTTATGTTTGATATGTTCCAATTGCCATTCATGGTACAGGCTTTTGCAGCAGCGGTTATCACCGGTGTATTGTTGTCTTATTTGGGTGTTCATGTAGTTGGACGTGGAATTGTTTTTGTTGACCTGGCATTGGGACAGATATCGTCACTCGGCGTAGCTTTTGCAGCATTCATTGGCACGGGGTTAACTTCCATACCGCTGATCTTTACATTGGTAGGTGCTTTACTAATGTCCTTTATTAATATCCGGGATAAGCGGCTGAAACAGGAAGCTGTTATCGGTATTTTATATGCTTTTGCATCGGCATTAACAGTACTGCTGATATCTAAAACACCACACGGTGATTCTGATATACAGGAAGTTTTATTTGGAAATATCTTATCCATCAGCTGGCAACAGATTTCCACGGTAGGCATAGTATTTGGTGCCATTGCATTAGTGCATTTGGTATTTGCCCGTAGATTTTTCAACCTGACAGAATCCTTTGCGAATGGCCAAAATCACCTGATAGGTATTTTCAATGTCTGGAATTTTTTATTTTATATTTCTATTGGCCTTGTTATAGTTTTTGCGGTAAAGATCAATGGGGTGATACCGGTTTTCTCTTATCTAATAATCCCTGCGGTTTCGGCGATCATGCTCTCTAAGAATAAAGCTATGGTAATTGTATTGGCTATTATCATCAGCATCCTTGCAGGCTTCTTTGGGTTAAACCTTTCTTTTCACAAAGATTTTCCTGCGGGTCCATCAATTGTTGCCGTTCTCGGTGGAATATTTATTTTATCTGCCATTTATAAAATTTTACGAAATATAATTGTAAAAGACCCGGCATAAATAGTTGTATTTAAGCTAACGGTATTTAATATCTCCCTGGCCACCCAGAAAGCTAATAAGGCCAAATGAATAGCCCCTTAGGCTGATAACAGATTAAAACCACATTAATATTTTTGTTTTTACTAATAGCTGAAAATAAAAATTCAGTAAAGTAAACTTTAAGCAATTGCTAAAGTCAAACCCAAACAAAAATTATTATTATGAAAAATTTAAAACGGCTGCTTCTCAGCATTGTATGTTTTCTAACTGCATCTGTCAATGCTAATGCCCAACAACAGGATTCAACCGGGATGCCTGGTGACAACTTCAGTTTGCAGGGGGCCCTGGAAATGTTTAAACAGGCCTCTTCTCCCGAAGAATTTGAAAAACTGATCAACTCACAGGACAAGAATGTAAATAACCTTGACCTTAATGGAGATGGGGAGATTGATTACATAAAAGTAATTGACAAAGCAGAGAACAAAGTTCATGCTTTTATTTTACAAGTAGCTATTTCTGAAACAGAGAACCAGGACATAGCGGTAATAGAACTGGAAAAAACAGGCGATACTACGGCGGTTCTGCAAATTGTTGGTGATGAAGATATTTTTGGTGAGCAGGTTATTGTAGAGGCTTCTGATGAAGGAGATGAAGCAGATGATGCAAGCGGTTCGGCAAATGGCCCCAGTGCATTTAGTATGGATGAGCCTTACCGCATTGTGGTTAATGTATTCTTCTGGCCAAGTGTACGTTTTGTTTACCGCCCGGTTTATGTTCCCTGGGTATCTCCATGGAGATGGCGTCATTACCCGGGTTGGTGGAGGCCATGGCGTCCGCTAGCGTGGCACACATTTCATCCTTTATGTTATCACTATCACCGCCATTTTGCTGTTGTACGCACACACAGGGTAATTGTAGCACATAGGGTCTATACACCTTTCAGAGCTACATCAGTTATAGTAAGAACAAGAACCACAGTTGCCCGTGGAAATTACAGGGTTGTTCGTGCAAAACGTGTTGGGGGAAACAGGCCAAGAGGCAACGGAAGAGGAAGAGGAAGAGGAAAGGGCAGGAAAGGATAGATTTCAGTTCATAATATATAGTGCTTAGTTAAGCTGCAGGTGAAAACCTGCAGCTTTTTTATTAGCCTTGCTTTTAATTAATTTAATTTCAATTAACTTGAAGCAAATAAATTATGCATGGAGCAATACATTCTTTCGCTTGACCAGGGTACAACAAGCAGCCGGGCAATCATATTTGATAAGGAGGGTTCAATCATTTCTGTAGCCCAAAAAGAATTTACACAGATCTTTCCTCAGCCCGGATGGGTGGAGCATGATGCTAATGAAATATGGAGCACACAATTAGGTGTGGCCGCAGAAGCTATTACAAAGGCTGGTTTATCTCCCGAAAATATTGCAGCCATTGGAATTACCAATCAAAGAGAAACAACCGTGGTTTGGGAAAGAGCAACAGGGAAACCTATTTACAATGCAATTGTGTGGCAGGACAGGAGAACCGCAGCATTTTGTGATGAACTGAAATCAAAAGGACTCGATAAGATCATTCGTGAAAAGACAGGGTTAATTGTAGATGCCTATTTTTCTGCCAGTAAAATAAAATGGATACTGGATAATGTAAAAGGGGCAAGAGAAAAAGCTACAAATGGAGAATTATGTTTTGGTACCATTGACAGTTGGCTGGTTTGGAATTTAACCAAAGGACAGATTCACGTAACGGATGTCTCCAATGCTTCACGTACCATGTTGTGTAATATTCATACACTGCAATGGGATGGCGAGCTGGAAAAAATATTTGATATACCCGGAAATATGCTGCCACAAATTCGCAGCAGTAGTGAAGTGTATGGCAACACACAAAATATTTTAACAGCTCATAATATTCCTATTGCGGGCATTGCTGGTGATCAGCAGGCTGCCTTGTTCGGACAAATGTGTACACAACCGGGCATGGTTAAAAATACTTATGGTACCGGCTGTTTTATGCTGATGAATACAGGAGAGCAACCGGTTGTATCCAATAATAATTTGCTTACAACGGTTGCATGGAAAGTAAACGGTGTTACACAATATGCATTAGAAGGAAGTGTGTTTATTGCTGGTGCAGTAGTGCAATGGTTAAGAGATGGATTGGGGGTTATAAAAAATTCAAAAGAAGTGGAAGCGCTTGCTGCTTCTGTAACTTCTGCCGATGGTGTTTATGTTGTTCCTGCTTTTGCCGGTTTGGGGGCACCGCATTGGAATCAATATGCAAAAGGCACAATGGTGGGTATAACAAGAGGTACATCTGCTGCAAATATTGCGAGGGCATCTTTGGAAAGTATTGCCTACCAAACTATGGATGTATTAAAAGCTATGGAAGCTGACTCCGGAATTTCGATAAAAGAATTAAAAGTAGATGGAGGAGCAACAGCAAATAATTTACTAATGCAGTTCCAGGCTGATATTTTAAATACGAAAGTTGTGCGTCCTAAAATAACAGAAACCACAGCATTGGGTGCAGCCTATCTGGCTGGGCTTGCAGTTGGATTTTGGAAGAGTGTTGATCAGATACAGGGCCAATGGCAATTGGATGTAACATTTAATGCAGCGATGAAGGAAGAAGAAAGGGAATCTCTTAAAAAAGGATGGCAGCGTGCTGTAAAATCAGCTATTGCCTGGGCAGATGATAAATAATTTTTTAGTACACTAATTATTACGAATTGACTAACGCAGATTTAGAATTAGTGTAATCAACCAGGTCAATCTTCATTTAAACAACCAACTATATGAATAATTTTATTTTTGAAATGATCGGCACTGCCTTTTTAATTTTATTCGGCGATGGCGTGGTAGCTAATGTGGTATTAAATAAAACAAAGGGCAACAATGGAGGTTGGATCGTTATCACTTTTGGATGGGCTATTGCTGTATTTGTTGGTGTATATATATCGGCAGCACAGAGTGGTGCACATTTAAATCCTGCGGTAACAATTGCACTTGCTGCTGCCGGAAAATTTGACTGGGCAAACGTTCCGCTTTATATAGCCAGTCAATTTGCAGGAGCGATGATAGGAGCATTGTTGGTTTGGATCGCTTACAAAAAACATTTTGATGAAACAACAGATGCTGATGCCAAGCTGGCTGTATTTTGTAACAGTCCTGCGATCAGGAACACAGGATTTAATTTAGCCACAGAGATCATCGGAACGTTTGCGCTGGTATTTGGCATTTTCTATATTACAGGTGCTGATGTTAAGTTAGGATCATTGGATGCATTGCCGGTGGCATTATTGATTTTAGGTATCGGGTTATCTCTTGGCGGACCAACAGGCTACGCTATTAATCCGGCAAGAGATCTTGGCCCTCGCATAATGCATTTTATTCTACCAATAAAAAACAAAAGAGACAGTGATTGGAGTTACAGCTGGATACCGGTAATAGGACCTGTTGCCGGAGGATTGATTGCTGCATGGCTTTATAAAGCCATGCATTAATTTTTGGGGAAACTAAGATCGGTAACAACCGGGTTATGATCCGAATACGGAACATTTATAACACTGCATTGTGTTACATCAAATCTTTTATCTGCAAGTATATAATCGATCCGCAATGTAGGAGAGATCATGCGGAGCGTTCTGCCCATTCCCGAACCTTTTTTTAAAAAAGCGTCCTGCAAATTTCCTTTGACGGTGAAGTAAGTATATGAATTAGGCACATCATTAAAATCGCCGCAAACAATTACAGGATGAGGGCTTTCATTAATTTTTTTGCTCAGCACTTCCGCCTGTGCTGCCCTCGACTGGTAAGCATTCCTTAGTTTATAGGCAATGAGTTTTGATGGGCCCAGGCTTGCGTTAACAGGTTCTTTTAAATTCCGCAGTGCCTGAAAATCGGTACTCTCAAACCTAACCGATTCAAGGTGTGTAGTAAAAATCCTTATTGTTTTATCATTGATCTTTATATCAGCCTGTATAAGCGGTTCAACCAGTTGTTCATCAGTATAAAAAAAATGTGAAGTATCAGTAACAGGGTATTTGGAAATTATAATAGTGGTAATTAATTGTGTTGATTTGTAGACCCGTTCAATAAATTTAGTTCTTACAAAATAGCTGTATTGATAACCACTTTCTCTTAAAGCAGGAATAATAGAATCCTCATATTTTTTGTCTTTGAAGTAGATGTATTCCTCAAAACATAATACATCTGCATTTGTTTTTTTAATGAGGTCAATCATTTCTTTTTGGTTATTTGTTTTGCTTTTATCCGATCTGTTTGTTTCTCCCCAACTAGATAAATTCCAGGTAAGTACCCTGATGGTTTCAGATGTTTTGGCCGCATCGAAATTTTTGGGAAGATGAAAAGCGAACATAACAGAAACCTGTTTCCATCCAAATAGTAAGGCTACAATACAAACAAATGCCCATTTCGATTTGCGGATCACCCAGTAAATTAAGAACCCAAGTAGTATAAAAAATAATAGGGGAAATAGTAATCCCATCATTGCAATAAACCAGGATCTTCCTGCATTTATAAACGGAACCAGGCAGGCCAGCAGATAAAATGCTGCAGCAATAATATTAGCAATGATAGAAGAGACCCTTAAAATTTTTTTAAACTTCGCCAACATATATAATAAGCCTTAAAATGAAACAGGCATTTCCTTAACGTAGAATACCCGATATATTGTGTTTGACCTGTATTCCAGCCTTTTCAGGGCTTACTTTTTCAGCTCAAAATTATCCTATAAAATGGCTAACCCGAAATTTCAAATTTCAAACTCCATCCCTTACCTTTGCCGCTCAAATTCAGACTTCATTATAATAAAATATCATTTATGGCCAATACGGGTAAAATTAAATCAATCATCGGCGCTGTGGTGGACGTTCAGTTTGACAGCGACAGCAAACTTCCGGAAATTTTAAATGCATTAGAATTAAAACGTGAAAACGGCGATACACTTGTACTTGAGGTTCAGCAACATTTAGGTGAAGACAGTGTTCGTACTATTGCGATGGATGGAACAGAAGGTTTGGTAAGAGGTACCGTGGTAATTGATACCGGAAAACCTATTGCAATGCCAGTTGGTGATGCTATTAAAGGCCGTTTATTTAATGTAACCGGCGATGCTATTGATGGTTTGCCACAGGTTAGTAAAGAAGGTGGCCGCCCCATTCATGCCAAGCCGCCATTATTTGAAAATCTAAGTACTGCTAATGAGATATTATATACCGGTATCAAAGTAATTGACCTGATTGAGCCATATGCAAAAGGTGGTAAGATCGGTTTGTTTGGTG
>JBDTUK010000010.1:0-14008 GCA_040007795.1 Ferruginibacter sp.
ATTTTTTCCAGCATTCCCCATACCGGAAAATTAAATGCATTGATATGTACCGCAACTCCTTCTTTAGGTACAAGAATATGTGTACCCATAAACGTATTATTCTTACTGAAGTTGTGGCTTTCTCCATCAATGCAAAAAACCTCATCGGGAAATTTTCTCCGCAATGATGCATTGGCAAATAAATTACCAATCCCGCCTTCTATATCCACCCAGCTGTCGGCTTTTGTTGCACCGGTTTGATAACTGATCTGGTAAAATTTATCTAAATGATTACGTAAATGCATCGCCAATGCTTTCAGCATATTGCCCCTTGCATGAAATGTCATTTTGCGTAAAGCCGGGTTACCAACCGATCTGCCATATTCAAGTATTTGTTTAAAATCAAGCCCACTGGTTGTTGCTGTTGCTATGGGTTCGCCGGTTACGGCATTATAAAGTTGTTGCCCTTCTCCATCACCTGTCATCCATTTGCCAGTGATATAATTTTCAAGTTTCATTCTCCCATTTATTTTAACTGCTAAGTTAGATTAAAACAAAAGAGGCCTTACGCCTCTTATTTAAAATTATTTTATATCAATTCAAACTGACGAAGGTGATGTGTTACATGTTTATAATGTAATAAAACCCATTCTTCAAAATTCAGTTCTCCAAACACCGGGTGCATTGTTTTTTTATTGCTGTCATCTTTAAAGTAAACATCAAAAGCAGTAATTGACCTTGCCAGGTTCTCTACAGCTTCTTCCATGCTGGTATATCTTAAGGGCATGGCTTCTTCTCCAATTACATTGCCCGGCGCTTTTGTGTTTTCCCTGAATTCCTTATCACTCAAAAGAAACTCTTTATACTTTGGCAGGTGTTCCGGCGGGGTAACCAGGTCAAATTTTATCTTTTCAGATGATACATAGAAAAATGCGGCCACGTGTTCCACCATCTGCTGGCCGTTCATCTTGCCCCATTTGCCCATTGCGGTTGGCGATAAGTTTTTAAGTAAAGGAACATATTCTTTGGTGAGGAAATTTAATTTAGCCTGATCCATAGTTTTAATTTAGCCTCACAATGTAAAACAAAAAAGCATCTGCTGGTTGGCAGATGCTTCATTCTTATATCTCTGGTTAAATAATTATCCTCTCTTATCAATTTCAGTACACAGCCGGGTAAATATCTCATCTACTGTTCCTTCGCCTTTTACCATCACTACTTTCTCAAATTTTTTATAATAATCTGCAACTACAGCTGTCTTGTTGTGGTATTCCAGTATTCTTGCTTTTATCACATTTTCATTGTTATCATCGCTCCTGCCACTCGTTTGTCCACGTTTTAATAACCTTTTTATCAATTCCTCTTCACTTACATCCAAAGCCAGCATAACAGCAATAGGTGCATTTTTTAACTTCAGTAATTTGTCAAGCGCTTTTGCCTGGGCTGCGGTTCTTGGAAATCCATCAAATAAAAATCCTTTAGCATCCGGATTGTTGTCTAATGCAGAGCTTATCATTCCAATCACTACTTCATCAGGTACCAGCTGACCCTTGTCCATAAAATTCTGCGCTTCTTTTCCTAATGCAGTTTGCCGGCTTATCTCATTTCGTAATAAATCGCCTGTACTCAGGTGTTTTAAGCCGTACTTTGCTATCAATTTTTCGCTTTGCGTTCCTTTGCCACTACCAGGAGGGCCAAATAATATCAGGTTAAACATATTTACTTGCTATCCGTATGAAGATAGCAAATATAACAATCGAACTTTAAATATTCATTAACAGTCATATTAATCTGTTCAAAATCTTAAAATCACAGCTTTGCGTACCTATTAAAACTATTTGTAACGAAATTTGTTGAATTATATATGAAGACACTATTATACAGTACAGTACTTTTTGCAGTAATATTAGCCGGCTGTGCCGATTCTTCTGTAAAACAAAATAAAACAACCTATATGGACAGCAGTAAAAAGGAGAACCCCGTTTATTCCAACACTGATTCTGGAAAAGTAAATATTGATAATAATGAATGGAAAAAAATACTGCCTGCAGATGTTTATAATATTGCCCGTGAGAAAGGAACCGAAAGGGCTTTTACCGGGAAATACTGGGATCATAAAGAAGGCGGAACTTATTATTGCGCCGCTTGTGGCAACCCCTTGTTTAACAGCAACGGTAAATTTGAAAGTAGCTGTGGGTGGCCCAGTTTTTTTGAACCCATTAGCAAGGGAAGTATTATTTATGCCCCCGATAACAGCTATGGCATGAAACGTACCGAAGTTATGTGTGGCAGGTGCAAAGCCCACCTGGGCCATGTTTTTGAAGATGGTCCTCCACCAACGGGTCTGCGGTATTGTATTAACTCTGTTATTCTTGATTTCGAGAAAGCAAAAAATGCTAAACAGGATTTTGATAAAAAAAGTGATTCCATGAAATAGCGGCGGTAAAAGCCATTCATATATTTCATTTGCCTTCTTAGTGTTTTTTTTGCACCTTCATTGTTCAATTACCGACAATGAAAAAAATCCCTGCTATTCTGCTAAGCCTTTTGTTGTTCTCTATTTTTAACCAGGCTGATGCCCAAAAAGTTTCTCTTGATCAGTTTAAAAATTTAAAGCCACGCAATATTGGCCCGGCTGGCATGAGTGGGCGAATAACAAGTGTTGATGTTGTGTGGGACAATCCTAACATTATTTATCTTGGTTCGGCTTCGGGTGGCGTATGGAAAACCGAGAATAGTGGTAATTCGTGGGCTTCAGTATTTGATGAACAACCAACTCAGAATATCGGTTCTGTTGCAGTTCAGCAATCAAACCCTAATATTGTTTGGGTGGGAACCGGAGAGGGTAATCCAAGAAATTCTCTCAATCTTGGCGAAGGTATTTTTAAAAGCATGGATGCCGGAAAAACCTGGAAGCTGAAGGGGCTTGAAAAAACAAAGAACATTCATCGGATAATAATAGACCCGGTTAATCCTAACACGGTATATGCTGCAGCTATAGGCAATCCTTTTGCACCACATCCTGAACGTGGTTTATTTAAAACAACCGATGGAGGAGATTCCTGGAATAAAATTTTATTTACCAATGACTCTTCGGGCTGTGCTGACCTGGTAATGGACCCTTCCAACCCAAATCGCCTTATCGCATGCATGTGGCAGCATCGCCGTACTCCATGGGACTTTAAAAGTGGTGGACCCGGTAGTGGATTGTACATTACCATTGATGGAGGTAAAAACTGGAAAAAACTGGGTAAGGATGATGGATTACCGGATGGAAATTTTGGAAGAATCGGTTTGGCTTTTGCTACTAACGAACCCCGACGTGTTTATGCAATGGTGGAAGCAACAAAAAACGGATTGTATAAAAGTGATGATGGAGGAATGAAATGGGAGTTGGTAAATAGTGATGCAAGATGGGTAACAAACCGGCCGTTTTATTTTCAGGATATTCGGGTAGATACAAAAAATGAAAATCGTTTGTACAATATTCACGACCAGGTGGAAGTAAGTGAGGATGGCGGAAAAACATTCAGTACACTGATCCCTTACTCGGGTATACATCCTGATCACCATGCCTGGTGGATCAGTCCAAAGGATCCAAATTTTATGATTGAGGGCAATGATGGAGGAATTGGTATCACTCATGATCGTGGTAAAAACTGGACATTTGATGATAAGATCCCTGCAGGACAGTTTTATCATGTGAATGTTGATAATGAAATTCCTTACCATGTAATGGGCGGAATGCAGGATAACGGAACCTGGCATGGGCCTGCTTATACATGGACAAACGGTGGCATCAGGAATTACTATTGGAACAATGTGGGTGGGGGCGATGGTTTTGATGTAATGCCTGATTCTGAGGATGCAAGCTGGGTGTATAGTCAAAGTCAGGGAGGGTCAATTGGAAGAAGAAACTGGAAAACAGGAGAAGGTTGGTTTCTCAAACCCCCTGCCCTTGATCCGAAACTTATGCTTCGTTTTAACTGGAACTCTGCTCTTGCGCAAGATCCTTTTGATAAAAAAACAATTTATTTCGGCAGCCAGTTTGTTCATAAAAGTTCTGATAAAGGAGTAAGTTGGGAAATTATTTCGCCTGATCTGACGTCAAATGATTCGGTAGAAATTGCTGCATACCAAAATACCGGGGGACTTACAATGGATATCACCGGAGCCGAAACTCACTGCACCATAATTACTATTGAACCATCAAAAAAAGAACCCGGCACCATCTGGGCAGGAACCGATGATGGCAATGTGCAACTTACAAGAGATGGCGGAAAAACATGGACAGGTTTTCAAGGAAAAATCCCGGGCATGCCCATCGGGTGCTGGATACCACAGATAAAAGCTTCCGTATATAATGCTGGCGAAGCTTTTGTTGTTGCAAATGATTATCGCCGCGGCGATATGAAACCTTATATTTTCCGTACGACAGATTATGGTAAAACATGGATAAGGATGGTTGATGAAAATAAAGTGAAAGGATATGCTTTATGTGTACAGCAAGATCCAACAGAACCTAATTTAATCTTTGCAGGAACGGAAAACGGTCTTTGGATAAGTCTTGATAAGGGGAATTCATTCGAACAATTTAAGAATGGTTATCCTTCTGTTTCAACTTATGATTTCGCCATACAGGAACGTGAAGCCGACCTGGTAATTGCAACATTTGGCCGGGCCCTTTGGGTGCTGGATGATATAAGGCCTTTGAGAAAAGCAGCAGCAAATAAAGGAATTAAATTTGCCAGCCCGGTTACTGTTTTTGCAGCGCCGGATGCTTACCAGGCACAATATAAAGCCGCAACAGGATATGATTGGAGTACTTATGGTTTATATGATGCTGAAAACAGGAGACGTGGTGCAGCAGTTTCATTTTTTATCAATAAACTAAAACAAGACACCACAAAACAACAACAGGCCGATACTACAGTTGCTGTTCAACAGACAGGAGGAAACCGGGGCGGAGGCCGTGGTGGATTTGGACAAGGTGGACGTGGCGGTGGCAAAAGATCAGATTCTGCAATGGTTAGAATTTATAACTCCAATAATGAATTAATTAGAACATTACGTTGGGCCGTTGATTCGGGCTTCAACAGAACATACTGGGGAATGGAAGAAAAGGGATTTCGTCAACCGGGTTCTCCAAAACCACAGCCAGGAGCACAAGAGCCGGGAGGTTCACAGGTGTTGCCCGGAACTTATAAGTTGGTCATGAATTATTCAGGAAGTTCTGATTCTGCTTTTATAACAGTAAAAGATGATCCAAGGCTGGGGAATCGTAATGATATAAAACAGGCACAGCGCAAAATGTATGACCGTTTAAAAAAATCTACAGATAAGTTAATAACAGGAATGGACCAGCTTACCGAAAGCGAAGAAGTATTAACCAAAATGCTGGCGCAATTAAAAGGTGTAGAAGAAAAAGAAGTTGATTCATTAAGAAAATCAACCACTAAACTTCAGGATGAAATAAAAAGTATTCGTGAATTGATAAGCGGAAAGACAAGTGATAAGCAGGGTATATCCAGGAGCCCGTTTGAAATAACAGTGATGACAGCGATACAAGTGGCCCAGCAATCTATAAGCAGCAAAATGGTGGCACCTGGCCCACAGGTTGATGTGTTGGTTGAAAATGCAGAAAAGGCTGTAAAGGATATACTGGAAAAAATAAATAATTTCTTCAGCGGTAAATGGGCGGCATACCGGCACCAGGTGGAAGCAACAAAAGTGAATTTATTTAAGGATTATAAGATAATAGAGTAAAAAGGAACTTGTTTATAAAAGAGCCTGTTAGTTTATCAATACTAACAGGTTTTTTTGTTTTCCCTGTTTAAGAGATTACTTTTGCCACACAACCATTCTTTTTATTAACAGGCAAAATTTATGAGCATTACCAAACTCAGCCGCTTAGCAGAAACTTTGCAGGCATCAGAGATAGTGCGGCTTGGTGCAGCTATTAAAGAAAAAATAAGGCAGGGTGAAAAAATTTACAATTATACCATTGGCGATTTTGATTCTTCCATATTTCCCATTCCGGCTGAACTGGAACAGGAAATTGAGGCTGCTTATAAAGACGGATATACTACATACCCGGCTGCAGAAGGCAATCTTGATCTGAGAGAAGCGGTTTCTTCTTTTATTGCAGCCAGGGAGGGTTTGCATTATGCCGCTAATGAAATTTTAATTTCTGCCGGCGGCCGCCCTTTGATATATGCTTTATACCGGACGGTTGTTGATAAGGGAGACAAAGTAATTTACCCGGCACCCAGCTGGAATAATAATCACTATGTTCATTTTACCGATGCAGAGCATGTGATGATTGAAGCGAAAAAAGAGAACAATTTCATGATCTCTGCTTCGCAAATTAAAGAGCACATAAAAGGAGCAACATTGCTTTCTATATGCTCCCCGTTAAATCCAACAGGAACTACATTTAGTAAAACAGAACTGGAGGCTATTTGTGATTTGGTGTTAGAAGAGAATAAGAGCCGCAGTGAGGAGGAAAAAAAGCTGTACCTGATGTATGACCAGATATATTGGATGCTTACTTTTGGCGATACTGTGCATTATAATCCTGTATCGTTAAGGCCCGAAATGAAGAGGTATACAATTTTTGTAGATGGTATAAGTAAGTTGTTTGCTGCAACTGGTGTACGTGTAGGCTGGTCTATGGGCCCTGCAGAGGTCCTGGTTAAAATGCGTTCAATAAATAGTCATGTGGGTGCCTGGGCACCAATGGCCGAACAAAAGGCTGTTGCAAAATATTTATTGAAAACAGAAGCTATTGATAAATACCTTGAGCATTTCAAAGCTGAGATAAACGGGCGTTTGCAAAGAATATTTGCCGGTTTTCAGCAAATGAAAAAGGAAGGTCTTAATGTAGATGCCGTTGCTCCACAGGCTGCCATTTATCTTACCATACAAATTGATTACGTAGGTAAAAAAACTGCAGAAGGAAAATTATTAGCAAGCCAGGCTGATGTTACTTCCTACATTTTAGATGAGGCCGGATTAGCTGTTGTTCCTTTTTATGCTTTTGGTGCAGGCCGTGACAGTAGCTGGTACAGATTAAGTGTGGGCACCTGCAAAAAAGAAGAAATTGATGAAATGTTAGGGGCCCTCAAAGCGGCGCTGTTGAAATTAAGTTGATCTCAATTTTTACAATTCAAAAAAACAAACGGCTTTAAATCTCTCTGACGGATAAGCTTGCGAAGCTGGGTGCTTTTATTGATGATCCTGTATTTATTCAGGTCTATTATTTCGTGGGCTACTATTAAACTTTCTATTCCTTCTATTGCATACAATAATTGATGAAGTTGTTCCACTTCATACTCAATTGCTTTTTGAGTCATTAACTCATGATTGAACAAAACCAGTAAATCACGGTTTGGATTGTTCATAGTATTTGGGGGTGTTTTGTTTGTGCTTACTTATACCCTATCATTCCTTGCTTATTTGGGCATCCGCACTGTCCTTTCTTTGAAGAAGAACACCCTGTTACTGCAACCAAACCTGCCACAAATAAAAGCAGAAATGTTATTTTAATTCGATTTTGCATAATTATAGATTAGCAATTTAAACTATTTTCACAAACATTTATTGCATTCTTTAGATGAAAAGCAAAAAAATTAACAATCCTGGCCACAAGCCCCGTGTTTTGTTCACCCCCCTCGATTGGGGGCTTGGCCATGCAACCCGTTCCATTCCAATTATTAACAGGTTATTAAAGCAAGGCTGTGAGGTAATTCTTGCTTCAGAGGGTCCTTGCAGGTTTTTATTAGAAAAAGAGTTTCCGGGGTTACTTTTTTTGGATCTTAGGGGCTATCGTATGAAATACAGCCGCAAAAAATTCTGGATGCCTCTAAAGATGCTTGTCCAGTTTCCAAAAATAATTTTGAGTATTTATACAGAACATTCCTGGTTAAAAAGGGCAGTGAAAAAGTATTTAATTGATGCAGTTATTTCTGACAACCGGTTTGGTATGTATCATTCATCTGTTCCGTGTATATATGTTACTCATCAACTAAAAATAAAAACCGATCACCGCTTTACAGAATGGATTGCACAAAAAATTAATTATTGGTTCATAAACAAATACAATGAGTGTTGGGTGCCGGATACTGCCGGAGAAATTAACCTCTCCGGTGAATTATCTCATCCTGTTGTTTTACCTAAAGTGCCTGTAAAATATCTGGGGCCTTTATCAAGATTTGAAAAAGTTGCAAGCGAAATAAGATACGATCTTTTAATTATTTTATCTGGCCCAGAACCTCAAAGAACTGTTTTTGAAGAAATTCTTTTAAATGATTTAAAGAATTATAGCGGAAGGGCTTTATTGGTAAGAGGGCTTCCATCTAATACAACATTATTAAAACCATCTTCATCGTCTCTTGGAATACAAGATCATTTACCTGCCGCCGAGCTAAACCGTGTAATTCTGCAATCACAGTTAATTATAAGCAGATGTGGTTATACAACGGTGATGGATCTTATTAAACTCCAAAAAAAGGCAATCCTCGTTCCTACTCCGGGTCAAACAGAACAGGAATACCTGGCAGATCATTTATTGAAACAAAAATTATTTTTCTGTACAAAGCAAGAATTTTTTTCTTTACCGGAAGTCTTAAAAAAGGCAGAAATTTTTTCTTTTATCAATTCAGCATTTTCACAAAATGATTATGAAAAAGTAATAGACAGTTTTGTACTGCGTTTTATGTAATTCTCAGGAAATATTAATGATTAAGAAATTTATAGCCGCTTCTTATTTTTTGTAAATCAAGCAGTGTAGAATAGCTTGCCGCATACCACTCATCGCTTTTTACTAAACTTTCATTGGGTAGCTCATTAAGCAAGGCTGGCAAGGCTGTGCTGGTTATAACGCCTTGCCTGATTGGTGGTAATTCATTCAATGAAGAAGCATAACCAACCCATGTTCTTTTTCTGAGCAGTACAGCAAAAACATTTTTATAAAACCGGACAGGGTTCTTTTGTAAAAGCAGGTGTATAGGAAAACTGATTATAAAAATTAGGGCAATAATAATATCCAGCAATCTTTTGTTACGCCTGTTTGCAGATTTTGTGATACTATATATTTTTTCAGCCGCAACATAGTCTCCGCTAACATTTTTACTATCGCTGCCAACAATACTGCTGCTGCCCGATGCATGAAATTTATTGCGAACGCCGGCTGGCAATCCTTTAATTGTACTGATTATTTCTTTAAAGCTCAGTCCGTTCTCACAAAATATTATTTCTTTCAGCCGGTATTTCTTAACCAGGGTTGGCAATTGCCCGATATTACCCAATGTCGATGTTTCAGTTGAAGAATGAGTCTCTACTCTTCCTAAAACCCTTTCGGGCATGCCGGCTTTTTGCATTAAACCAGCAATTGCAATAAAATCTTTTTCGCCGGCAACAACTATTGTTTGCCGACGCTCTTCATTTTCATCCCCTGTTTCCAACAAGCGCCATTTAATAAACAGTTGACGCACTATATTCATCATTATAAATGCCAGAACTATTCCAAATACCAATATGCCTCTGGAAAACCTGACTGTTTCCGGCAACAATGCATAGCCACTTAATAAAAACAGCGCAGCAATTATGGTGGAGCGTAAGAGTTGTGATTGTTTATAGCCTTTATCATAAAGTCCTGAATAAAATGCAGCAATTAAAAAGATTGCTGTAAAAACCGGAAAAGCTACGAACAAAACATTGGGAGAATAATTTAACTCCTGCCGTATATAATTACTCCACAAATATTTTATAACCCAAAATGAAGTTAAAATAAAACCTGCATCAAGTAGTGGTAATCCTATTCGCTTTAACAGGTTTCCCATAGCTGAAAAGCCGGCTCTTGTAATAATTGCAGCCTGTATAAAAAAAATAAAGATGCCGGCTCTGCTGCCACTGTAATGTTTCTTTACAAATAAATTCATGGCCTGGTAAAACAGCCGTACATAATTCAGGCTTCCTCTTTTTGTGCTTTCTCCTTTAAAATGTATGATACTGCTTTCGGCAAAATAATAATTTTTATATCCGGCCTTTTGTATTCTAAAGCTTAAGTCAACATCTTCGCCATACATAAAAAATTGTTCATCAAAGTTTCCGATCTTTTTCAAAACCCAGCCAGGTATCATCATAAAAGCTCCGGCCAATACATCAATTTCATGATTTTCACTTTCAGACAAGTGGCCTAAATGATACTTTGCAAATATTTTAGAGCGGGGAAACAATGTTGCAAGTCCCGATAGTTTATATAATGATGTTAATGGTGACGGAAAGGCTCTTTTACTTTCTTTTAAAAATTTTCCACCGCCGTCAATCATCCTTATACCTAACGCTCCGGCATCAGCATGTAATTGAAAAAACTCAAAACATTTTTCAAAACAATCTTCTGGTACGATCGTGTCAGGGTTTAAGAACAGGATGAATTGTCCTTTTACATTTTCAAACGCCTGGTTATTTGCTTTCGCAAAACCAACATTATCTGTATTCCATATAAATTTAACTGTTGGGAATTTTGACAGGAGTAGATCTTTGCTTCCGTCGGAGGAATTATTGTCAACCACTATAATTTCTGAATGAATATTACTACATGCTTTTATAACAGAACATAAACATTGTTCTAAAAAGTGTTTTACGTTATAGTTTACTATAATTACGGAAAGTTGCAAATCGCCAGAGTTACTTCCTGCGAAATACGAGTTTTTATTTCATTAAATCAAAAATTGCTTCGGGGTAATTGTATGCTTTGCGGATGGTTAATAATATTTTGTGGGTCATATTTCTTTTTTACCTGTTGCAGGCGATTGTAATTGTTACCATAGTATGCTGTTTGCCAGTTAGAAAAATTTATGTCGGGATAATTTCTGTACTGGGCAGTTATTCCATTTGCAAAAAACAGGCTTTGAATTGCTGCAAATTTTTCCATTAACCGTTTACCCTGGGCTGGAGTTTCCCAATAAGATTGTAATTCTGAGAAATAAGGGTATGCCCGGTGTGGAAATGCTGCAGCGGTTTCGTTTTCATCGTTTATAATATTTCCTGCCAGGGTATTTACCTGGTAGATCATGCCGGGCGCTGATTGTGTTGATGTAATTATTTTCTCAATAAACGATTCTATCTCCGCAAAATTTTTATATAATCCTGCCGAAGCATTCTTAAAATTCAACGGATCTTTTCTGCCATAAAAAACTTTTAATGCTTTAGCCAGAGGCTGTGCCATGGTTTTTGTGGTTTTACCAGAAATGGCAGAAAGATTGGTAATCGCATCTTGCACCACTGCGGTAGGTTTATCGGTATTGGTTAATAAAATATAAACCGTTTTTCCATTAAGCACATAAGCAGAAAAGCAGGATGGGGGTAACAGGGCTGTTACTTCAAACCATTTTTTTAAAATCGCCGTGGCCTTGGTTGCGTCTGTTTTATAGGTTTTAAAACGGAAGCTTTGTAACGTTGC
The DNA here is from genome assembly GCA_040007795.1 of Ferruginibacter sp. Taxonomy (GTDB): domain Bacteria; phylum Bacteroidota; class Bacteroidia; order Chitinophagales; family Chitinophagaceae; genus Ferruginibacter. The sequence continues at coordinate 11,444 of JBDTUK010000010.1, forward strand.
AGGGGCTTTATGCGTTTTAAATTTCAGTTCGGTTATCACACCAAAATTGCCATTGCCTCCTCCTTTACATGCCCATAACAATTCTTTATCTGTTGCTGAATTTATGGTCCGCCCCAACCCATCAACCATAGTTACCTCCTGCAGGCTGTCGCATGTTAATCCAAATTTTCTTGCCAGTAAACCATAGCCACCACCCAATACAAGGCCTCCGATACCAACGCTGGCACAGGAGCCTCCGGGTATTATTCTTCCTTTGGGCAACAGGTCATCATAAATGGCAGACAAAGTACAACCCGGTTCAACAGACATATATTCTTTATCTAACCACTTAATTTTATTTAACAAAGAAAGGTTAATCACCATCCCATTATCATTGGCCGAAAATCCCTCCATGCAATGGCCTCCGCTTTTTATAGCAACAGGTAACCTGTTTGCATTAGCATACAAAACCGCTTCGGCAACTCCTGCAGTGTTTTTACAAAGTGCAATAACCTGCGGAAATTTATCTATCCGCTTATTGAATCCCTTTCTGAGGTTTTCATATTGTTGCTCGCTTTTTCTAAAATAATCAACATTTGTTGTTTGCTCAACCTGGTAATATTTTGAGATCCTTTTTTCATAAATACCAAGCGGGGCAAGCAATGCTATTTTTAAAAAATCTTTTCGTTGCATATTCTTTACCATGCTGTAATTTATTGCTAAATCATGATTTTGCTGCACAGATTTTACGAGCCTTGGTTTGTTTTATCTTTGCGCCATGTTAAAAACCACACTTTTAAACGCAGTTGAGGCCGGTGCTAAAGAACTAAGGCGCTACTTTAATAACGATGATCTAAAGATCAGCAATAAGGAAGGTATTAATAATTGGGTTACCGAAGCAGATCATGCTTCTGAAAAAGCAATCATTGATGCTATTAAAGCAGATTTTCCTGCTCATTTTATTTTAAGTGAGGAGGTAGGTGAAATGGCAACAGATAGCGATGTGAAATGGATCATCGACCCAATTGACGGTACTATTAATTTTGCCAGCGGTATTCCTCTTTGTGCGGTGAGTATTGGTGTTGAAAAAAATGGAGAGATGATCTTAGGTGCTGTATACAATCCGTTTATTAATGAGTTATTCTTTGCACAAAAAGGTTTTGGTGCAAGTTTAAATGATAAAAAAATAAGCGTTAGCAAAAAATCAGAAGTACTTCACAGTTGCCTGGTTACAGGCTTTCCTTATACTTACCTTGATATGGAAAATGGTCCGTTACAGGTATTTGAACGCTTTGTACGTAAAGGCGTACCCGTTCGAAGGTTGGGTAGTGCTGCTATAGACTTGTGCTGGGTTGCTGCCGGAAGGTTTGAAGGGTTTTTCGAACACAGCCTGAGTCCCTGGGATACTGCGGCCGGTTATTTAATTGTTGAAGAGGCCGGCGGAAAAGTGACCGATATGAATGGCGATAAATATTCACCTTATCAAAAAAAATTAGTGGCAACAAATGGATTGATACACGATGAGTTGATTGAAGTTATACACAACAGAAAACAATTGTAAAATGGAACACAGAACAGAGATATCGTCGCTGGGTGAGTTTGGCTTAATAGACCATCTTACTAAAAACAATGAAATAAAAAACGCTTCCACTATTTTAAGTGTGGGTGATGATGCTGCGGTAATTGATCATTTTGGCAGGCAAACAGTTATCAGTACAGACTTGCTGGTTGAAGGAATTCATTTTGACCTGATGTACACACCATTAAAACATTTAGGTTATAAAGCGGTGATCGTAAATATCAGCGACATATATGCCATGAATGCCACACCAACACAAATTTTATTGAGTATTGCTATAAGTAATAAGTTTAGTGTGGAAGCGTTAGATGAGTTTTACGAAGGTGTATATGCTGCCTGCGAAAAATATAATGTTGATCTTGTTGGCGGCGACACTACCACTTCACAAAGGGGATTTGTTATAAGCATTACTGCAATTGGCGAAGTTGCACCTGATAGTTATGTTAAAAGAGATGGCGCAAAAGTTAATGACCTGGTTTGTGTAAGTGGCGATTTGGGTGGAGCCTTTTTAGGATTGACAATTTTGGAAAGAGAGAAAAAGATATTTGAAGAAACCGGCGCCCAGCCCGACCTTGAGAACAGGGCATATATTGTTGGCAGGTTATTAAAACCCGAAGCAAGAAAAGATGTGATTGAATATTTTGCTGAACGTGAAATCATGCCAACCAGCATGATGGATATCAGCGATGGATTAAGCAGCGAGATGCTTCATATCTGCAAACAAAGCAATGTAGGTTGTGTTTTATATGAAGACAAGCTGCCCATTAATGAAGACAGTAAAGATTTTGCTTATAAGCTTGAGCTTGACCCCACGGCCTGTGCATTGAGCGGCGGTGAGGATTATGAATTACTTTTTACTGTTGCACAGGCCGATCATGAAAAGATAGCTGCTAATAATGGCCTGAGCATTATTGGCTATATTACAGATGCTGCTGAAGGAAAAAAAATTATTACCCGTGGTGGAAACAAACATGAGCTGGTTGCACAAGGATGGAATCATTTGAAAT
>JBDTUK010000011.1:0-20979 GCA_040007795.1 Ferruginibacter sp.
GGCGTGCCGACAGGCCGCAAAAAGGCCGCTATCGTGAGTTTACGCAATGCGATGCAGATGTTGTTGGAAGCCTTTCTTTAATAAATGAAGTGGAGCTTGCCAATATCTATCATGAAGTTTTTATTAAATTAGGAATTAAGAATTATGAATTAAGAATTAATAATCGCAAAATATTAACAGCCCTTGCCGATCTATGTGGCGGAGCAGATAAAATGATGGACATCACCATCACCATTGATAAATTAGATAAGATCGGTATTGAAAAAGTAAAAGAAGAATTGCAGCAGCGTGGATTAAATGATAAACAGATAAAGATTATAGAAAGTTATTTGAACATCTCCGGAAGCAATGAAGAAAAACTTACACAGGTAAAAACATTGATCGGCTCCATTGAAATTGGCAAACAGGGAATTGCAGATGTGGAATTTTTATACCAGCAGACAAAGAACACAAACCTTATTATTGATTTTACTTTAGCAAGAGGATTGAATTATTATACAGGAGTAATTTTTGAAGCCAAAGCCCCCGAAGAAGTAAAGATGGGCAGCATTGGTGGTGGCGGCCGTTACGATGATCTTACCGGTTTGTTTGATGTTCCCAATATTCCAGGCGTAGGTATTTCATTTGGTGTAGACAGAATTTATGATGTGCTGGAAGAACTGAAATTATTTCCGGAAAATATACAGGTTAGCACAAAGGCCTTGTTTTTTAATATGGGAGAACCCGAAAGTAGTTTTGCATTTGGAATCATGCAAAAATTACGGAGCAGTGGTATTGCCTGCGAACTTTATCATGAACCAGTTAAGATCAATAAACAGTTTACCTACGCCGAAAAGAAAAATATTCCCTTTGTAATCATCATCGGCAGTAAAGAAATAGAAGAAAAAAATTGCCAGGTAAAAAATCTGTCAACAGGTGTACAGGAAGTAGTGGCTTTTGAGAAGCTGGCTGACTACATGAAAAATTTATAGCCATACCGGCTTCGACAATCTCAGCCTGACAGCACACGAAAGTAAAACTTATAAGCCCTCATAAATAATTGCTGACCCCTGCCCTACTCCAATACACATGGTAGCCAATCCATATTTCGCTTTTCGTCTTTTTAATTCATGTAATAAAGTTGTGGAAATTCTTACTCCACTGCAACCAAGCGGATGTCCCAATGCAATAGCGCCGCCGTTTACATTTACTTTTTCAAGGTCTAAACCCAGGTCATGTATGCAGGCGATAGATTGAGAGGCGAATGCTTCATTCAATTCGATCAGGTCAAGGTCGGCAACCTGCAGGCCTGCCCTTTCCAATGCCTTATTTGTTGCAGGCACCGGGCCAATGCCCATGATCGCAGGATCAACACCGGCAACTGCCATGCTCACAATTTTTGCCATTGGTTTTAATCCGTATCTCTTCACGGCTTCTTCACTTGCAAGCAACATGGCTGCAGCGCCATCATTAATTCCACTGCTGTTACCCGCAGTTACTGTTCCGTCTTTTGCAAAGGCTGGTTTTAATTGCCTTAGTTTTTCCAAACTTGTCATACGTGGGTGTTCATCATTTTCAAAATCAAAAACTTCTTTCCCTATCTGAACCTGTACGGGAGTAATTTCATCCTTCCATTTATTTTCTGTCAAAGCTTTTTCATATTTCCGCTGACTTTCCAAAGCAAATTCATCCTGTGCATGGCGGCTGATGTTCCAACGCTTGGCAACATTCTCTGCTGTTTCGCCCATGGTGTACGGGTAGTACATTTCTGTCAGCCGCTTATTTACAAATCGCCAGCCCAATGTTGTATCAGCTATTTGAGGATCTCTTGCAAAAGCGCTGGTACTTTTTGGCATCACAAACGGAGCCCTGCTCATACTTTCAACACCACAGGCAATCATCAGTTCTCCATCGCCGCAGGCAATTGCCCGTGCACAATCCATAACAGCCTGCAGTCCACTTGCACACAAACGATTTACTGTATTACCGGCAACACTCGGCGGCAAACCCGCCAGCAGCGACGCCATACGGGCTACATTACGGTTATCTTCACCACTTTGATTAGCTGCACCTGCAATCACATCTTCAATAGCATCTACATCAATGGATGAATTTCTTTTTACCAAAACACTTATAACATGTGCTAAAAGGTCATCAGGCCTTACGCCACTTAATGAGCCTCCATATTTTCCAATGGGAGTTCTGATGGCATCAATAACATAGACGGTTTGCATATTGTTTTTTATTAGGGTTTCTATCTTCCACAAAGAACGTAAATACTGGGAAGATGGCGAAATTGGAAAAATTAGGTTTTTTGGCTTGACTTGAGGGTCAAGGAATGATGGAAGGTAACTTATTTCGATTCCAGGATATCTGCAGGAAACAAATAAATACAGAGCTATAATTTACTATTAAAAAAACTCATATTGTATATTACAGAGTCATTTTCTTTTAAAAATTTAACCATGCCAATAAAAGACCTACGATATAAAAATCTTGATTCTTTAATTAAAATGAATCTTTCTAAGGAGGAAGATTTAGAAACGAAAGAATTAATTAAAAAATTACGTCCTGCCAAAGTTCGTGGCTGGTTGTCAAAAAGTGAATTAACTGACATCTGTTATTGGAAATCACCTAGAGCAATAAGACATATTAAAGCTAACACTTCCACAAAAATTAAACAACAAACAACTGCTGCTTTTTCCACACGAAGTGAACAGGGAAAAATTGCTAAATTAACAAGTTTAAAAGGTGTTTCTATTCCTATGGCTTCGGCGATCTTAATGCTTACAAATCCGAAAAGGTATGGAGTAATTGATATCAGAGTTTGGGAAGTGTTGTATGAAATTGGAACGATGACAACTAATCCAAAGGGTATAAATTTCAATTTCAAGGAGTGGTATAGACTATTAATAACTCTTCGCTATTTTTCAAACAAATACAAAGTATCAGTAAGAGATGTTGAAAGAACAATTTTCTTAGTTCACCGAAAATATCAAGATGGTGTGCTTTACCAAAATTTAAAATCAAATAAAGAATAATATTTTATGTATGGTAAAATAAATTCACCAGGCAACTATGCAGACGGACAAGAACGATTTGAAATTTCTTTATATTTTGATGAAGATGAAAATTTCCCATTCGAAATAAATAAAAGAATTGATTGTCTACTAACATTAGGTGATAAGCAATATATATGTGGGATTCGTTCAACTGAAAATACTGGGAGTTGGATTTCTCCAGATATTTATGAGATACTATTCCCATCTAAAGGCTTCGTCTCTCCGATATTTTATTAAAAAATGAATTTGCTAAGAATGAAGAAGTGCAAATATTTTATAGCATTGAAAAGAAAGAAATAATTATTAAAAAGAAGTAATAGTTCTGACTCCTTGTCCTTTATCTATGAATCACCACACATATTCAAAAGATTTCCCAAACCTTATACAATCCCGAAGGGATGCCATTATTATAGTTCGAATAATTGAGTTTTCGTTAACCCCGAAGGGGTGAAATTAGATTTTAATGTCATCCCTGCCCGTTCCGTTCAGGCGGGCCTTCGGGATTTTGGTTTAATGATTGTTACATTTTCTATAATAATTACAGCCCTTCAGGCTTAAAAAACAAGTTGACTATAAAAACTTGATGTCCCATTTTGGAATATCAAGTTTTTAAACCCGACCTCTATAAGCCAGAACGCAAAAAAAATCAAAGCTTAGAAATTTCTACTAACAAATCCCCATTACTTCCATTACTGGTACACAAATAAACCTTACCTGCAGGAGAAACACAAATATCTCTCAACCGGCCAAAGCGGAGTTTGAAATAAGTTTGCTGGCTAACTATTGTTTTTCCATCAACACTTAATTTAAGCACCCTTAAACTGGCATCTTTTAAAGTAAGCATCAGTAAACAGTTTTTCCATTCAGGGATCCGGCTGTTATTATAATAATCCAATCCGCAGACTGCAATCGTACTGTTACCGCTGCTCCAGATGGGTTCTTTAACATTATTAGCGCTGCAAAATGTCAACTCATCCAACTGGTCACAGGGGCCATTTACATCCGGCCATCCGTAATTGCGTTTTTTTTCTATGATGTTTACTTCATCTTCAATATTTGGCCCATGCTCACTTGCATACATGATTCCGTTTACCACTACGAGGCCCTGTGGATTGCGATGCCCGAAACTCCAGACAGGTGAATTGGGAAAAGGATTGTCCGCAGGAATGGTTCCATCTAAATTAAATCGTAAAACTTTGCCGGAAAGAGAACTTGTATTTTGAGCATTAGTTTTTTCGGTTGCATCGCCTGTGGTCATAAAAAGTTTTGGGATCGCTTCTGCAGTTATCCAAAGCCTTGAGCCATCATGATTAGTTGCTGCAGGAATATTTTGAATCAGGGTTTTAACTGCCTGCATATTTCCGTTTTCATATTTCATCTGTACCAACTTCTCCTGGTAATTTCCACCGCTGTTATAATTATACACTACATAAAATAATCCATTAGTTAAAAAATCAGGATGCTGAACCATACCTAATAACCCACCTTCATTTCTACTTACCACTTCATTAATAGTTGAAGAGAAAATGCTGTTGCCTGTTTTGGGATCTATTTTACTGATCCTTCCTCCTCTTTCCGTCATCCAGATATGATCATCTTTACCCCATAAAATTTCCCAGGGATAATTTAATCCGCTTTTAACTGTTCTTACCGAATCGGTGGGAGTATTAACAGCAGAATTTGTTCCGGGAGCAGAATTGCAACTGCTACAGAAATAAGAGAATAATATCAGTAATAAATAATACTTACGCATGGTATAATTTATGTATGGAAGCTACAATTTTTTACCCAATCGGGCCAAAGCTTTTGACGAATGGGAAGAACCCCTGTTTGTTTTGTCATTCCGACGCAGGAGGAATATGCCAGGCAGGAAAGCAAATGATGAACACTTAATCTTATGTCGGGCAGATCCTTCGCTATCGCTCAGGATGACAAAGAACAAGTACCTTTGCGGCATGACGGCAGTAAAAAATATCAGGACATTGAGCCTTCCCGAGTTGAAGGAATATTTTGAATCTATAGGCGATAAAAAATTCAGGGCCATACAAACCTATGAGTGGCTCTGGAAAAAAAATGCCCAGAGTTTTGATGATATGAGCAATCTTTCCAAGGAACTGAGGTTAAAACTGGCCGAAAACTTTTCTTTACCTGCCATTACTGTTGATACCAACCAGGTAAGCGGTGATGGCACCGTAAAATCGAGGTTCAAAACTTTTGACGGGCACTTTGTAGAAGGGGTATTGATACCAACAGAAAAAAGACAAACGGCCTGTGTTTCTTCGCAGATAGGCTGCAGCCTGAGTTGTAAATTTTGTGCAACAGGTTATATGGATCGTAAACGAAACTTAAACTTCGATGAGATATACGACCAGGTAGCTTTACTAAACCAGCAAAGTGAAAAAGTATATGGCACCAAACTTACCAATATCGTTTTTATGGGAATGGGTGAGCCGCTGTTGAATTATAAAAATGTATTGCAGGCAATAGATAAGATAACTTCCAATGATGGTATGGGCATGAGCCCGAAAAGAATTACTGTATCAACTGCAGGTGTGGCCAAACAGATCAGGCAATTGGGTGATGATAAAGTGCGTTTCAATCTTGCGCTTTCATTACATGCAGCAACTGATAAAAAAAGGGATGCTATCATGCCCATCAATGAGAGCAACAGTATTGAAGTATTGATAGAAGCGCTGAATTATTTTTATGAGCAAACTAAAAATGACATCACGTTAGAATACATTCTCTTTAAAGATGTAAATGATTCTATTCAGGATGCCGATGACCTGATAAAAATTTACCGGCAAATTCCAACACACCTTATTAATGTAATTGAATACAACCCCATTGACAAAGCCTCGTTTACAAAACCCGATGAGGATACTACCCAACAGTTTACCGATTACTTAGCTAAACATAAGGTGAATGTAAGGCTCCGGAGAAGCAGGGGTAAGGATATTGACGCTGCCTGTGGGCAATTAGCCAATAAAAAATAATCCTGCTTTAAAAATACACCCTGCAAATATTTGCAGGGTGTCTGTGAAACAAAACTAAGCGTATGAGAAAATTATTAGTGCATCAATCGAACTTCCTTTCTAATTTGCTGTAACCGTTAAACTTTGGTTATTTGTAAACGGCAGAGTAAGTGAATTCCAAAACCAAAATGTATTTCCATTTTCGGCACGCACATTCGAATTACTAAAAGCTTTATAATACCCGAGGCTATAAATGGTACTGTTATTAGGTACTGCAATATTATCAACAGTCTGGTTCTGTAATCCGTAATTAACATAAACCTTTTGTATTCCCAGGCTCGACTGGTTCTTCATTTTAAGAAAGAAGTAATCTGGTCCCACATTGAGTGTGTAATTAAAGTTACCACTTGCAGGAAATGCCTGCGTAATATTCCAAGTTAATAAAGCTCCTACCTGCGTACCCGATATGGTTTTTCCGGATGTAGTGGCAGTGCCGGTAGCATTGCTGTTTGCTGTTCCTGTAAATACTGTTGTACCACCGGCGGCTGCGCTTTTTGTTTGACCGTTGAAAGTTATATCCATTGTTGTAAACGTGGGGTTAATAAAACTAATGGTGCTTGTTGTTCCCCCACCACCTCCTCCGCCGCCGCCACCTCCGCCGCCGGTACCACCACTACCTAATGTATTTCCTGTTGAATTAAAACACGGCCCTTTAGGATTATTTGGATCGGTCAAATCATTAATTGGTATATCAGAGAAACTGCCTGAAAAACTGGCTGAAGGTCCGGTAGGTACACCGTTAACAGTTAATTTTGCAGTAAATTGAAAAGTGCCGCTTACTGTCTGACGGGTTTGATCGTAATTAGTTATTGCAGACCCTCCGCTGCCTCCATCAACCGTAGAGTATGCAGTAAAAGCATTATTCTTGTCCGGAATATATTGTCCAATCCCGAACTGATTGGCAGGTGCGGTATTTATATCAAAATTAAATTGAGGGTCAGAAGGATAACTACCCTGCCAATATAATGTTAACCCGAATATTTTTGTACCATCCGTTCCTTCAATAGTCAATGAGCGTTCATTTGGATAAGAAGCATCTAAAGGATAGTACATAGCAAATACCTTATCGCAGCCTCCTTCAAATTTGAGTTCGTTATTTACATTACCTGTAATTTTTACATTGAAGCTGGGCTTTTTCTTGCTGGCTTCAGCAGCTATTAAATCCGTTTTTGTACAGGAATTTAATAATGCAAAGGCTGAAAGGATGAGCATTAATTGATAAATATACTTTTTCATGATTTTTTAGTTTGATTAAAAATGAATGAAGCACAAACCTATATTTTGTACTATTGTCCTGAAATGGTGTAAACACGGGAAATAATACAGTTTAAACACAGTGCCTTCGAGTGCTTTTAGCTTTTGGTTCCTTTGTTTTCCCCTTACATTAACGTTTCAGATTAAACCTCAAACTAAACTTCCCGTCAATACCTGCACATTAAAATATAAAACACATGAAAAAATTATTAATTCCCCTGTTTGCCATATTTGCGTTAGCAGTTACGGTAAATGCTCAGGATAAAAAGGGTAAGAAAGGCCATCATCATAAACCTCAGCACGGCATGATGGCTAAGCAATTAAATTTTTCTGAAGACCAGAAAAAGCAGGCAAAGGCGTTCAACGAAGATTACCATAACAAGCTGAAGGAGCTTAACAAGAATGAAAATATTACAGTAAAAGAACAACGTAACAGGAAAGCCGCCATTCAAAAAGAAAGAAAAACAAAAATGGATGGTTTGTTAACAGCCGAGCAAAAAACAAAACAAACACAGTTAAAAGCCGAGCAGAAAGTTAAAAGAGAAGAAGGTTATACTAAGCACATGGATAAGATGAAGACGAAACTGAACTTATCTGATAACCAGGTTGCTAAATTAAAAACACAGCATGCATCCATGCAGGCCAAAGCTGAAAAAATTAAAACCAACGAATCATTAAGCCGTGAACAGAAGAAAGAGCAGATGATGGCTTTAAAATCTGAAGCAAAAGAACAACGCAAAAAAATATTTACACCAGAACAGATAAAGAAAATGGAAGAGATGAAAAAAAGCCGTGGAGACAGATCACGTGCTAAATAAATGCTAATACCCTGAACCTAAAAAGCGTTCCCCAACAAGGAACGCTTTTCTTTTTTTTGGTGATTTCCCCTCTTTGGGTAACTCACCTAAAAAAGTTTACCTTCGCCCCTCACTACTGTTGTAATAACAGCAAAATCACTTCAATCATGAGTCAGTCGCCATTCCAGAAATTTGTTCCCAAAAAGAAGAACAGTGTTATAAAAGAAGAATTCCGCCAGGAAAAGAAAAAGTACCGTAAAGAACGGAATGCTTTTTTTGACAAGAAAAAAGAAGAAGAATACCAGGCCAGGCAGAATAAAAAGAAAGGTATGGCACCCACTGCTGCAGATAATGCCAAGGGCAAACCTCCTGTTATTGCAACTGATGAAAAACCCAGGGGAGCAGCAAAAACCCCACACCAAAAATCAGCTAAAGCAACTGCAGCAAATGATAATGCCCCAACAGGTATTATGCCTTTAAATAAATTTATGGCGCATTGCGGTGTATGTTCCAGAAGAGATGCCGTTGAATTAATAAATACCGGAAAAGTAAAAGTAAACGGAACAGTGGCAACGGAACCTGGTTATAAAGTGCAGGAAAGCGACGAAGTATTTTATAATGGCAAAAAATTATTTGTTACAAAGAACCTGGTATATATTTTATTGAATAAGCCTAAAGATTATATCACCACAACCGATGATCCGCAGGGAAGAAAAACTGTTTTGCAATTAATTAAACAGGCAACTACCGAAAGGGTTTATCCCATTGGAAGATTGGATAGAAATACTTCAGGTGTTTTATTGCTGACCAATGATGGCGACCTGACACAAAAATTATCACACCCGAGTTACGAAATAAAAAAGATCTACGAAGTAAAATTAGATAAGCCACTTACAAAAGCAGATTTTGATAAGATCATCAAGGGCTTGAAATTAGAGGATGGAGAAATACAGGTTGACAGTCTTGCTTATGCTGACAGTAAAGATAAATCCATCATCGGCATTGAACTGCATAGTGGCCGTAACCGTATTGTGCGCCGCATATTTGAACACCTTGGCTATGATGTGAAGGGGCTTGACAGGGTGATGTATGCCAATCTTACCAAAAAAAATGTAGAGCGCAGCAAGTGGCGTTTTTTAAGTGAAAAAGAAATAAGATTGCTGAAATACATGAATACTTCCAAAAAGAAATAAGCAGTGAAAAAATTTACTCCTGATATCATCTTTGAAAATGATTCTTTTGTTGCCATTAATAAGCCTGCGGGCCTCTTATCTATCCCCGACAGGGAACAAACCGAAACATCGCTTAAAGATATTCTGCTGGCAAAGTATGGAAGCATCTTTACTGTTCATCGTTTGGATAAAGACACCAGTGGTATAATCATTTTTGCAAAAAATGAAGCTGCACATAAGTATTTCTCCCAGCTTTTTGAAGAAAGAAAAATAGAAAAGTATTACATGGGGCTGGTACAGGGATCTCCAGCTGCAAAAAAAGGAACTATAGATGCACCCATCAGCGAACATAGTTTACAAAAGGGTTTAATGGTTGTTCACCGCAGAGGAAAACCATCTGTAACAGATTATGAAGTGATTGAAGAACACAAATCTTTTTCATTAGTAGAGTTCCAATTGCACACCGGACGAACGCACCAGATAAGGGTGCATTGTAAAAATATTGGCCACCCACTTGCCTGCGATGAATTATATGGAGATGGAAAACCCATTTTACTCTCTTCTATAAAAAAGAAATACAAACTCAGCAAACATGATGAGGAGGAACGTCCAATGCTGAACAGGCTTGCTTTACATTCCTATCGGTTAAAGTTTACAGATGCAGATGGGCAATTAATTGACCTGGTTGCAGAATTGCCAAAAGATATAAGGGCATTGCTACAGCAATTGAAGAAGAATAATTAAATTGAAAAATTGTTTAATTGTTATATTTTTTAATTGCTAAAGATTTCTTACATAAACAGACACCTGACAATTTAACCATGCAACAATTAAGCAATTCATAGTTTCGTTATCAATTCAAATTAGGCTGAGGTGTATAGCGCAGGTATGGCTTTATCACATTCACTCCTTTATCAAATTTTTTGATCGCATCTTCTGTACTTACTGCCAGTACAACAATTACATCTTCGCCATGTTTCCAGTCGGCAGGTGTTGCCACACTGAAACCGGCTGTCAGTTGCAATGAATCGATCACCCGCAATACTTCATTAAAATTTCTTCCGGTAGATGCCGGGTAAGTGATCATCAACTTTACTTTCTTATCTGGCCCAATAATAAAAAGTGACCGTACGGTAGCTGTTTCCGAAGCATTGGGATGAATCATATCATATAAATTCGCAACTGTCCTGCTTTCATCTGCAATGATGGGAAAATCAACAGAACAATTTTGTGTTTCGTTGATATCATTGCGCCAGCTAAAATGTTTGTCCAAAGGATCAACACTTACGGCAAGCACTTTTACATTTCGTTTTGCAAACTCCATTTTCAACAAAGCTGTTTTACCTAGCTCTGTTGTACAAACAGGTGTGTAATCGGCCGGGTGCGAAAATAAAACACCCCATCCATCGCCGAGGTTTTCATAAAAATCAATTTCACCTTCGGTTGTTGTTGCTTTAAAGTTGGGAGCAATATCCCCTAAACGTAAACTCATAACTATGATTTTAAAAAATGAGGAATAAAAGAAAAAATGAAATTACACACTTATTTTTTGGAAGATGAAGCCCGTGTCAACAAATTTTTTCCAAAGCGATTTTTAACATTATCTATGGCTTTGTACAGGTCGGTCTTACGCTCCACGTCATCAAATAAATTGGTTTGAATGGCATCGTTGGTCAACTCACTCAAACGTACCCCAAGCAGGCGAACCGGCTCTCCTTTCTTGTACAATTTATCAAACAATTCTTTAACTACCGGTATTATTTCATCATCGGCACAGGTATAAGGAACGGTGGTTTGGCGGGAAGTGGTTTCAAAATCAGGATACCTTATTTTAACAGCAACGCAACCAGCTACTTTACCATCCTGCCTCAGTTCAAAAGCAATCTTTTCAGTCAGTCTTACCAATTCACTCTTAAGAAAAACAAGGTCAGTCTTATTTTCATTAAATGTATTTTCGGAAGAAACAGATTTTGCTTCATGGTATTGGGTAACTTCTCCGTTGTGTATTCCCTGGCTTTTGTGCCAAAGATCAATTCCCCATTTTCCTAAACGTTGCTCAAGGTCTTCTTTAGTTCTTTCACTTACATCCCGTATGGTTATTATGCCCATAGATTTTAGAACCTCATGCGTATGGTCACCCACACCCGGAATTTTATTTACGGGCAATGGCGCCAAAAATTCTTTTTCTTTTCCGAACGGAACCTGCAAATAACCATTTGGCTTTGCTTCATTGGTGGCTATTTTGGCCATCATTTTATTACTGGCCAGGCCAAATGAAATTGGCAATTGTGTTTCATCTATAATTTGTTTTCGCAGGTCAATGGTCCATTGCAGGGGCTTGAAAAATTTCTGCATGCCGGTAAGATCAATATAGAATTCATCTACCGATGCTTTTTCAAACAGCGGCGCTTTGGAAGCAATGATCTGTGTTACCCATCGGCTGTATTTACTATACTCCCCTCTTGAACTGTTAGCTACAATTAATTGGGGACATAATTGAAATGCTTTTTTTGATGGCATGCCCGAATGGATACCAAATTTACGGGCCTCATAACTGCAGGCTGCAACCACACCTCTTTCCCTGCCACCCACAATTACAGGCTTGCCTTTTAGTGACGGATCATTTAAAATTTCTACCGAAACAAAAAATGAATCCAGGTCAAAATGTGCTATGATGCGTTGATTGGCTGCCACGAATTACACTGATTAACACTAATGATTTATTTATAAATATCTAATAACCCATCCGGAAGCGTTACGTACACTTTGCGTTTCTTTTGATCTACTTTTTCCAGGCTCTCCTCATGTATAGGTATCAGCACTTCTTTACCATCAATTAATATGGTACATAAAACCTGGTGAGGTTGTTCAATTACTTCCAATATTTCTCCCAGGTCTTCCCCTTCATTAATTATATTAAAACCCAATAAAGCAATAGGTGAAGATGATGCAGCAAATTTTTTAAAATCTTCCTCTGTCAACCAAACTTCCTTAGGTGTTAGTTTACGGGCGACTTCCACAATATCTATCCCCTCTAATTTTATCACTGTTTCTTTATCACTTCTTATTTTGGCAGACTGTATAAAGTAAGGAATAAAACTATCTTTTCTTTCTTCCAGGAAAATGGCTTCCAATCCTTTCAGCGATGTTTTCTTACCAAGACTGTGTTGCAAAACAAGTTCACCTTTTAAGCCTGTGCTTGCGGCAAGTTTTCCTATTTTAAAATATTGAGTCATTCGAAATGCAAGATACTTGATTCTGAAAAGAAGCTACAAGCTTTTAGCTTCAAGGGAGAAGCATAAAAACTATAAGTACCGTTTGATATGCAAATAGCTTAATGAACATAAAACTACCCCCCTGTAGCTTATTGCTTACAGCTTCAAACTTGTAGCTTCAAATAAAAAAGTCCCGATAAAAACCGGGACTTAAAAGAATTAAGAGAACAGAGATATTTTATTCTTCTGTTTTAGTTTCTTCAGATGCTGGTGCGGCAGCCTCAACAGATTCAGCAATGGGTGCTTTTTCTGTTTTAGGTTCAACCTTTCTTACAACGGGCTGATCACGGCGGTCGTTACGGGCCTTTTTATGGGCACCCTGACGCCTGGACACATTTGAATCGTGTTCAGTGGTCCACTTGGTGAATTTTTCCATTGCACCTGCTTCATCAAATAAGCCAAGGCCTACTCCACGAAGTAAATGCTTCAGGTACAATACTCCTTTGAAAGAAAGGATGCGGCGTACAGTATCGGTGGGTTGAGCACCTTTTTGTAACCAGTCCAATGCTTTCTGACGATCTACCTGAATAGTTGCAGGAACCGTTAAAGGATTGTAAGTACCTAATTTTTGAATAAATTTACCGTCACGTGGCGCACGGCCATCTGCTACAACGATGAAATAAAAGGGGCGCTTCTTTGAGCCATGCCTTTGCAGTCTCATTTTTACAGCCATAAATAGAAATTTTTGGTTGTTATGAAATAGGGTTTATCCTTTTAAAAAAGGTCAACGAAGATAATAAGGAGAAAGAGAATTGCCAAATAATTGGATATACTTTGAAATAAAGGCAAAATTTTATAAAATCTTTTAGGTTTCCCCCTTCAAAACATCCCCTTATTACCTTAATCACTTATATTATTCCAGGAAATTTTTAAGGTCATTCCTTATCTTTTTGACTGTTCTGACAATTCCCGGTGACTTTAAAACAACAGAATAAACATCAATTAAGAAATCAAAATGCTCAATCTCAGCTATCTTCTTGTTTTGAGAGCCTGCCCTTTTCCATATCCCCAGGTAGGTATCCACAACCTTTTTTTCTGTCATGACTGTTGTATTTTTCCCCTCTAGCAGCCAAAGGCAAAGGCATGCATTGGCAATGCTGATCTCATCCCAAAAATCCATATCAACTTCTGGTTTTGATATGTTATTCTTAATTAAAGTCACCTTTTCTTTTGCTAGTTTTAGTGAGATCATTTTACCGGGTCTTGCATTTACAGCAGCCCATTTATGCTTTCCTGCATGTACCAGTATGTTCTCAATCTCAAACCAGTTTATCTGCGAATAAGCTGCATTCGTATTCTGTTCCATTGATTCGGCTTTCTTATAAAAATCTGCTGCTTTGAGAAGGGCTGTCAATTTTTCATTTTTTGTAGTACCCATCATTGCTTTACGTTTATAAGCGCTGCCCAGCAAACTCAAGCGCTCAGCAGTTTCACTAATCTCATTCAGCCTGTTCAGGTCTTTAATTATGCTGTCAATCTCTTTTACCTGCTCTCTTGGTTTTTTACCCGTCTGCCAATCCTTAACACATTGCTTAGCCCGCATGTTGCAATATTGCTCCAGCGCTTTTACAGTAAATATGGCCCGTTCGGCATTAAGCAGGCTTTTAAATTTATTAATTGCATTTTCATAATCATTGCATTCCGCATATGCTGTTGCTTCTTTTTCTATTACCGCCGCATTTCGGATCCCGGCTTTGTCAATTGCATCTATAATTTCTTTAAGATCATTTTCAAGATATTTAGGCGTATAGGATTTGGTATCTGCCCTGTTTATGATATTACTTAATGCGATCTCTGCTTCCTGCGCTATAAAGAATTTATACCTTGGTTCACCGGGACCTTTTTTACCAGGAGCTGCAAAAGGCCTGGGTATATTGGTTAATTTAAAGAACGGATCGCCATAACACTGGTAGGCACCCCAGGTATTATTGGTAGGGTAATCTTCAAAGGTCTTGGCCCGGGCCTTTTTAATGGCTTTCCCAAATTCTTCGCCGGCGAGTAATTCATTATAAAAAACTTCTGTAAACCGAAGGGCTGCTTTATCATCCACTGCCCATCCTGCTGCAATCACCACTTTAACACCATTCATTATTAACTGTGTACCAATATTGGCTGCCAGTTTATATCGGTTACTGAATATTTCTTCTGCCTGTGCAACCATCTTGCCCAAAAAACAACAGTTAACAAAAACCAGGTCGGGTACTTTACTCATCTGGCAAATTTCTTTGGTACTTAAGAAAACGTCGTTACCGATCAGCATGCCTGACTGATCAGGAGTTTTTTCATTAAAGATACCATGACCGGCGAGGTGCATGATGCGGTATTCATCTTTAAAAACTGCCTGCACAATTTGAGAAGCAGATTTTCTGAAACAGTTATTCGGCATTACGTAACCATGTGCATCTAATAAACCGGCAACCAGGTTTGCCTCGGCAAAGGCGCCGGGCAGTTGTGGTGCAAGTGTATAACCGTTCAGATCCGGATCACCTATTACCAGGGCCTTATTGCCCGATGCTGCATTAATATTCAACCGGTATTTATCTGTTTGCAACTGGCGTATCATACCGGTATTACAACAGATGGGATCGGCATTACTACTGCCATCCTGTAAAAGTTCCCACGGATATGCTGCAGAAGTAGTATCCAATACCCACATAGTATTAGATTGTTTTTTTACATCGTCCTTAAAATCGTTGGGTATTAATAATTCGAAAACAGTTTTTGCCAATCCTTCATTCCACCTGTTTTTTGTTGACATTTCGTCAATGAGCTTATCCAGGATCACCGGGCTTGATTGCAGGTCACGCTGTTCTTCCCTGGCGCTGCCGGTACTGCTTGAAAAACGCAAAGCAGTTTCTGTCAACCGTGTTTCTTTATTTTCTTCTTTGTGTAATACTACCGAAATCCTGTTCCACCAATCACTTCCGGTATCCATAGGAATACGGGTACGGGAACCTAATAATTTCCTGGGTTGTTTTTTAGTCATCCGTATATTCAGATTGTCGTCGGCTTCATCTTCAATCTTACTTAACACAAGCAGGCATTGCAGGCACCTGTCTTCATATAATTCTACGAACTCGATCCTTTCAATTGTATTTAGTCCTTCCTGGCTGAGTGACTCTATTTTATTATTTGCATTTTGAATGCCTTGTAAAATGGCCCGGATCGAACTCTCCACAGAAAGACCTCCATAACCACAACCAATCAGGAGAACAGAAATACCGGTTTCGGTGAGCAATTCATTTTTTTCATCATTCTTTTTTAGCTTTTTCAACTCCAGCATGTACTTTATGGCGCCCTGTTCAACCGATTTCGCAAGTTGAAAAGCACTGAGCCTTCCCGGTACACCCAGCCCGATCACAACTGTGCCTCTAAATTCATTCCTGAGATTTATAAACACTTCGCTGCTGCCAATTTCGCCAGGGTATAAATTAAGGCGATGCCATTCCCTGAGTATATTGCCAGAATGATTGTCAATTACTGCCTCGGCACTAGTGATGCCATCAGTTAAAAAATGGCCTACTAATACAGGGTACCTGCTGTAAAAAAGATCGCCATTACTTACACTCACCTTTACAGGCATTCTACCTTTCTGTACAACTTTTGGTTTTGATTTTATTCCTAACAACTGGGTTTCCAGATTAGTTTCATCAATATCATAAACCTCTTCTTCAACCGTATTGAATTCCCTGTTGATCGCCCTGACTACAGGCTTGTCCTTACTCAGCAATTCAGTTTTTCCTGTTGCAAGTATTTCGGAAATGCCTTTAAATATGTCCGGTTCATTTGCAAGCCCTCCATGAGAGACATCCACAAAGTATAATCCATTTTCTTTATTAATATTCTTTGGTATTCCTGTTTCCCATGTTACAGATTGATCGCCCTCGCCTGTACTTTTAAAAACTATTTTTTCATCCGGCAGGTTTGAATTTATTTCATAATCACAAACAGTAGCATCGTCTTTACCAGCTATGTAAATGATATTATCCATTTCAATGACATCCATCTTTTCCAGAACCTTATTCCTGTATGCATCAAAAAACTGCAGGTCGTTTATATCCGGAATGCTCCAGTTAAATAAGGAAGCGTTTTTCATCTCCTGCCAGGTTTTGATGTCTGCAAAATCATGCGGTGCTTTGGCAATGGGCAGCAAACCAAGCAGTCCCGGGTATTTACGGAACATATCCAGCAGTTCTTTTTTTGTATGTCTCAGGTCTATTTTACTAAGTTGGTTTATGATAGAATCTTTACCTGCAAGAACATAAGGTATGCGATACGATCCACCTAATGGCGCTCCAAGTAATAACAGTTTAAAATCTTTTGAGGCGTTTAATTTTTTCCATGTAGCTGGATGGTTAATAATAAAATCTCTTGTAACTACACCACCCATAGAGTGGCCAATAATTTTTATGGGCTGTTTAAATTTCAGATTTTTCTCAATACAATCTTTCAGTATTGTTGCAGCATCTGCCAGGGGTCGTCGCCAGTCGAATGGCAGGGTTATAACATCATACTCATTTTTTAATTGGTCAACTAGTTTTTTATACGATGTTTTTATAAGTGAGACCGCTTCAACATTTTGTTTCGAAATATCCAGCCTGCTTAATTCACCAGTGAGAAAGCGTATATAATTTATCCATATTCTCTTTTCGTTGGCTTGCAGGTTTGAGCCCATGATACCCGGCAGCACAATAACAATAGGCCTGTTACCCGATACCTTATCAGTGTAAATTTCACCACCATCCAGGCCCAGTAATGCATTCCTTTCTTTTAATTCTGCATCGGATAATTTATAATTTGTAAAGCCGGGTATTTTTTCAGTCGCTTTAAGTGCCGCATATAAAGCATCCTGTGTTTTTTTATTTTTGAAATAATGCATATGGTCCACTTCGGGGCCTTCATCAAAAAAGTATTGAATACCTTTTTCTCTTTTTGTACCACAATACATTGACTTTGTATCCACCACCAGGTCATTATCTCTCATGTAAAATAATTTACTGGCAATAATGAGCAGGGCTTTCAAATTAAATTTAATGCCGCAGTTGCCTGAGATCACTGACAATGGGCCATTAATGTTACTCTCCCGGCTATTCAGTATTTTTAAAAAAGGAGAATCAGGGTTCATTGCCTCAAGGCCGGGTAATTGATTGGGATCATTCTTTGTATCAACTGCTGCAGAAACAAGATTTTTAAATTCAGCCGCAATGAGGCTTGTTACTCCTCCTACCAAACTGATGAGGTTAAAGCTGATGTTTAAAAAATGATCGAGACGTTTTGATAAGATGGTAGTACCATAAGCCGGACAGGCAACCCTGATAAATTTTTCAATGACGATATTTTTTCCGGCAGCTAGTTTTTGCAATGCTTTAATATCGTCAATATCGGTTTTGCGCTTTGTTTTTTCCAGGTATAAAATTTCCTGGTCAGTGAAGCCTTTGTTCCCATTACAAAAACGGGCCAGTACATCACCAACCAGCCCTCCTCTTGAATGGGTTATAACATGCAAAGTACAGGCAGCGGGTAACTCTTTAAAAACATTAATTACATTTTGAATGGGGCTTTTGGTCATTGTTTCGTGTTGCAGGCCAAATATGTTTCCACCATAGGCATCCTGCATATATTTCCACAGTTCGGAACTTTTTATTTCGGCAAACGAACCCGTTGTGGATGAATTGGTACCATGAATAAATAAAAGAGAAGGTCTTTTTGTTTCAGTTATTTTTGACTTTTTAAGTTTGAAACCTGCATCAACTGCATACATTCCCGTTTCATTTCCCAATATTTTTTTTTCAAGACTGGCAGCAATATCAATTACTTTACCGGCAACCGCTTTTTTCGTAAACACATTTAAAACTTTCAACGCAATATCTCCAAATAAACCCCTGTTGCTTTCATCTGTTTCCAGGTACATGGGAATGGTAAAAGAATCACCGGCTGCCCTGGTTTGCCGGGCTGCTTTAGGAAAAATATCGTGTATTATATCTGGGCTACCTGTCCAGGTGGTATTGTCTTCAAAAACGAATTCTAAAAGATCATCTTTCTGAAATTCCAGTGCATGTTCCTCCGAAATACTCCTTGATGAACTGAACTGGTAAGAACTTTTTAACTCCAGTTTACTTTGTTTGGTGATCTCAAGTTCTTCAGCAGAAAACCGATCTCTTTTGAAACCCCTGATAATAACTTTATTCATAAAAAGAATTTATGGTTTGTATTTTTAATACCGGCGCTTGTAATCTTAAAGAAGATTACATCAGTAATTGAGAGAGAAATTTCTATGAATGAACAGTTGGGTTAACGAAAATGATTTAAGTAAAAAATATCTTCGTTAATAGCTCTAATTTAGCATAATAATCTGGCATGAAAAAGTTAATACAAATTGTCATTGCCCATTATAATTTATAAGGATTCTAAGCAATATTCAAAAATACAATACCCACTCATTGACACTGCCGGTAATTATTTTAAGATATTTTTTAAACTCCCGCCTTGATAATGAAATAGATTTGTCACCCTTATAAGGCCGCAAACACGCTAACATACTTTTGTTTACAGCCGAGTTTGACTGTATGCATCCGGAAAAAGATTTTACTTCTTCTTTGTCTGTAATATGCCTTTTAAAAATAGTTATTACTGAAGCAGAGTTCCTATGATGCAATGCCCAAAAAGCATATACCCTTACGACAGGATTTCCATAATCAGTTAAACGAATCAAAACAGAATCAGATGCAAATTTTGATAGTTTTTCATAGCGCATATATTGTTCGGTTTTCATGCCTGCAAAACCAACAGCACTGGCATCTAATTGATTACAATCAGCAATATGAGCTGCTAATAGATCCGGATTCCAGATAACAACTGAATCTTTTTGAAGGTCTAAAACAAACTTGACTGTATCATTTTGATTGACACCTGGCTCATAAAAGCCTTCAACCGATTCTTTTTTATTTGAATGGCAGGATCCTAAAACAAAAAAGATAAGAATGAACAAAGTCCTTCTTAAAGGCATAGCAGTTTGATTTGAAAACTAAATTTATTTCAAATCCTTTAAATTAAGAAGCAAAGAAAGAGTTTTAACGTTTTCCCATTATACCCTGCATTTTTCCCATGGGCATTTTATTCATCATCTTCATCATCCCTTTCATCTGTTCAAACTGTTTTAAGAAAGCATTTAATTCGGCGATGTCTTTACCTGCACCTTTTGCAATGCGGAGTTTGCGGTTGGGATTTATGATATCGGGATTCCTGCGTTCCTCCAGGGTCATGGAGTTTATCAAGGCTTCAATGCCTTTGAAAGAGTCATCATTTACATCAATGTCTTTTATTTGTTTACCAACACCTGGTATCATACCCATCAGGTCTTTAAGGTTACCCATTTTTTTTATCTGCTGCAACTGGGTTTTAAAATCTTCAAAGTCAAATTGATTTTTGCGTATCTTTTTTTCTAATTTCTTTGCCTCTGCTTCGTCAAATTGTTCCTGTGCTTTTTCAACGAGGCTCACAATATCTCCCATACCTAAAATACGCTGCGCCATCCTGTCGGGATAAAACACATCCAGTGTATCCATCTTTTCGCCACTGCTGGCAAATTTGATGGGTTTGTTTACGGTGTATTTAATCGACAGAGCAGCACCACCTCTTGTATCGCCATCCAATTTAGTCAACACCACACCGGTAAAATCCAAACGTTCATTAAAAGCTGCAGCGGTATTGACTGCATCCTGTCCCGTCATGCTATCTACCACAAATAAAATTTCCTGTGGATTGATGGCTGCTTTAATATTTGCCACTTCAGTCATCATTACTTCATCAACAGCTAAACGGCCGGCTGTATCAATGATGATAACATTTTTATTTTTTGCTTTAGCTTCTTTAATGGCATTTTGAACAATAGAAACTGCATCTTTATTTTCTCTTTCGCTGTAAACTGCAACATCTATCTGGCCACCCAATACCTCTAACTGATCTATCGCCGCAGGGCGATAAATATCTGCAGCAACCAATAAGGGTGATTTTCCTTTTTTTGTTTTAAGATAATTGGCCAGCTTACCACTAAAAGTTGTTTTACCACTACCCTGTAACCCTGCTACTAAAATGATGGCTGGATTTCCGGTGATATTGAATTCACTTTCAGTACCTCCCATTAATTCGGTAAGTTCATCCTGTACAATCTTAATCATTTGCTGGCCCGGGCTCACCGCATTCAAAACTTTTTCGCCTTGAGCCTTTTCTTTTATCTTATCGGTAAACTCTTTGGCTATTTTATAATTCACGTCGGCATCAACCAATGCACGGCGAATATCTTTTACGGTGTTGGCGATATTGAGTTCGCTGATCCTTGCCTGTCCCTTTATATTCTTAAAGGCTGATTCTAATTTTTCACTTAATGAATTAAACATGGTAATGAT
>JBDTUK010000012.1:0-16169 GCA_040007795.1 Ferruginibacter sp.
CAACCACTTTTTCAATACCTACAGCTCCATGAATTTTAGGATCTACGGCAGCACTGCTGGTAAATTGCTGAAAGTTACCCGGAGACCATGGCGCTCCTCCACCTTGTGTGTATAAAGCACCTGGGTAGGTATAAGCTCCAATGCTTTGAGGTACTTCACCCCATGAACCCCATATTTTACCCAATGATAACCAGGGGGCATTGTTCTTTAACAGGTCGCTGAACACGAAAGAAAGGCCAAAGGCTTTTGAGAAAATTTTATTGTTTTTAGAAGGTAATGAAGAATACCAGTCCTGGCGAACGGTAGCATCTACGTTTATGATCTTCCTCCAACCCCATGAAGTGGTAAGGAAAAGGCCATTATCTTTTATTGCAAAACGAGTGTCACCTGTAGATACAGCATCTTTAGAATTACCCAATGTATATAAATTAGGTGTGTTAAATCCGCCATTAGTGTTTCCAAAATTATTATGCTGTGTACGGCTGTGAATGTCTAAACCACCTGTAGCATTTACACTAAAATCTTTAATTGTTTTGTTATAAACAGCGGTAAACTCAATGTGCTCATCATGAAAATTGTTTGTAGAGCTTGCATAACCACCTTTGGTAAAGCCGTATGCTGCCTGGGAAGCAAATTTCATATCGGTCAAATCGCTGCTTACCCTGTTTTCAGAAAAGGAATTGATATTATTAATCCTGTAAGCACCGTTCAATTTCAGGTCTTTATTTACTTTATAAGATAAAGATACATCCCCCTGAAGTTTGTTGAAATTATTCAAAGTTTGAACCTGGTCATAAGCAGTGTAAAAATTCTGCCAGTAATAAGGGCCATAAAAATCTTTCAGGTTATTAGGGTTGTAGTTATCCGGACCATTATGGTTCCAGCTTGTCTGGATACCGGTTGGTGTTTTCAGATACCTTAATTCTTTAACGATACTCATATCAAGGTCACGGTGGAACCATTGGTTAAATGAACCTGATGACTGGTTAGCATAAGCATCATTAAAATCGCCATTAGATTTTTGGTTTATAAAATTCAGGTTAATGCCTGCAGTTAAACGGTCAGTTAAATCAAATGAAAGCTTACCGCCAACCTGGTGCCTTTTAAGCCATGTGGTTGGTATCAAACCCTGTACATCTACATTAGAGTAAGTAAGTTTTGCACTCATATTATCTGTAGCCTTCGAAAAAGAGATAGTATTAAACCTCTTATACTGAGTCTCATAAAAATCACGTGCATTATTTGGCTGAGGAGTTAAACTAGCAGTTGTAAATGACCTCTCATGGCCACTGTACCATGAATACCATGGAATATATTCCTGTCCTACCATACGTGGTCCCCAGCTAACATCTTCAGAATAGTCAGGATAGTATTTACCATCTAAAGCTTTCCATTCGATAGGCTGTCCTGCCTGCCATGTATATTTTTTAAGATCTGCAAAATCGCCACCAGCATAAGAATTCTGGTAGTTTGGCAGTATGTAAACATTGTCAAACCTAACGCCGAGGTTTATTTCAACACCAATACCACTTGTTGTTTTACGGGCTTTCTTAGAAGTAATAACCATTGCACCGTTATTTCCTTCTGGTCCAAAAATAGCTGCAGCAGCCGGGCCTTGTAATAAGGTTACGTCTTCCACATCATCAGTATTAATATCGTCAGCAGCAACACGTGTACCATCCAACACATATAATAAACCTGTACTACCACCTAATGAGTTTGCACCATGTAAGCGTATAGCACCAGTGCTACCCAGTTTTGCACCGGATTGGCCACGAAGCTGAATACCGGCAACTTTACCAGCAAGCGCTTCATTGATATTAGTGTTACGGATTGTATTTAATTGTTCAGAAGATACCACCTGGGTATTTGTACTTGCTGTTTTTAAACTACGCTTTACACCATAACCACCAGAAACAACAACTTCTTTTAAATTAGAAGTAGCATCAGTTTCCAATACTGAATTTAAAACAGATTGGGTACCTACGGGTACTTCAATTGTTTTAAAACTTGTAGCAGAAATAACCAATACATCTCCGGAATTAACTTTAATAGAGTAAGCTCCGTTTGCATCTGCAGAAAGGCCTGTTGGCTTTCCTTTAATTTTAATAGTTGCAAATGACACAGGGCCACCATTAGCATCGGTAACCTTACCGGACACCACCCGGCTCTGAGCAAATACCAATACCCCACAGAGCATCAGCATTGTAAACAGTGATAAAAATCTTCTCATGTGCGTTTAATTAAGTTTAATGATGTGTAAAAATAAGGATAATTTCTTAACGTCAAAATAATGTTAAATTTATTTTAGAACGTATCCGTCTTCATTATATGGACAATAACCGATATTAAATAGCTGCTTTACTGGACTAAAATTGTTAAAATTTATACATTATCTGTAGTTTTATTTCACTTTTAGTCCTCCCTTTTATTTCATCTAATCCGCTACCAATAAGGTTTTTACCCCTGTAAATGGTTTCTGCAAATCTTGCCCAAACGCTGAGTTTTCTGTTAACATCATAACTGATATTTAAATAATATCTATAGCCTTTATCATAAAAAACAGGAATGGAAAAGCTATACAAAACATCATTTTCATAGGCATAGATGCGGCTATTATAGCCATCAGTTTCAAAATATTGCAAACGCAGGTTCCCGGCATACGGTTTTAACGGAGGTTTAAACAAAAAATCAAGGTATGTGGAGAACCCCTGTTCGGGAAATACTCCTTTTTTGTCAAACCAAACTATTTCGGTCCTGTTTCGCAGGGTTATTTCCGGGTTGATATGGTAACTTATCTGAGTTCTCCAGTTTTTTCGTGGTTGTTGAACGACCGGAGGCAGGGTAAGTAGATCCGGATTGTCATTTATTGCTTTAGATTCTGCACGATAACGGGTATATATTTCTAACCGTTTATTGGGCTTATAGGTTACCTGAATTAAATAATCAGCGCCGGTAGAAGGTACATCTACCCTGTACCTAAGCCATGGAAATTTATAAAAGTCTGCATAACCATCAATGCGCCATGAGATACCTGGCCTGATTGATATTCCTGCATACAGCCCTTTCTCATTGGTTGGATAAGTTCCTTCTGTAAATGCATAACTGTAAAGTGATTGGTATGATCTTGAAATGTTTCTGTATAGCAGGCTTAAATCTACCAGGGATGAAGCACTAAAAATAATTCCATTGACAAAAGCTTTATCAAGTTTTCCTGTAAATGCCGCCTCTCCAAAAAAATGAATATTCTTAAATGTATAGCTGTAATCCAAACTGTAATTACCAAAACTGTTACCCGATAAACTGTATTTGTTATAGGGCTCTGTAGATTTAATTAATGGTAGTTTGAATTTATATTGAATGCCATTAATACCCAGGTGTAATCTTTTGTATTGATATGAAAAATTGCCGCCAAATGCCAGTTGCCGTTGAATACCTTTATCATCGGCTTCGCTTTTTGTACGATGATAACCGGATGTTTGTAAAGAGGACACAAAATCATCCTGGCTTTGAGAACTGTCTGCTACAAAGTTTGCATCAATTTTTTTGTAAGAAATAAAAGTTGTGAGTTGCCAACTATTTTTTGCAATTGTTATTCCAAAGCCCCTGTGAAAATTAATTTCACCGGCAGAATTATAAGGCCGTAAAACATCCGCCTCTCTTTTAATATTGATAACATCCGGGCTTTTTTTAAAAGCAAGACTTTGCCATTGTATCAAGCCCTGGCCAAGGTTTACTGTAAAATCTCCAATGGCCAAAGATTGTATAATTCCGATCTTTCTTGCAAACAAATGAATAGAATAAAAATCAAATCCAAGTTTTTGTTTTCCTTTAAAAAACTGTTCGCCAGCATCTTTCTCTGCAACAATTCCGTACTGCAATAAATTCTTGAAACTATATTTATAACGAACCAGGGTTTTTTGTGGAGAACCTGGATAAAAATTTGTTGCGGATGAAGAATCCAATAAATACCCTTTTGATTTTTCCAGCACCTGTGAACCTCTTAGTAAAATGCTGTGCTCTCCTTTTTTTAGCCTGTTGTTTAATGTATTCAGCACATCAACCTGTAAACTAACACTGATGTATGGCCTTAGTTTTTGTATAGTTTGTATATCCCATGTTGGCACGGCTTGTAACTCATACAAATCAACCAACTTACCAACCAATGTCCTGTACAAAATAAAATTTTGAATCTGAATGGGAGTAAGTATTCGCAGTTCTTTTAGTTCAACAGCATTAACTACGTTAAGGTTAATTGGATTTTTTAAAAATTGTTGCAATTGCTGCAGATAAGAATCATCTTCTGTTTCAACATCTTCATTATTTTCGGTAATATTTTCAAGTTGTTGTTCGGTGGTATTTGTAGTTGGTTCTACCACCTGTGCATGGGTATGCATAAAAATAAAAAAGAGAATGATTATAAAGAACAAGATTCTCATTCCTGCCTGCCTTTGAAATTCATGATCAATAAAATACCCGGAGAAAAACCTAATTGCGGATGATAGCCTGAAGAAATATCCAATCTCAAATTTTTCCAGCCTACGCCTGCACCAGCATAAGCCGTTGTTGATTCGCTGATAAAACCGGCCCTTGCAAAAAACTGCTTTGCAAATTGATATTGTAAGCCTGCAATAACATTAACGGGTTTATCTTCTTCCTTAATAATTTCTGCACTGATAAAAAAATGATCAGAAGCATCATAACCCAATCCTGCTTTATAAACTGAAGCCAGTTTTTCTTCTTTATCCTTACCAAGTTTACCACCCACAGGATTATAAACATGAATACCTGCATTTAGTTTATCTGTTAAATGCATCATAGCGCCAATTTCAAAATTTATGGATGACGCATTTCCATAAGCAGGTATCCTGTATCCATAATAATTAAACTGAACGCCCACATCCACCAGCTTTCCTAACTTTCTGGCATAAGTTAACCCAATTTTATTTTCATTGAAATTTTTAAACCCTGAATAGTTTAGTTGCAATCCAAAATTTCCCATACGGGTTGGAAAAGCAGCCCCAAGCGTATAGCTACTTGTTTCGCTCAACATAAATCTTCTTTCTCCATAAATACCTAGTCCGGCATTTTTAGTTTGAGCAAGTGCGGCCTGGTTTCCGGTAAATGATAAAATATCATTTTGTTTATGACTGTAAGCTGATAAGTTTATGTATGGTTGTGCAATACTGTATCGAAGCGATTGTGCCGTAACGGGATTAAATTTAATTATACAAACCAGTATTAAAGTCAGATTAGTTTTCATTTTTTCAGTACTTGGCATTTCCAAGATAATAAACTGTTTTTTAAAATGCTAATTTTTATTAATATTAAATACACGAATACTTGTTTACTTTTGCGGCATGCAAATTTTAGATGGAAAGATCGTTTCCCAATCCGTTAAAGACAAGGTAAAAGAAAAGGTATCTCTCTTTAAAAAGGAAGGTAAAAAAATGCCACACCTTGTTGCTATTTTAATTGGCACTAATGGCGCAAGCGAAACTTATGTTGCCAGCAAGGTTAAAAATTGCGAAGAGGTTGGTTTTAAAAGCAGTTTGATCCGCTTTGATGAAAATATTGCTGAAGCAGAATTAATTACAGCCATAGAAAAACTGAACAATGATAATGATGTGGATGGTATCCTGGTACAACTTCCCTTACCTAAACAGATCAATGAAGAAAAAATTATCAATATCATTCACCCGGATAAAGATGTAGATGGATTTCATCCGATGAGCATTGGTAAAATGGTACAGGGATTGCCAACTTTTATACCGGCAACACCCTATGGAATTTTATTGATGCTTGAACATTATAAAATTGAGACCAGCGGTAAACATGCGGTAGTGATTGGCCGCAGTAATATTGTAGGCAGGCCCATCAGTATTTTATTAAGCAGAAATACTTATCCCGGAAATTGTACGGTAACGGTTTGTCATAGCCGTACAACTAATTTGAAAGAAATTTGTTTACAGGCTGATATTATAGTAGCCGCTTTAGGCATTCCTGAATTTTTAAAAGCAGATATGGTTAAAGAAAATGCAGTGGTGATTGATGTAGGAATAACAAGAGTTGCAGATGCTTCAAAAAAATCAGGCTTTGCTTTAAAAGGTGACGTTGATTTTGTAAACGTAGCACCAAAGTGCAGTTATATAACTCCTGTGCCGGGTGGTGTGGGATTGATGACCATTGCCGCATTGCTGATGAATACTTTTACTGCCTGTGAAAATAAATACAAATAAGTGTATAGGTTTTTATACTCCATTCTTTTTATCAAATGATCCAATCAAAAAAAACAGGCACGCTTTCTCTTCCGGTGATGGAACATTTTTACACCTTACAGGGAGAAGGATTTCACCAGGGCAGGGCTGCTTACTTTATACGCCTGGGTGGATGTGACGTAGGCTGTGTATGGTGTGATGTAAAGGACAGTTGGGATGCGTCAATTCATCCACTATTGAATATTGATGATCTGATATTGAATATTGAAAAGACCCCGGCAAAACTTGTTGTTATCACAGGTGGCGAACCGCTGATGCATAATTTAAATGAATTAACTTCTACACTTCAATCAAAAGGTTTTGAAACCAATATTGAAACATCGGGTGCACATCCATTAAGTGGCTCCTGGAACTGGATCTGTTTATCACCCAAAAAATTTAAAGCCCCGTTACCGGAAATTTTGCCTCTTGCCAATGAATTAAAAATTGTGGTATTCAATCAATCTGATTTTGATTGGGCAGAAAAATATGCAGCAATGGTATCACCGGATTGTAAATTATACCTGCAACCGGAATGGGACAAAGCTTCGATTGTTACTCCAATGATCATTGAGTACATCAAACAAAATCCGCAATGGGAATTATCGCTGCAGATACACAAGTACATCAATGTTCCGTAAAAGAAAATGTTATAATTCTGCATAAAGACTAAAACAGCACGTTTTCGTTTTACCTTCACTTACTGAATTCATATCAATGCAAAATATTTTTTCTTATATCCTGAAGATCTTCCTGTTTTTTTTGGTTTTTACTTTCTCATTTTTACTTTCCATTGCACAATGGTACGATCCTGCCAAGGTGAATAAAAAGGCCGGAGAATTATATGGCCAGGCCTTTGAAGAAGCTACTGATAGAAAATATACAGCGGCCATACAACACATTAATGAAGCCCTTGCCATTGAACCAAAACTGGTAGATGCATTTTTAACAAAGGCTGGTATTTATGCTGATCTAAAAAATTACCAGGCCTCAGTAGCAGATTTTGAAACGGCTTTACAAATGGATTCTGTGTATTCAAAAACTTTTTTACTTCCCTATTCCATTTCACTGGCCGGTGCAGGGAAATTTCAACAGGCATTAAATACAATCAATGAATTTTTAGCCACTCCAAATCTTAATCAGCAAAGTATTAAAGCCGGCAACTATCGCAAATCAACTTATGTTTTTGCCGTTGATTATGAAAAAAAACATCCTGCAAAAGATTATGTTTTTGCTCCGCAGAACCTGGGTGACAGTATCAATTCTTCAGCACTGGAATATTTTCCATCATTAACCATTGATGGAAGCAAAATGATCTTTACAAGACGTGTAAATAACGATGAAGATTTTTATGAAAGTAATTTCATAAATGGAAAATGGAGTAATGCGAAACCGCTTGGCGGGAAAGTGAATACTAACTTTAATGAAGGCGCTCAAAATATATCTCAGGATGGACAGCTATTGGTTTTTACCGGTTGCAATTACCCCGAAGGCCAGGGCAGTTGTGATCTTTATTTTTCTGTAAGGACCAATAACGGCTGGAGTGAGCCGCAAAATTTAGGGCCGATAGTGAATACAGATTTTTGGGAGTCCTCTCCTTCTTTATCTCCTGATAAAAGAGACCTTTATTTCGCCAGCAGTATGGCCGGGGGATTGGGTGGCAGGGATATCTGGGTAACACATCGTTTACCAACAGGAAAGTGGAGCCGCCCTGAAAATTTAGGCGAAGCAGTTAATACAAGTGGCGATGAAAGTTGCCCCTTCATGCATGCAGATAATGAAACATTATATTTCAACAGTAATGGCCATACCGGCTATGGAATGACCGATCTTTTTTTCAGTAAAAAAGTAAATGACAGCAGTTGGGTAGTTGCAGAAAATTTAGGTTATCCTGTTAATACTATTGATGACCAGGGATCTTTAATTGTTGCAGCAGATGGCAAAACAGCTTACTATGCCAGTGAAGGAAGCGACACCAGGGGTGGCCTGGATATTTATACTTTCCAGTTAAGAGAAGATATCAGGCCATTAAAAACACTTTGGGTAAAAGGAAAAGTATTTGATAAAAGAACGCAGGTGGGATTACCTTCTGCAGTTGAGTTGTCAGATGTGAAAGGGCAAAAGCTCATCAGTAAAATACAAACCGATGAAGATGGAAATTATCTCATCACCTTACCTGTGGGAAAAGATTATGCTTTTAATGTAAACCGCAAAGGTTATTTGTTTTATTCAGATAATTTTTCTTTGCTTGATAATAAAATAGATTCTGTTTTTACCGTTAACATTCCATTACAACCCATTGAAAAAGGTGCAACCATTGTTTTAAAAAATATTTTTTTCGAAACAGGAAAGTTTGAATTGAAACCTGAATCCATTATGGAGCTGAATAAATTGGTACTGCTGTTAACCGATAACCCCAACTTAAAGATCCAGATTGACGGACATACCGATAATGTAGGCCAGGAAAAAGACAATCTCCTGCTATCGAACAACCGGGCAAAGGCGGTGGTAGGATATTTATTGAATAAGGCCATTAACCCTCAACGGCTATCATACAAAGGCTTTGGCGCAGGAAACCCTGTTGCCGGCAATACAACCGAACAAGGCAGGGCATTAAACAGGAGAACAGAACTTTCTGTTATCAGTAATTAAATATTTTTTCTATTATTGCTGTTCATATCAATGGTTCACGCCTTATGAACAATGATCTGTTATATCAAATTGCCCTAACCCTTGTTCCCAACATTGGTGATGTACATGCCAAAGCATTGATCAATATCTATGGCAATGCTCAATCCATTTTTAATGCAAAGAAAAAAGAACTGGAAAATATTGAAGGCATTGGTTCTGTAAGGGCAAAGTCAATAAAAGATTTTACTGATCTCAGCAGTGCAGAAGAAGAAATAAAATTCATTGAAAAATATAAGATCGCCCCGCTTTTTATTATTGATGAAAATTATCCAAAGCGGTTATTGAATTGTTTTGATAGTCCGTCTTTACTTTACTATCGTGGCAATGCCGATTTAAATACTTCCAAAATAATTTCCATTGTCGGCACACGCAATAATTCAGGCTATGGCAAAATAGTTTGCGAAAAATTTATTGAAGATCTAAAGGCAGAAAATATTTTAGTGGTAAGTGGTCTTGCATTTGGTATTGATACCATTGCACATAAAACTGCCCTGAAAAATAATTTACAAACTGTTGCTGTATTAGCTCACGGACTCGACAGAATTTACCCTTCACAAAATAAATCACTGGCTAAACAAATGACTGAACAAGGTGGTTTACTCACCGATTTTATCAGCAACACCAATCCCGATAAACAAAACTTTCCGAAACGCAACCGTATTGTGGCCGGGATCTGCGATGCAGTTATAGTAATTGAAAGCGGCAAAAAAGGCGGTTCACTCATTACTGCCGAATTAGGCAATGGTTATAATAAAGATGTATTTGCCATCCCCGGCAGGACAAATGATCCTAAAAGTGAGGGCTGTAATTATCTTATCAAAAACAATAAAGCAGCGCTGATAAATTCAGCAGATGATTTCCTCGAAATGATGAATTGGAAACCTACACCAAAACCTTCAGCAAAAAAACAAAGGGAATTATTTATTGAATTAACTCCTGATGAAAAAATTGTTGTGGATATTCTGCAGCAACAAGACAGTATTCAAATTGATGAACTCTACTTTAAAAGCGGCCTTAGCAGCAGTGCAGTAGCAACCGCTTTGCTGATGCTGGAGATGCAAAATGTGGTAGTTTCCTTACCAGGCAAGGTTTACAAACTTTCCTGAGGGGCTGATAATTTTTAATTTTTAATTTTTAGTTCTCTGCCCTACCTTTGCCTATGGCAACAATAAATAACTCCGCAGCTAACAACAAATCAAAAAAATTTTACGGCGAAGGCTTAACGTTTGATGACGTTTTACTAATGCCTGCCTATTCCCAGATATTACCAAGGGAAGTAAACATCAGCACTCAACTCACCAAAACAATAACCCTGCATGTTCCTATGCTAAGTGCAGCCATGGATACAGTTACCGAAGCAGCACTGGCCATTGCATTGGCAAGAGAAGGCGGCCTGGGTATCTTACATAAGAACATGAGTATTGATCAGCAGGCCGACCAGGTTCGTAAAGTAAAAAGAAGTGAAAATGGTTTGATACTCGATCCTGTTACGCTACGCCCTGATGCAACCATCGGCGAAGCAATTAGGTTGATGAGAGAAAATAAAATTGGAGGTATTCCTATTGTGGATGCTAATCACAAATTAGTAGGCATACTCACCAACCGTGACCTTCGGTTTGAAACCAGTTACAAAGAAAAAGTGAGCGCTGTAATGACAAAAGATAATCTCATTACCGCTCCCGAAGGCACCGACTTAAAAAAAGCAGAACTCATCTTCAAAAAAAATAAGATTGAAAAATTACCGGTGGTAAACAAAGCCGGAAAATTAATTGGCCTGGTAACCTTTGGCGATATTTTAAAATTAAAATCACATCCACATGCGGTAAAAGATTCTTTCGGAAGATTATTGGTTGGTGCCGGTGTTGGTATTACAAGTGATATCATGCAGCGGGTGGAAGCTTTATACAAAGCAGGTGTTGATGTAATTTGTTTGGATAGTGCTCACGGACATACAAAAGGTGTCATCAATGCATTAAAAGAAATAAAAAAGGCGTATAAAAATGTACAGGTGATTGCCGGTAATGTGGGTACAGGTGCAGGCGCAAAAGCCTTGGCAGATGCCGGTGCAGATGCTGTGAAAGTGGGCATAGGCCCTGGTTCTATCTGTACCACAAGAATTGTTGCAGGTACAGGTGTTCCCCAGATTACTGCAGTTATGGAAGCAACTGCTGCATTAAAAAATAAAAAAGTGGGTATCATCAGCGATGGTGGAATAAGATATACCGGCGATATGGTAAAAGCCCTTGCCGCCGGTGCCAGTTGTGTGATGATGGGAAATGTTTTTGCAGGCACCGAAGAAAGCCCCGGCGAAACCATTATTTACGAAGGAAGAAAATTTAAACAATACCGCGGCATGGGTTCTTTAGGTGCGATGGCACAGGGCAGCAGCGATCGTTATTTCCAGGATGTGGAAGATGATATTAAAAAGTTTGTACCCGAAGGCATTGAAGGCCGTGTTGCTTTTAAAGGAAATTTAAAAGAAGTGGTGCAACAGTTTACTGGTGGCTTACGGGCAGGCATGGGCTACTGCGGTGCAAAAAATATCAGCGAATTGCAAAACGCAACTTTTGTAAAAATTACCAATGCCGGCATGAGAGAAAGCCATGCACATGATATTGATATAACGAAAGAGGCACCGAATTATAGCCGGTAATTAATAATTGATAATTAAGAATTAATAATTCCTTCAAAGCAGAGGTTTTTGGTATATGCTTAGTGCTTTATAATTAAAGATCCCAATCCCAATCTCTTAACTTTAAACACTAAATTCGTTCTATTACAAACGACAATGAAAAAAGTATTATGCATCATACTGGTAATTATTAATTATCAATTTTTAATTGTTAATTCAACCTCCGCACAGGACACCTCCCGCCTCCGCATCTCCCTCCTCACCTGCACACCTGGCGAAGAACTCTATGCTACTTTTGGTCACAGTGCATACCGTGTAGTTGACAGTAACGCGGTAACCGACATCGTTTACAACTACGGCACTTTTAATTTTGATGATGATGGTTTTTATTTAAAATTTGTAAGGGGTAAATTATTATACTATGTGTCTGCTGAATATTTTTCTGATTTTAAAGACCTTTACCAATCTACCAACCGGGGAATAACCGAACAGGTTTTAAATTTATCCGGGCCGGAAAAAATAGCCATCCGTCATTTTTTAAATGAAAATTTAAAAGAAGAAAACAAATATTACAAATACGATTTCTTTTTCGATAACTGTACTACCCGGCTCAGGGATATTTTGAAAAAACAACACGATTCTTCTTTTTGCCAAAAGCCCGTAATGCCGACCGGCAGCAGGTTCAGGCAGGCCATACATCAATACCTGAATAAGAATGGAAAAGACTGGAGCAAGCTTGGTATTGATATTTTACTTGGACAACCTTGTGATGCAGTGATGACATCTCAACAAATGCAGTTCCTGCCGGACAACCTGATGAAGAGTTTAGATAGTAGTGATCATCCGATGGTAGTTTCATCACAGAATTTATATACCATTTCTGAAGACAAAAACAAAAATTCTTTTTTTACCCCGTTTGCTGTTTTTGCTTTGTTCTTCGTGTTCATATTTTTAATGAGTTTCATTAAAAATAAATTCATACAAAACTTATTACTGGGATTTGACGGGTTACTCTTCTTCCTTACCGGGGTCTTGGGAATTATAATCATCTTCATGTGGACCGCCACCGACCACCAGATGTGTAAGAATAATTTCAACTTACTTTGGGCATGGCCAACACATAGCATCATTGCATTTTTTGTAAGCACTAAAAAGGCCTGGGTAAAAAAATATTTCAAGTTTACTACATTTGCATTGATAGCTGTATTGATAAGTTGGTTCTTTTTGCCACAGCAAATGAACAATGGTTTAATTCCAATTGTTTTGTTATTGATCTACAGAAGTGCAACAAAAGCTTTTGCTCCCATGGTCTGACGTCCCGTCTGACCATGATTTTTTGCCACAGAGGCACCGAAACACAGAAAAATAAATGCAATCGAAAACCTTTACATACCAATCCTCAAAAATATTCTACCGCATTACCGGCAAAGGCAAACCCGTTGTTTTAATTCATGGTTTTGGAGAAGATGGAGACATCTGGCAGCATCAGATTGATTTTTTAAAAGATCATTTTCTATTAATCGTTCCTGATCTACCCGGCAGCGGAAAATCTGAAATGATCAAAGACATGAGCATTGAAGGTATGGCCGAGGTAATAAAAGAGATTTTGGACATTGAAGTCTTCAAAGCCTCCCCTTTCGGGGGAGGTTTGGTGGGGGCCGTCGGCCACAGCATGGGTGGCTACATTACTTTATCCTTCGCAGAAAAATATCCGCATCTCCTTTCTTCTTTTGGCTTAGTTCATTCTTCTGCTTTTGCAGATAGTGAAGAAAAAAAAGCCGCCCGGTTAAAATCCATTGAATTCATAAAAAAATATGGCGCTTACGAATTCTTAAAACCAGCCATCCCTGGTTTGTTTGGAGAACAATGGTCAAAAGACCATCAGCCCGAAATTGATGCCCTGGTTGAAAAAGGTAAAGGCTTTACCCCCGAAGCTTTAATTCAATATTACCTGGCCATGATTGCCCGGCAAGACAAAACCCAGGTTTTAAAGAACTTTCTCCATCCAATATTGTTTATTATTGGAGTATTTGATAATGCAGTACCATTTACACAAAGCATGAAGCAATCTTATTTGCCGGATCAGTCGTATATACACATATTACGCAACAGCGCTCATATGGGTATGTGGGAACAAACTGAGAAAGTAAATGCAGCCTTGTCAGAATTCTTAAGAGGGCAACCAGTATAATAATTATATCGTTTTAACAGGGTTATTTACCGGTTTCCAAACTGTAATCATTACTCATTGCAAAGCTGCTCTTGTATCAATAAAGTTTTAATGAAAAAACTTTTCACCACATTGTTTTTTTTTATGTTGGCTTATGCAACATTTGCTGCTCACACCAAGGGTGGAATGATGTATTACGAATACCTTGGGCCGGGTGCTGCTCCCAATTCTGCCAGGTACAAGATCACCCTTAAAATATTTACCAAGTGCATACTGGATAATCCTGCTCAATTTTGCCCAACTGTTATCATCAGTCTTTTCAATGGGGCTAATAACCTGCTGATTGAAAAAATACCGGTTGAATATACCAGTTTCATAGATACACATAATTGTTCTTCGCCCGAATGCCATCCCTGCATAAGCCTCACACCAGATATTTGTATCAAGGTAACAACATATATATTTACAAAAGAGCTGCCCATTACCCCATATGGATATACTTTCGCGTACCAAAGATGCTGCCGCATCTCCGGCATCATTAATATGAAAGCTCCAACAGACCAGGTTGGAGATACCTGGACAGTAAATATCCCAGGCAATTTATTAAGCCCACTGGCACCAATTAATTCAAGTGCCAGGTTTCCTGAAATCGATACCGTCATTATTTGCAGGGATAATTATTTTTCTTATGACTTCGGAGCTTTTGATCCTAATGGCGATTCACTCAGTTACGCATTTACGGACTCCTATGCCGGTACACCTGACGGCATTACCGGGGGAAGTTGCAGTAATAATCTTGCACAACCTCCTCCCTATAGTCCTGTTGATTACCAGGAGCCGTATTTAGGCAGTGAGCCTTTAGGTCGTTCAGTTCATATAGATCCACATACAGGTTTGGTAAGCGGAGTTGCTCCGATCGTATCGGGGGTCTATGCAATTACCGTCACTGTAACTGAATACATAAGAGGAACAAATATTAAAAGAGGCGAAGTAAGAAAATCTATACATATAGAAGTGAGTGATTGTATAACAACCAAAGCTCTGCTGGACCCTTTATATCTCAGTTGTGATGATTTTGATGTTAGTTTCCAGAACAGAACTTCGGGTTATTCAATATTGAGCTATGATTGGGAATTTGGGGACCCCGCCAGTGGTGTTAATAATAGTTCCGCTCTACAATTTCCTACGCATACTTATTCCGGACCCGGAGATTTTATTGTGAAACTTGTTGTTAACAGGGGAAATTTCTGTTCCGATTCCACCACATCAATTGTAAAGGTTTACCCGGTCTTTGATCCCGGTTTTACATTACAGGGACAATGTAAAAATGCAACCATCAAATTTACTGACATTACCACCAGCACCTATGGTAATGTTAATTCATGGACATGGAATTTTGGTGATGCGAATGCCTCCATACAGGATAATATGTCTTCGCTGCAAAACCCTACGCACATTTATACCAACCCGAGTACTTATGATGTATTATTCATGGTTACCAATGATAAAGGATGCAGGGATACAATTAGTAAAACAATTGGGATAAAAGATACCCCGCCATTGACTGTAAGCAACGATACCCTGATTTGTTATATAGATACACTGCAATTAAATGCTGCCGGTACCGGTTCTTTTTTGTGGAGGCCAAATTATAATATCAGCAATGTAAACATATCCGATCCTTTAGTAAGCCCTGATATACCTACAACTTATTATGCCATACTTACCGACCAGTTTGGTTGTACAAGCACCGATTCGGTAAAAGTAGATGTTAAACTATTTGTTAGCTTATCTGGTGGTAATGACAGCACTATCTGCCGTGGAGATCCCACCATATTAAGAATTAACAGCGATGCCCTGCATTACCTGTGGAGCCCGGCCGCCAGTTTAAATAATGCTACATTAAAATATCCGACAGCCACACCACTAACTACAACTACTTATCATGTTATTGCTAATATTGGTAAGTGTGTTGCTGAAAAAAATATCACTTTAACAGCGGTGCCCTATCCCCTTGCTGATGCCGGTCCTGATCAAACAATTTGTTTTGGCAATTCTGCACAATTACATGCTGGCGGAGGAAGTTTTTATGCATGGTCACCCGCTGCTTTTTTAAGTGCAAGAAATATAGCTAACCCTGTTTCGGTAAATCCTAGTGCTAATGTGCGGTATATTGTTGCTGTAAGAGATACACTGGGTTGCCCTAAACCTGTAACAGATACAATGATACTTACTGTTGTAAAAATAAAAGCTGATGCAGGGCCAAGAGATACATCGGTAGTAATAGGGCAACCATTACAATTGAATGCATCAGGTAATACAAACTACTCCTGGACTCCGGCAACATGGTTAAATAATCCTTTTATAAGTAATCCTGTTGCATTGCCGCAAAATAATATTGAATATGTGGTGAGGGTAA
>JBDTUK010000013.1:0-12813 GCA_040007795.1 Ferruginibacter sp.
TTATTTATATTAACCGAGAGTTTTGTCAAAATTAAAAGGGTTCTATTTTTATTAAAGTTACTCCATGCGCCGCAACCTTTGTGGCAAACATGTCAGGAAACTTTCCGATGTCCTTTTGCCGCCACAGGTCTCTTACTTTTTGTTTGGTGCCAAGGCGCAGGCTGCTCCAGTAAAACCTTACCACATCATCTTTGTCTGATGTATTAAATATGCCAAGGGCTTTTGTTCCATCTTCAAGGTCTTTTATCCATATCTGGTAAGTATCTGTCTTTAATACCTGTTGTGCCTGCATACCAAATGGATCCTGGTCAACAGCAATCACTTCGTCATTGGTTAATAAATTCAAAGTAAAAGCATCCAGCTTACTCAGGTCGCAGCCAATTAATAAAGGAGCACTTAACAGGCACCATAAACTTACATGGGTGTATTGCTCATCCGGTGTTAATCTTGTGGGGTGTAAATTATCACTCCATCCAACCTGACCTACGATCATCATGTCGGGGTCATTCCATCTGCCGGGCCCTGCATAAGCATATTGAGCAGTTTGATTAAAGCCAATGCTGCTAAGGCTTGCCCAACTGTCTTCAATATCACCTGTGGTACGCCAGCAATTACCATTTACAGTAGCACCCCATTTCCAAACATCTTTCATACCATACTGGCAAAGACTGTACACAATATCACGGTTTTGTTTTTGCAGGGCTTCCTGCATTACTATATATGGTTTTTTATAAGATTCAAGCGAAGTATCTTGTTTATCATGTATCTCTCCATAACTGCACCAGTCGTATTTTAAATAATCTATTCCCCATTTGGCATACATGTTTGCATCCTGTTCTTCGTGTTGATAGCTGCCCAAATAATCACCACACGTTTTTGGGCCGGGAGAGGAGTAGATGCCGAATTTTAAACCATTATTGTGTAACCAGTCGCCTAACTTTTTCATGTCAGGGAATTTATTATTGGCCGCAATTTCTCCTTTGTCATTTCTTGCAGGTTCTTCCCAACCATCATCAATATTCATAAAGGTCCATCCATGATCTATTAAACCTTTATCCATAATTGCTTTTGCTGATGCTTTTAATTTTTCATCGCTTACACTCAGGCCCCAGCAGTTCCAGCTGTTCCAACCCATGGGAGGAGTGAGGGCCAGCATGTCGCCACACTTTACCGTGAATTCTCTCTTAGCCATACCAACTGAATTTTTAACAACAAAAATCATTTTAAGGTCGCCCTTGTTTTTTAAACTTCCGGTTATAACACCGGTTGAAGCATTTATACTTAACCCGGCCGGTAAATTTTCTACACTGTATTGCAATGGCTTTTTACCCGTTGCCGGAATTTTAAAAAGAAAGGGAGAGTTAGGACGAACGCCAAAAACTTTTGCCCCGTTTATTTTTGGAGTAGCTGCCGGCATTGGTGTCAGGATATAAGGAATGATCTCTGTAAGCTCCACCGATTTGTGGGAATCACTTTCTACAAATTCGTAAGCAATATTATTTATTCCGGTAAGCGCAATGGGAATGGTAAGATCAAGACTTCCTTTTGGTTTCAGGTTAACTTTTACCGAATCCGTTACCCTTTTATCCGTTTCAAGGTCAATGATACTATATCTCAGTATGCCAGTTATTTTTTGGTTATAGATATTATTCAGTGAAATATTTTTCTTTGCTTTTATATTGGAAATGAACTGAACAGGGAAATTATTATTGATCACAACACCATCAACAAGGTCAATCATATTTACATACGGTATACCACCGAACATACCGCCGGCACCACCGCCATCATACACCCTTACCGATAAAATATTTTCTCCACCCCAGTTAAAGAAGGGACTGTTGGCATCTATATGAAATTCCAGTGTTTTACTCCAGGTGGTTATGTATCCTTCTTTATCTTCAG
This sequence comes from Ferruginibacter sp., assembly GCA_040007795.1. Lineage (GTDB taxonomy): Bacteria > Bacteroidota > Bacteroidia > Chitinophagales > Chitinophagaceae > Ferruginibacter. The sequence goes on from JBDTUK010000013.1 coordinate 1,906, forward strand.
GAAAGGAGCCCGACCTGCCAATTTTTGTTCCGTTCATAAATACTTCACACACATCATCAACCTTGCCTAAAAAAATTCGGAGAGAATCTTTCCAGAGTGAATTTGTTCTTACCTGCTTTGGAACAAAAAGATGAAACCGGTACCAGGCATAACCATCATAATTAGGTACACCCTGGAACTCCCATGGAGTATTTGGTTTTATATCTCTCCAGGCAGCATCATTCGTGGAAGGGTAGCTGTATTCAACTTTATCACCGGTCATGAATTTTGCATGGGGCATTTCCACTTTTTGTGCAAAGCAGGTTATTGATATCAAAAAAGAAATAATGAGTACTATTGATTTCATTTTATTTTGTTTGAACAAATCTAATCAATGTTTGATGATTAGGTGTCTGGCCACTAAGAAGAGTGTGAAAATTATAGTGTACTATTTTCTCAAAGGGTATTAGCATTTAAAGTGTACTTGTAATGGCCTGACACCTAATAAAAGCCCCGGATCAGGAATGACCCAGGGGCTGTGTATTTATTCACCTTTAAAAAGAGGTATATAAGCAGTTAGCTTGTACCCGATAGTTTAAAATTACAACTTTTACTCAAACGCTCAATTTTTGTGATATGGGCAAATTTGTTACTGATTGATTTGTATTTCCCTGTAAAATGCCTATTTTGTTCTATAGTCTTTTCCCTGAGAAAGCTAACTCCTCTGCTTTCATAAGTTTTCGATAAACTTCTTTATTCACTTCAAAACAAAACTAGTATGAAAAAAATCATGACATTTTTTATTATTTCGGCATTCCTGGTTGCCTGTAACAATGAAAAGAAAGATGAAACTCCTGCTGCAGCAGATACCAAAGCCGCAACTGCAACAGGAAAAGCACCGGTTGAATTGATCATGGACAGTAACTTTGTAAACCAGTCAAAAGCTGCTTTTACCGCTTTTGAAAACAAGGATGTTAATGGCTATACTGCAGCTATGGATGATAAAGTAATGTTCAGGTGGTCTGGAGGAGATAGCCTGGTTGGCAAACAGGCAGTTCAGGATTATTATACCGGCAGGTTTAATATCATTGAAACCATCAAATTCTCCGATCATATCTTTCTTCCCGTTATGGCCAATGTAAGCCCTAATGGAGGTGCAACAGCCACTGGAAAATGGATGCTGAGTTGGTATAAGACAGATGTAAAATATAAAAATGGTAAGGCCATTACTTTTTGGGCACACAATGCACAGCATTTTAATGATGCCGGTAAAATGGATCAAATGGTACAGTACATCGACAGGCATCCTATCATGGAAGCTAGCAGGGACCTGGTAAAAAAATAAAAAGAATTAAAATAAAAAACCATCCTGCCTCAGGCAGGATGGTTTTTTATTTATTAAGATGCTTTGTTATCGTTGAGGATTACAGCAGAATTAATTAATACCTGTAATGTTCAGGCTTGAATGGGCCTTCTTTTTCGATTCCCAGATAATCAGATTGTGCAGGAGTAAGTTCATCAAGCACCACACCGATCTTTGCCAAATGCAAACGGGCTACTTTTTCATCCAGTACTTTAGGTAATACATAAACTTTGTTTTCGTATTTATCACCCTTGGTCCACAATTCAATTTGTGCTAAAGTTTGGTTGCTGAAAGAATTACTCATTACAAAACTTGGGTGGCCTGTAGCACAGCCTAAGTTTACCAAACGGCCTTCTGCAAGAATGATCACATCTTTACCATCAATGGTGTACATATCAACCTGTGGCTTGATGGTATTTTTTGTTTTGCCATAATTTGCATTCAACCAGGCCATATCAATTTCAATATCAAAGTGGCCGATGTTACAAACGATCGCTTTATCTTTCATCACACGAAAATGTTTTTCGGTGATCAGGTCACGGCAACCACTTGCGGTAACAATAATATCAGCTTCTTTAACAGCATCGATCATTTTCTTTACTTCAAAGCCATCCATGGCAGCCTGTAATGCACAGATAGGATCAATTTCAGTTACAATAACACGGCAACCTGCACCTTTTAATGAAGCAGCAGAACCTTTACCCACATCACCATAACTTCCTACAACTGCAACTTTACCGGCCATCATCACATCAGTAGCACGGCGGATAGCATCCACCAGACTTTCTTTACAACCGTATTTGTTATCGAATTTACTTTTAGTAACAGAATCATTTACATTGAATGCAGGAACAGGTAATGTACCTTTTTGCATTCTTTCATATAAACGGTGTACGCCGGTTGTTGTTTCTTCACTTAATCCTTTTACATGCTGAATTAATTCAGGGTAAGTATCAAAAACCATATTGGTCAAGTCACCACCATCATCAAGGATCATGTTCAAAGGACGGTCTGCACCACCAAACCATAAGGTTTGTTCAATACACCAGTCAGCTTCCTGTTGTGACTGTCCTTTCCATGCAAATACGCCAATACCTGCAGCAGCAATAGCAGCAGCTGCCTGGTCTTGTGTAGAGAAGATATTACATGAACTCCATTTTACTTCTGCACCCAACGCTGTTAATGTTTCAATTAACACGGCAGTTTGAATGGTCATGTGCAGGCAACCTGCAATTCTTGCACCTTTTAATGGTTGCGATGGGCCAAATTCTTCACGAATGGCCATTAAGCCCGGCATTTCAGCTTCGGCTAATCTTATTTCTTTACGGCCCCATTCGGCGAGGCTCATATCTGCAACCTTATTTTTAAGGCTGAAATCAATGGAGGTTTTTGATAATGTTGACATTTTTAATGTTTTAGAACACAAAAATAATCTTATAGAATAATATTCTAAGGTTTTATATAAATTTGGGGAAATATCACGTTATTCTGTTAATAACAGGATAAAACACTTTTTTACTATGGCAAAAGCTACTCAAACAGAAAAAACAGCTACCAGTATTATTACATTGGATGCAAAAGACCTTTCTATATTAAACCTGTTGCAACAAAATGCAAGGATGACGGTAAAGGAAATTGCCGAAAAAATTCACCTGAGTACCACACCCATTCATGAACGCATCAAACGCATGGAAGCCAATGGCGTGATAAAACAATATGCCACATTAGTTGATCATACCAAGGTGAAGAAAGGATTGATCGCTATTTGCTATGTATCTCTGAAAGAACATAATAAAACTGCGGGTACCAAATTTGTAAAAGCCATTTTGCAGATGCCTGATGTGGTGGAGTGCTATACTATTTCAGGTGAATTTGATTTTATGCTGAAGGTGATGTGTGAAGATATGAATGCGTACCACGATTTTCATGTACATAAACTAAGTAATATTGAAAACATGGGGCATGTGCAGAGTGTATTTGTGATGGGAGTTATTAAACAAACCCACCAGCTTATTTATGAGTAAACATGTAAGGGCAGGTTCATTACATAATCATTCATGAAAAAACCGTTGCCGATATTGATGTCTTCTTCCCTCACAATATTAAAGCCTATCTTTTTATAGAAATCCATCGCCTTATTTTTGCGGTTCACATTTAATTCCAGGTTTATTGCATCGTAGGTACTGATATCGTTGATGATAAAACCGATGAGTAATTTACCAATCCCTTTTCCCTGCTGGCTGGGATCAATATATATTTTATGAAGGCGGTAGGTATCCTGTTCTTCGGAAGATTTTACGGAGTAAGATGCGAAACCAATGGCCTTCCCTTTTTCTTTTGCTATTATAAACTGGTGGCCATCCTGTATTTGTTTTTTTAAAGAAGCTTCACTGTAAAAAAGGTCCAGCATATACTTCATCTGTTCAGGAGAGATAATCGAAGAATAAGCGATCTGCCAGGTTCTTTCTGCCAGGTTCTGTATAACAGGAATACTTTCTATTCCAACTTTTTGTACAGGGATCATTCTTTATTACTTAATTTTTATTTTCAGATCGGGTGCAAACATTAACCGGCCCTGTGTGTCTTTGGCTATGATATCAAAGAAATACAATTCTTCACCGGATTTTAATTGTTCTGTTATAATTTTTTTCCAGAGTTCGGGAACTGGTGTTTCCCTGAACAGGCTGGCAACATTGCTGGTTATGGGAGATACTTTACCGGTCTCTTCATCTTCAGTAACGGCCCTTCTTTTATACATCAGTTGGTAAGAGGAGATACTGTAAGGATTTTTTTTATCATCAGTAATGGTCAATGGTAACCTGATCAATTGAACAGCTTCTTCCACAGCAATGGTAGCCGAATCTGAACGGATACCAAGAGAAGAAGTAAGTTTCGGGGGCTTGAATTTTTGTACAGTTGCAGGTTTTACAGTGCCTTGCTTTGGCTTTTGAGCCAAAGCAGTTGTGAGTATTGCTGAAAAGCAAACTAACAGTAAAAGCCTTACAATTGTTACCATGATCTCTGATTTGATGAGACTAGAACGTATTTTTACTGCAAATAGTATGCAGTTTTACTTTAGCTGATTGACGACAGGCTTTCCTCGATGGTTTTTATCCTGGCCAGGGTATCGGCTTTCTTTTTTTGCTCCAGTGCCAGTACTTCGGATTTGGCATTAGCAACAAATTTTTCGTTGCTTAATTTTTTTTCTACTGATGATAAGAAGCCTTTTTGGTGTTCAAGGTCTTTTAAGAGATCATCTTTTAGAGTGGAGGTATCCAGTTCCTTTTCTGCGCTGATATAAAACTTATCTTTTTCTACTGTAACAACAATTGTATTTGCAATTGCCTCCTTTGTAAAAGAAATTTCATTAGCGTTAACCTGTTTGCTTAAAATACTTTCAATAGAACTGTAACTCTCTTTTGTATTTGTTTCAATGAAAAGGGTAATGGTATCTTTTGGTTTTAGCTGGTTCTTATTTCTTGCATCTCTTATCGTTGAAATAACCTGTTTTAGTAATTCTCCCTGAGATAAAATTTTCTGATCAGGTGCTTTAACTTCTGCAAACTGTTTTATACATAGATCATCTTTCTGTTCTTTCAGCAAATGATAAATTTCTTCAGTAACAAATGGCATATACGGATGTAATAACTGCATCAACTCTTCAAAATAAATTACTGTCTTATTATAAACGGATGCATCAATCGGTTGTTCAAAACCCGGTTTAACCCATTCTAAATACCAACTGCAGAAATCATCCCATATCAGTGAGTAAATTGTTTTTAATGCTTCGCTCAAACGGAATTGTTTCATCAAGCCATCAACTTCTGTTTTTACTTTATTCAATCTATTCTCAAACCATATGAGTGCAAAGTCGTTTCTCGTTTCTTGTTCGCCTTCGCTGCCACGCTTGCGCTGCTCCCACATTTTAACCAGCTTCAACGCATTCCAAATCTTATTATTAAAATTCCTTCCCTGCTCCAAACTATTCTCATCAAACATCAGGTCATTTCCTGCAGGAGATGAAACCATTATACCAAACCTTACTGCATCTGCACCATACCGGTCAATCAAATCCAAAAGGTCCGGTGAATTACCTAAACTCTTGCTCATCTTTCTTCCCTGCTTATCTCTTACCATCCCGGTAAAATAAACATCTTTGAAAGGGATCTGTTTTTCATATTCCATGCCGGCCATTACCATTCGTGCTACCCAAAAGAAAATGATATCCTGCCCGGTAACTAAAACCGAACCAGGATAATAATATTTTGCCTCTGCATTACCGGGTTCAGTAATTCCTTTAAAAACTTCCATCGGCCAAAGCCAGGAAGAGAACCAGGTGTCTAATACATCGGCATCTTGAATGAGCTTCAAGCTACAAGCTTCAAGTTGAGAAGCACTTGGATCACTAATGCCTTCCCCTTGTAGCTTGAGACTTGCGGCTTGTATTGCTGTTTCCGCAACTACCATCCTTCCTTCTGCATCATACCACGCCGGTATCTGTTGCCCCCACCAAAGCTGGCGGCTAATGCACCAGTCTTTCACATTCTCTAACCAGTATTTGTATGTAGCCAAAAATTTTTCACCGGGATGAATTTTAATATCACCATCAACAACTGCTTTTAATGCCGGTGTTGCCAGTTCTTTCATCTTTACAAACCACTGGGTACTTATTCTTGGTTCAACAACAACTCCCGTACGTTGACTGTAACCCATTCTGGTTGCGTATTCTTCCTCTTTAGTTAAGAAACCTTTTTCTTCAAGTTCTTTAATGATCTTTTTTCTTGCAGCAAACCTGTCTTCACCAATATATATTTGTGCGGCTGCACTCATGGTTCCGTCTTCATTAATGGTGTCAACAACTTCCAGGTTATGTTTTAATCCTAAATTATAATCATTGATATCATGTGCCGGTGTAACTTTTAATGCACCCGTACCAAAAGCCGGATCGACATACTCATCAAAAATAATGGGGATGCGGCGATTAATTAATGGAACAAATGCAAAGGCTCCTTTTAAATGTGCATAGCGTTCGTCATTTGGATTAACGCAGATTGCTGTATCGCCCATTATAGTTTCAGGGCGTTGTGTTGCAATGCTTATATATTCTTCTTTTGCTGTATCGAGTTTATAACGCAGGTGATAAAGTTTACCCGTTAATTCTTTGTATTCTACTTCTTCATCGCTCAGCGCCGTTTTTGCGGCAGGGTCCCAGTTTATCATTCTTGCACCACGATAAATGAGGCCTTTATTATACAGGTCAATAAAAACTTTTATTACCGCTTTGTAATAATGGTCGTCCATGGTAAAAGTAGTCCTGTTCCAATCTACACTACAGCCCAAACGTTCGATCTGGTTATAGATGATACCACCATATTTATCCTTCCATTCAAAAGCATACTTTAAAAATTCTTCCCTTGACAGATCATTCTTATCAATTCCCTTCTCTTTTATCATCGCTACAACCTTTGCTTCAGTGGCAATAGAAGCATGGTCGCTGCCCGGTACCCAGCAGGCATTAAAGCCGCTCATCCTGGCCTTGCGTACCAGGATGTCCTGAACTGTTTCATTTAGTGTATGTCCCATGTGCAAAACCCCCGTTACATTGGGCGGGGGGATCACTACCGTAAACGCAGGGCGGCCGTCGGGCTTACTGCTAAAATAGCCCTGGCTCAGCCAGTGTTTGTACCATTTATTTTCTACCGTTTTGGGCTCAAAATTCTTAGTCAACTCCATAATTCATGATTCTGATTCAATAAGTGGACAAAAATACAAAAAAGGAAGAAGGATTGTTGATTCTGCCCGGGGTATCAACTTTTGTATAGCGACTTTGTTGGTAAGACGCAAAGCACAGGCACAGATCTTTATGATCTCATTTTACATCGTGTAAAAATGTTGCCGGGATATTATTAAAATACGATCCTGAATATTGTCAACAAAATTGTTGCAGATATTGCAAGTGCAATTTCTTGCTAAAAAAAATAAAAGGAGGAAAAGAAAAAATTAATTCTCTACAGCAGATCTTTTGCTGCTGGTTATTTTTTCAATACCGGCATTAGTGATGCAGATAACCAATGTATCTTCCTGGCTCGTAATAACCAATCCTTCATCTTCCAAAAATTTTAAATGCTGAAGAATAACACTCCAGTCCTGGAACTGACGAAGAATAATTTCACGGGGACGACACTTGTATGTTTCCGGTTGCGGATCATCCTTAGTAATATTGAAAATTGTTTGCAGGGTTTTGTAGTAGGCTTCCATGCGATAAATATATTTAATAAAGTTGGATATAAACAAAAAAAAATATCAACAGGATATTTTTGGCTGGTGAGTAAATTGTAGCCTGTCTGTAAAATCCGGCAAATGCAGTCCTATCCTTTGTTTTCTCCACCTGCCGGTCCGTAAAAAATCACCCATGTGGAAAAGTCGTTGGTAAAGTTTAGGAACCGGTGCTCGATTTCTGGTGAAACAAAAAGGGAATTTCCCGGTTTAAAATTGGTTTTATTTTTCCCGTTTATAAATTCTCCTGTTCCTGGAATGATGATATAAACTTCATCTTTATCATGAGGTTGTGGTAAATCTTTTTCAACTGGTTTATAAATTTCAACGCTTAATGTTCCGTGGTTAAATAGTTATAAAAATAATTTTTCAGGCACTTCAAATTTTTTTAAAGCAGTATTTGTAGAAATTTGCAAGATGATTTTTTTTGCAGGTTGAAGAAAATTTATTTCAATACAGCGGTTGTAAGATTATCTAATTTCATTTTCTGCTGTTGGTCCTGTAAAATAAATTGCTGCTGTTGTTAAGCAACCGGGATTGCCACTTGCATCCATCAACGCAAAAGAAACTTCATATTCATCATCCGAATCAAAATCAAAAGCCCCTGAGCACATGCTATGTCCAACAGCTATATTATTATCTGGGGACTCAAGATAGTAGGTGATAAATTTTCCAGTTTTCCTGTTCTTTACAATGGTTTTAACCAGCAGATCTGACCCATCGGCGGCGGTAAAGCCAAAATTGACCGCCAGGGAGGGGCCGCAGCCAAAATAAGCGATAGATTTTGACTTAAATTTTGGCAATTCTGTCCAGGTTGGGAATTCTGTATCAATTTCATTTAAAACTTTCCACTTCGGCGGCTCAGACTTAAAGGTTTTCTTATTCCATTTCTGTATTCTTTCATAAGCAGGCAAGCTATCAATTACTAATTCGTATTCCCTGCCGGGAATTAACTCCGAGCCAGGTTTTAAAATGACCTGGGTCAAACGAAACTGACCTATGCATACTTCAACTACTTTCAATCTTACCTTTTCTTCACCCGATCTTAAATAAATAGCATTCTTTGTATTTAACCCTGCAACAATACCGTGGCTATAGGCATAAAAAGTAATCACAAAAACAGGGTTGGCTTTTATGGTTGAAGTATTAGGCCAACAGGAAATCCCGTTTCCTGTACAGTCTGCTTTTACAATTGCAGCAAAAAATAAAAAGGCAAATAGAAGGAGAAAGCGTTGCATAAGTTTTTTGAGAGGATGCTTTTATTTCGTTGTTTCCATAAAATGCAAAAAATAAAATGCAGGTCAGTTATCGTTGAATGTTACCATCACCGGAACATGATCGCTGTATTTTACCCACATATCATGATCGCCAATTTCCACGGATTGGATTCTATGAGCAAGGTCGGCCGAAGCAAAACAATAATCCAGGTGATAAGGCTTGTCTTTATGCCGGTATAGATAATATGTGGGCTGTTCTTCTTTTCCCTGTACCTGTTTATGATAAAGATGATAGCAACTGGTAATGCCTTTCTTTTGCAAACGATCTACAACATGAGAGTGATTACCCTTCCTGTATTTCCTGTCCCAGATGGTATTGCTGTTGAAGTCACCAATGAGTATGGTATTCTTTTTAGATAGTTTTTTATTATAATGATGAATAGCTTTCCAAACCTGTTCTACATATTGCCCATCAGGGTCGGTTGGATTGTTTGCCCACACTGCAAATAAGTTGAACTTATAATTGTTACCTGTTACTGCTATAGGAATGATCATTTTTAACTCCGGGTTGTGAGTCTTGATCAACTTAAATCTGAACTCACTGTAAGAGAAAATGCCAAGCCCTTTATTTTGATTTTCACCAAACCAAAGTATGTCTGTTGGTGTTGGTACATCATTATCAAATTTTAATTTGTCGGGGTGTTCACATTCCGGAACAATTAAAATATCCGGCTTATGCGCCAGTATATGGATAGCTTTTTTTCTAAAAGCCATATTGCAGTTCCAGGTTATTATTTTCACGGCGAACGTAGATTTTATTTTCCCAGGCACAAAAATACTCATATTCATTTTGACCACTTACATTTGATGAGTGAAAAAATATTCCCTGTACATAATGGCGCTGTTTTATTTTGCAGCAGGGCTCAATCACTTTATACGGCCCGGGTTTTATCTAAAAATAATGCCAACCTGGATTCCTTTACATACCGAACTGGTTTTTATAAGTGGTGTTTGTGAAGTTTTGTTTGCGTTGCTTTTATTGTTACCCTTTACAAGACGGTTTGCTGCCTGGGGCATCATCGCATTGCTTATTGCAGTTTTTCCGGCCAATGTTCAAATGATGCTTAACTATATTGATGAAAATAACCCGGCGTTATGGATTTCCATGTTACGTTTGCCTTTGCAACCCTTGCTGATCTGGTGGGCTTATGGATTTACAAAACGGGTTGCTTAGGCTCTTCAATTGTTCGTATAACAGCATAGGTCTTCGAAAGATTTGCTTCTTGCTCCGTAGGAGCAATTCGTGGGTAGATTAAAATTATAAAATTGGATTCGTTCCGTAGGAACGATTTGTGATTGATGTAGCACAAGGCGTTCCTACGGAATGCTTTAAATCAAATCAATGATATGTCTACCCATAAAATGCTCCCATGGAGCATTCTTCCGAACACTTGCGGTGCGATAGGAACCAGGGCGAAGATATTATTGCCGCTCAAGTAGTTTCTTTTTTTGTGCCTCGTACTCTTCTTTAGTTAAAGCGCCTGCTTTGTACAGGTCGAATAGTTTTTTGATCTCATCAGCCACTAACAGTTTTTTAATGTCGGCAGGTGCATCTTGTTTTTTGGCTTCTTCAGTCACCGTTTGCTTTTTTGTTTCCACTGCAACGGTTTTGGTACGTTTGTTTTTAAATTCTTCAGGTACTGTTAATTCACCGGGTTGCCCGGCAATGTTTTCTATTGCCATTTCATAATCCATGATTATATCTGTTTCAGCTTTCGTGCCGTCTTTATAGGTTACTGTACCTGAAATTCTGATATTATAATTGTCCGACCCCGAATTTTTGTAGTTCCTTAATTTATTAACAAGGATGTTGCAGTTTTGTAAAATATAAGTATCGTTCCTGCTCAGGTTCGGGTGAAATTTAATGAACCTGAAATAACCAGCGTCTGATGTGCCATTGGCAAGATGCAATACCTGGCCTTTGTAAATTTTATATCCGCCTGAGGTGTAAAGGGTATCATTTTCAAACCGGGGCTGAGTACTTTGTGCAAATGATAAGAATGGGCAAAGCAG
>JBDTUK010000014.1:0-13002 GCA_040007795.1 Ferruginibacter sp.
GCACTGCATCTTCATTTAAAGCGCCAACCCCTTTATCGGGTATAATGATGGCATTTACGCCAAAACAATAGGCACTTCTTGCTATGCCGCCAATATTCCTGATATCTGTAATGCCATCCAGTATCAAAAACAAGGGCACTTCGCCTTTATCAACCACAAATGAAATTATATCCTGCAGGTTTTGATATTGTACTTTAGCGATCAATGCAATACAGCCCTCGTGGTTGCTTACATTAAAATTATTCAGTTTTTCAACCGGTACTTTGTTGATAGGAGTTTGATATTGTTCTGCCAGTTTCTTTATTTCATCTATAACTTCTCCATGTACTGTACTCTGCAAATAAATACGCTCCAGTTGCTTACCTGATTGAAGAGCTTCTATAACAGCTTTACGCCCGATAACTAAGGTGCTTTTTTTAGGCCGGTGATGTTGTTGACGGAAATTTTTCACTTTTCAAATTTAATCTTAATTGATTACAATTAAAAAACCATAAGCTCTTGCAAACTTATGGTCTTCACAAGTCTCCGCCAGCTGGCGGAGATTTAGGGGGCCTTTATTTCAACCCAAAAACTTTCTTCACTTCTTTCACTGCATCCAGTTTTTCCCAGGTAAATAATTCTACTTTCTTTTTTATCGATCTGCCATCTGGTGATGTAAATATTTTTTCAACAACCTCATTCTTACGTCCCATATGCCCGTAAGCAGCGGTTTCGCTGTACATAGGATTGCGTAGTTTTAAACGCTGCTCAATAAAGTAAGGGCGCATATCAAAGCATGACATTGCCATTACTTTTTTTGCAATATCTCCATCACTCATTTTTACTTTTGATGTACCATAGGTAACTACATTGATACTGGTAGGTTGTGCTACACCAATGGCATAAGAAACCTGTACCAATACTTCGTCGCATAAACCAGCTGCCACTAAATTCTTTGCAATATGGCGTGTTGCATAAGCTGCACTGCGGTCAACTTTACTGGGATCTTTACCACTGAAAGCACCACCACCATGAGCACCCTTGCCACCATAAGTATCCACAATAATTTTACGGCCTGTTAAACCAGTATCACCATGAGGGCCGCCAATAACAAATTTACCGGTAGGGTTAATATGGTATTTTATTTTGTTGTTGAAAAGATGATTGTACTTAGGGTATTTTGCTTTAACCCTTGGTATTACAATATTGATGATATCTTTTTTTATTTTGGCAAGCATTGTTTCATCTGTACCAAAATCATCATGCTGGGTTGAAACCACAATGGCATCAATTCTTACGGGTCTGTTATTGTCGTCATATTCCAGTGTAACCTGGCTCTTTGCATCCGGACGCAAATACTTGATCTGTTTTTTCTCCCTGCGTACTGCAGCCAGTTCCAGTAAAATATAATGAGCAAGGTCTAATGCCAGTGGCATATAATTATCAGTTTCATTAGTGGCATAACCAAACATCATTCCCTGGTCGCCGGCACCCTGTTCTTCTTTTTTCTTTCTGTCAACACCCTGGTTAATATCAGCTGATTGCTCATGAATAGCAGATAATATACCACAAGAGTTGGCTTCAAACATATAATCACTTACAGTGTAACCGATTTTACGGATAACACCACGGGCAATTTCCTGTACATCGAGGTAGGCTTTACTTTTTACCTCGCCGGCTAATATTACCTGGCCGGTTGTTACTAATGTTTCGCAGGCTACTTTACTGTTAGGGTCAAAGGCTAAGAAATTATCAATTAATGCATCGCTGATCTGGTCAGCTACTTTATCAGGATGTCCTTCACTAACTGACTCTGATGTAAATAAATATGGCATGTTATTTTTTTTAAGATGGCAAAGATAAGGTTGTATCAGTTAAAGAACAAAGTCCACAGAACTTTCTGTGGACTTTATTAATTAACACAGTGTGTATTAGTTAAAGCTTTGAATATATTATCCTGAGCCTGAGTTTATAATTTGGATTGGTTCCGCTGCCAATTCTTACCCGGCCACTGGCTATATTATTACTATACGGAATAATTTGAGTGCTATACTGCGGATATTTGAAGCTGTAGGGCGAAAATAATCGCAAAGCATAATTAGGCGTATGTTTAGTTACTATTTCCTGTACATACCTTGAAATATTAAAATTGTAGTACTTAATAGGCGCTCCAAACACATCAGTCTTATCTCTCACGTATCCTCCAAAATAAGTATAATCAACTCCATTGGTAGGGAAGTATGGTCCGGATTTAAAATCAGGATCATACCCGACATTTGGATTAAGGTCCAGGTAAATGGGCTTCCAATTGTCTGTTGTAGTGGTGTCTTTTAAATCTATATAAAGGAAATTGGGTGCCGAAAGTTTTCCATCAAGGATAGCATTTGTAGGTATCTGCTCTACAATTATCTCGGCCCGGTGAACTATCCGGTTAGATAAGGTTGATAAACCCGGAATATTCAGGTTTACATAAGTACCGGGCGAAGTTTGTAAATAAAGTTCATCTGAATTAGGAGATAAAACACGGGCACCTGTACGGTTACGAATTATATTATTGGTGGTATTAGATGGTGCGTTTGTTGATGAGCCGGTAAGAGAATTATTCAGCACAAACGAATTGTATACCGTGTCAAGTATTCCTTTATTTTTTCTGCGGAAATGAATCTCAATTTTTGTAGAAGTATCAGCAAGATTTATATAAGTCAATGCATTAGCACCAGCTCCTGTAGAAATTACAGCAAGCCCGTGATAAAATTCCCGGAACAAGGAATCTGAAAGAAAAGCGTGCCCGGCCAAAGTATCCCTGTTATATAAAGCCTGTGACCAGGCCAGGCCCTGTGGAAGCTTGGAAAGATTAATACGTATCTGGTTTAAACTATAATCTCTCTTATCTGCATATTTTACCGTATCAGCTAACCTGCGTATATCAACATCTGCAGTACCTAAAATGGTTCCTGAATAAATAGGCTGGTAATTTATCGTCTTCGCAATATAAACAGAGTCCCTGAACTTAATGTCGGCTACTTCGTGTACTTCAAAATGAAGGGGAAGCGTACTGTCGCCCCAAAAACCCTTAAATTTCAAACATAATACCACCGAATCGAGGCCAGCACCAAAACCATTAAGCGTATCTTTTTCGTTACCTAAATAGAAAGGGTAAAAAGTTGGTTTCAACTGCATGAAAACATTAGCCGTTGTTTTGCCAAAAAGGGGGTCATTGTTGATAGAACCCAATGCATGATCTTCATCCCTTTCAATAATTGTTGTATCGTTAAACAGATTCTGTGTAGTAATGACATTGAGAATAGTATCAAATGTATGCACATTGTCAACGGCTGGTAAGAGGTCACTCCCGATATCGGTTGTATCCAGCTTGGTACAGTTCCAGGTAAATAAAGAAAATAATAAAGCAGCAATTAATGCTATGGGTAGAATTCGTTTTTGCACTATAATAATTTTATGAATTGCGGTTAGATTTTCTACTTTGCAAGGTCGGCATACAATTGCAAATAGTCTGTTAAATCACTTTCTGCATCATACTTAAGTATCTTTTTTCCTTTCACTTTTGCAAATTCATCCAGCAGTTTTTTATCTACCTTATCAGTGCCAAAAGTAATGGCATCAGAATAAGTAGCCCCACCTCTAAACATGGCCAGGTTATTAATATCTTTAAAAGGCTCTAATTCTTTTTTAGTTACATGATCATTTATGGTAGCCATTTTCAAAAAATCACTTCCCAGTTTTTCTTTGAATGTAGTTTCGCCAATACTGAAGATAATTTTACTGTTGCTGAAAACAGGCTCCTTCTTGTATGCATTTTTGATGAACATCGGAATTAACCCGGTCATCCAGCCGCTACAGTGAATAATATCAGGAGGCCATCCGAATTTTTTAACCGTTTCCAAAGCTCCTTTACAGAATAAAACAGTTCTCAAGCCATTATCATCAAACCATTTTTCCTTTTCATCATGAAAAATCGATTTTCTTTTAAAGTAATCCTCATTATCCAGGAAATATATCTGAAGCCTTGCATTAGGCAAAGAAGCCACTTTTATTACCAGTGGATAATCATCATTATCAATGGAAACATTAATACCTGACAAGCGAACAACCTCATGCAAACGGTGCCTTCTTTCATTAATTACACCAAAACGGGGCATTATACACCTCACTTCCATCCCACTGTCATTCGATTTTACAGCCAGTTTATTAACAATTTCAGCAAAATCTGTCAGTTCCAGGTACGGCGACATTTCGTTGGCAATGAATAAAATTCTTTTCTTTGTTGACATTTACGCTTAGTTTGTTACTATTATAAGTTTTTAAACGGAGTGCAAAACTAAGCTATTTTTTTGGGAAATTTAGATTGCATAAGCATTTGAAGCCTAATTCCTGTTAATATGATAGTATTTAAGAAAGCGGGGGATATCACTAATCACCTGTTAAAAGCAAAGAATAAGGGAGATTCCATTGGCTTTATTCCAACAATGGGGGCATTGCACCAGGGCCATATTTCTTTAATTCAAACTGCAAAAAAATCCGGTGCTGTATCCGTTTGCAGCATTTTTGTTAACCCTGCCCAGTTTAATGATGCTAAGGATTTTGAAAATTATCCGTCTACCATAGAAACGGATATTGACCATTTGGAAAAAGCAGGTTGTGATATTTTATTCCTGCCATCAGTAAAGGAAGTTTATCCAACTGGAATTAATAATCAAAAAAAATATGAGCTTGGCTACCTGGAAACAGTTTTAGAAGGCAAGTACCGCCCCGGCCATTTCCAGGGAGTATGCCAGGTTGTTCACCGCTTATTGAACATTATTCCAACAGATCAATTATACCTGGGCCAGAAAGATTACCAGCAGTGTATGGTGATTACAAAAATGACAGAACTGACTCATTTGAAAACAAACATTATTATTTGCCCTACCCTTCGTGAAACAGACGGGCTTGCAATGAGCAGCAGGAATGTAAGGCTATCTGAACCCAACCGAAAAAAAGCAGTAAAAATATTTGAAACCTTATCCTATTTAAAAACTCATATTAAGCCGGGTAGTTTAAAAGGGATTAAAGAAAACGCAATGCAAAACCTAACTGCGGCAGGGTTTAAAGCTGATTATATAGAAATTGCAAATGCCAATACATTGGAACTTTTGAATAATTGGGACGGAAAAATACCAATGGTTGCATTGGCAGCAGCCTTTCTGGATAACGTACGTTTAATTGATAACATGCTTTTATAATGCATATGATCAGTTCATTTTAATACACTGAAAATTTAATTTAAAACTTTACTATTACAATAATTCATGTCGTAATTTGTAACCGATTATGCGTAAACGGTTATTTTCCATATTACAATTCTGTATCTTTTTTGGTCTCGGCATTTTCCTGGTTTGGTGGAGCATTCACAAAATGGATAACAAAAACTGGGAGGACTGTAAAACTGCAATGAAGTCTGCCAGGTATTTACTGATGGTACCTGTATTTTTAATAATGACATTAAGCCACATCAGCCGGGCCATACGATGGAAAATTTTAATGGCACCCATGGGCTACAACCCCAGCCTCATAAATACCTTTTGTGCAGTAATGGTGGGTTACCTGGCCAATCTTGCTTTTCCCAGGTTGGGAGAAGTTTTAAAATGTACGATATTGGGGAAATATGAAAAAGTACCTGCTGATAAATTAATTGGAACCATTTTGGTTGAAAGAGCAGTTGATGTTGTTTCGCTGGCCATCGTTTTCATAATAGCATTGCTCAGCCAGGCTGATATCATTGGCGCTTATGCAAAACAAACCATTAATGATAAGTTCTTATCTGGAACAAAGGAATCACATTTGATTAAATTTTCGATTCTTATTGCGGCTATTGTTCTTATTTATTTTTTACTGAAATTTTTATTCAGAAGATTTGGACATACGGCGTTTATCAACAAAATAAAAAACATTGTTACAGGTGTTGGCATAGGATTAAGTACTATAAAAATGCTAAACAACAAATGGACATTCATCTTTCACAGTATTCTTATCTGGAGTTGTTATGCAGCCGGAACTTATATTGGTTTTTTTGCCATTAAAGAAACTTCAGGCCTTCCTTTTGCTGCTACTTTTCCGGTGTTAGCCTTTGCAAGCATAGGTATGATCCTTACACCGGGTGGTATTGGTGCCTATCCTCTTTTTATCATGCAGGTAATGGCCTTATATGATATTGAAGAAGGCTTTGGTTTTGCAAACGGAACCTTGCAATGGGCAGCCCAGTTTATGATCATACTGGTTGTTGGATTCATTTCCCTTTTACTGTTACCAATTTATAATAAAAAGCTTAACCATGCGAAGCATACAATCAATACCGGGTAAAATTTTTACCATTGATGAGCTGCAGCATCAACTTAAGCGCTGGCGGCTGCATAATAAAAAAATTGTGTTTACCAATGGCGTGTTTGATATTCTGCACGAAGGCCATATTGCTTCATTAAGCGAAGCAGCTTCTTACGGCAGTATTTTAATTGTGGCAGTAAATACAGATGCATCAGTAAAAAGATTAAAAGGAGAAAGCCGGCCGATCAATAATGAAAATTCCAGGGCACTATTACTTGCTTCGTTGGTCATCACAGATGCTGTTATTCTTTTTGAAGAAGACACTCCATTAAATTTAATAACAACTATACTACCTGATGTGTTGGTAAAAGGCGGAGATTACACACTTGACCAGATAGTTGGTGCCAAAGAAGTAATGGCCAATGGTGGTGAAGTAAAAATAGTTCCCATACTGGATGGTTTTTCTACAACAGGTATTATTGAAAAAATGAAAACCTTTAAATAATAAATTTCTCAAAATAATTCACGAAAACTTAATATTGTATTTATGCTTTGCTTAAAACGAAGCCTTTAATTTCGTCACATGTTTTTAAAACCTCTACAACAGCTTGCATAAACGGAAGATCATATACAGGGATATAAGCTGGCTGTCCTTTAATAACAGGGTGTTGCAGGAAGCTGCGGATGAAACTGTTCCGCTAAGGGAAAGGATCCGTTTCCTTGGCATCTTTTCCAATAACCTCGATGAATTTTTCAGGGTAAGGGTAGCTACATTAAAACGGATGATTGAGTTTGGGAAAAAGTCAAATATGCATTTGGAGCTTGCTCCCGAAGCCATCCTGGAAGAGATACAGGAAATAGTAATTGAACAGCAAAAAGAATTTGAGCGTATCTGGAATGAAATATTAAGGGAACTGAAAAAACAAAAGATACAACTGGTAAATGAAAAGCAGTTAACCAAAACACAACAGGCTTTTGTACTCAATTATTTTAATGAGGAGATACGCAGCAATATCATCCCTTTAATGATCGAAAGTATACAGGACTTTCCGGTCTTAAACGACAAATCAATATACCTGGCCTGCAGGCTTTCAAAAAAAGATAAAAGCATTCCGCAAAAATTTGCATTGGTATCAGTACCGGCAAGAAGATTGTCGAGATTTATGATACTGCCTTCAAAAACAGCTGAAAAGCATATCATACTTTTAGAAGACATTATCCGCTTTTGCCTGCCGCATATCTTTTCATTTTTTGGATACGATACTTTTTCATCCCATATTATTAAAGTGACCCGTGATGCTGAAATTGATATTGACAATGATGTGGCAACTTCACTCATTCAAAAAATTGAGAAAGGATTAAAGAACCGGAAAAAAGGAAAGCCGGTAAGGTTTGTTTATGATAAGGGTATTGACCCCTCTTTACTTACTTACCTGGTGCGGCGAATGGGCTTATTGCAAAAAGATAACCTGATCCCCGGCGGGCGAATCCATAATTTTAACGACTTCATTAATTTCCCCGAAGCTGTTTTTGCACAAAAGAACCTGAGGAAAAAACCATTCATTCATCCTGCATTAAAAAATGTAACCAGCGTAAACAAGGTCATTTTAAAAAAAGATGTACTCTTAAATCTTCCTTACCATTCCTTTGATAGTGTTATTGACCTGTTACGTGAAGCTGCTATTGATCCCGAAGTGGTAAGCATTAAAATAACCTGTTACCGGCTTGCAGGGCGGTCAAAAATAATAAATGCATTAACCAACGCAGTACGCAATGGCAAACTGGTAACCGTTGTGCTGGAATTACGTGCCCGCTTTGATGAAGAAGCCAACCTGGAATATAAGGAAGAACTGGAAGAAGCAGGCGTGAAAGTTTTATTGGGAGTACCTGATATGAAAGTACATGCCAAACTTTGTTTAATTAAAAAACGGGTAAACAACCACACTATACATTATGGTTTTGTAAGTACCGGTAACCTTAATGAAAAAACTGCGTTGGTTTATGGTGATAACTGCCTGCTCACCTCCGACAGGAATATTATGGCCGATGTAAACCGCATATTCAGTTACCTGGAACAACCCGGGAACAGGATGCATTTTTTAAAAAATTGTAAAACACTCGTCGTTAGTCCTACCGGCATGAGAAAGCAATTTCTGCAACTGATCAATAAAGAGATTAAAGCAGCAAAAACAAAAAAGCCGGCTTCCATTATCCTCAAATTAAATTCGCTGAGCGATGAATTGCTCATCAATAAATTGTACGAAGCCGCAAAAGCTGGTGTTGAAATAAAAATGGTGATACGGGGTATCTTTTGTTTACTCACAGAAAATAAAAAATTCAAGATCCCGATTCAGGCCATCAGCATTGTGGATGAATACCTGGAACATGCCAGGATAATGATCTTCCACAACGGGGGTAAAGAAAAAACATTTATTTCTTCTGCCGACTGGATGGTTCGGAACATTGACCACCGTGTGGAAGTGGCCTGCCCCATCTTTGAAAAAAACATTCAGCAGGAACTTAAAGACATTGTGCAGATACAACTAAAAGACAATACCAAAGCAAGGATGCTGGATAATGAACTGGCCAATCAGTATGTAAACCCACGCAACACCAAAAAAATACGCAGCCAGGTGGAAACGTATAATTATCTCTTTCGTAAATCTTTTTAAATGTTAATCCGTTTAAACGTTAATCCGTAAATTCGTTTGTACGGATTAACTAATTAACCAATTAACGGATTAACCAGTGATTTTAGCCGCCATAGATATTGGAAGTAACGCAGCCCGGCTGTTAATTACAGATGTTACCAAAGACGAAAAGAACAATCCCGTTTTTAATAAGCTGAACCTCATAAGGGTACCACTCCGGCTTGGATTTGATGTGTTTGAATATGGCGTGATACCCAAAGCAAAAATTGGTATGATGCTGCAAACCATGAAGGCTTTTAAACACCTGATGAATGCCTATGAAGTAAAAAATGTGATTGCCTGCGCCACCAGTGCCATGAGGGATGCAAAAAATTCAACCGATATCATCCGAAAAATAAAATTAGAGACAGATATTTCAATTGAAGTGATCAGTGGTGATAAAGAAGCCGGGCTTGTTTTTGAAAACCATATTGCTGAAACACTCGACAAAGACCATAGCTATATGTATATAGATGTGGGTGGTGGAAGTACCGAGCTTTCTTTTTTCAGCAATGGCACGCTCATTTATAAAGAATCATTCAACATTGGCACCATACGTTTGTTGCAGGATAAGGTTAATGATAAAACATGGGAAGTGATGAAAGAGATCATTAAGACGGTAACCAAAGGGCAAAAAGAAGTAATGGCCATTGGCAGCGGTGGAAATATCAACAAGATATTTTCGATGAGTAAAAGAAAAGAAGGCAAACCAATTACACTTGAACTGCTGAGAGATTTTCATAAAGAGTTAAGCAGTGTTAATTTAGAAGACAGGATAAAGTTGTATAGTCTGAGACCCGACAGGGCTGATGTTATTATTCCGGCATTGCTCATTTATATTAATGCCATGCGCTGGGCAGGCGCTAACGAAATGTATGTACCTAAAATTGGTTTGGTTGATGGATTGATACATCATTTGTGGGATGAGGTGAAGGGATGATGTCGATACCGGATACTGGATGCACTAACAAATATTGAAAAGCGTTTACATACGCAGACACGTATCAGGAATCCAGTATCCAGCATCTTTCTTTAACATTTCAATTATACTAACTACAAATACCCTGCGTTGGGTGAACATGCAAAAACTAATCGCCATACTCCTGCTGTTAAGCAATGCTTCTTTTGCCCAGTCGCCAACGCAGCAAATAGTAACACAGTTTGATAAGTTTATAAACAAGCCCGAAATTGAATGGGCTGCCTATATTAATGATACCATTAGGTTTGAAAATTTTAGCCTGAACAAGCTATTGCTTACAAGACTTGCTAAAAATGAGATCAAAGCTTCTATGCCTGTTAGCAGTGGTTCTGCTGAAGCTGATCAGATCAAATATTCAAAGAAAAAAGATATTGACCTTATTAAGTTCCCGGGCAATGAAATTGCTGTTTTTGATTCAACAGGAAATCTCGTCAGAACAGAACACAGATCACAGGAAATTGATACGGCTTCATTTACTTTAACTGATGCCACACAGATATTATTTATCGAAAACGGACAGTTAAAGACCTATACGCCATGGGTAGCCACCATGCTGCCGGTTATAACAAGCACAGGTGTATACCTGGGCAATGGCGACTATTTTTCTACCTGCTTTAATTTTAATTACGCTTACCAGGCCGGCAAACAAAATAAAATTTTATTTCTATCACAATCTAAAAGAAAAATACGGCCGGATTCATTTGATGTAAGAAGTAAACTCAAAGAATTATATGGACGAAATGTATTACAGACACTTTGGCCTTATATTTTGAAAGATAAATTTGAAATGTTTGATTGCACAAAAAACAAGAAACTAAAAGCCAAAGAACTTGATGGCGAACTTATTAGTGGTAATGGGTCAAAAGTAGCAGTTCCCATTTACGACTCATTAGGAAATATAACCGGGTCTAAAATATTTCAGGAAGCATTGTCTATAGATGTTTTTACATCTATAGAATTAATACAGGACTGGTATTACGACCAAACTAAAAATATTGTTTTCAATACAGTCAGGGAATTATACCTGTATGCAAAAAAACGGACTACAGATGGAGAAGCTAAAGAAGCCACTCCAATTCTGAAAATAGTTTTTAAATAATTTCTGAAATGAAAGTTGCCGAAAAAAAATCTCTTATCAAAGCTGTGTTAGATGCCCGGGTAATGCTTGTTGAAATTCATCGCTGAATATATTTATGAGTTGTGTGCAAACGCATTTTACGCTCTACAAAATTCAAACCTTCGATAATATGAATATTAAAACATTCCTGCTTTTCGTGCTGCCTTTTGGCTTTGTAAGTTGTAATCAGGCGGACAAAAAAGAAACAAAAATATCTACTCTATCAGACAACTTTATTAAACCTCCTGTAAATGGAGTTGATGTACCCTATGAGGAATATTCTGTGGATGCTGCAAAAGGCGACACACTTTTCTATAAAACAGGAAGTATCATTTTATTTCCACCAAATTCATTTATTGATAAAAATGGTAATGTTATTCAGGGAAATGTTCAAGTTAAGTACAGAGAATTTTCTAATCCAATAGACTTCTATTTGTCAGGCATCCCAATGGATTATGATTCGGTTGGCAAACCATATACTTTTGAATCGTCAGGAATGTGTGAAGTACTTGCCTATAAAGATGGAGTCCCAGTATTTGTAAACCCAAAAAGCAATCCTGAAATTAATCTTGCAAGCGATAACAATTCACAAAATCACAACTTATATTACTTAGATACAGTTCAAAAAAAATGGGTTGGTCAAGGAACAAGCATTGTTACAGAGTTAAATAACTCTAAAAATAAAAACCAAGCTACTACAACAACAGAATTGGCAGAGCCTTTAAAACCAGAAAAAGCTAATACTAAAAGCCCTGTGATTAGAATAGTTATTGACCCTGCCTCATTTCAAGAGTTATCAATTTACGACAACTTACAATTCCAACTTGATGCAAATGAAAAAAACTTTAGCCCTAAAGACGCAATCGATGAATGGAGCAATGTTGAACTATTAAAAGGGAAAAACAAAGGTTTATATACAGTTAAATTTAGCAATGCCAAAAGAACAGTTTCATATTCAGCAAGGCCAGTATTAGAAGGCAAAGATTATGATAAAGCACTGACTGTTTTCAATAAAAAAAGAAAGGAGTATGAAAGCTTTAAAAAGGTAAGGATAACTCAAGAGAAGGGAGCTAAAGTCCAGTATATAAAAGACTCATTGCAAAATATGGCAATTGATGAACAGAATAAAAAAACTGAAAAACTTAACCTTTTAATAGAAGCAAGAAATCGTGTAATTGAAAAACAAAATGCAGTAGTATCTGAAATAAACAAAACAAGTAAAGTATTTAGGACTTTTGCAATTGATAGATTTGGTTATTGGAATTGTGATGTACCAGTATTGCAAAATTTAATGCAAATAACCGGAAACTTTGTAGACAAAAAAGGCAATCAACTTTCTTTGACACACATTGCTGTATTCTGCAAAAGCTTTAATAGCATTCTTCGATACCGGGACAATAATATTGGAATTGTAAAGAATCTTGACAATATGATTTTAGGGGTTGTAAATGGAGAATTTGCATACATTTCTTATGAAGATTATAAAAGATTAGGCGTTACTCAAAATACAAAGCAACAAACCTTTGTTATGACCGTACTTTCAGAGAAAGAAAATAATTACGAAAATATTAAAGAAATTTCAGGACTATAGTGAAGAACGTCTTCGCCACTGCAGCCCTTAGCTCAAAGCCCACTGCTCGCCTTTGTCTGATGTGGGGAAAGCAGCGTAAGTCTACAAACAACAAGTATTCCGTCTGGAGATAGATAATCTATAAATCAATCAAAATTTATTAAAAAGCGTTTCCAAATAAAATTCTTTCTACATTTACATCAGCAACGCTCCCCGGATTTGTTTTATTCTAACGCAGAGCCAACTCCACTTAGCACATCAGTTAATCTAAAACAAGTGTACTATGTCTGTTAATAAAGAAATTAAAAAAGTAACTACCAATACTTTACAGAAAATGAAAGCCGCC
>JBDTUK010000015.1:0-15418 GCA_040007795.1 Ferruginibacter sp.
TTTTGTCGTCCCATACTTTTTTAAACATGGGCACATAGTACTGCATCCAAAATCCTTTGTCTTGCTCATTGTATTCCAGTTTCTCCATCATCACCTGTATCTGGCGTACAACCTGGTCTTCCAGGTCTACCTTTAGCTTATATTTTTTATCAAGTGCGATCTTATTAAGTATGATATCCTGCAACTGTTCAAAGTCATCTTCTTTACCGGGTTTGTATTTTTTTAAAAGATCAATAACAGTTGTATTCACCGTTGCGATGGATGACAGGAAGGAAACAGATTTTTGCATATAACGGTTTCCAGGCATTACAAGGAGGTCGGTTGTAAAACTGAGCATTGCCTGAACCATATTGCCTTTCAGCATGGATATAACACCTAAAAAATAATGACCCGATGAATAATAGGGATTCAGTGTCACACATTTTTGAAAACAGAGCAGGGCTTCATCATATCTTTCCTGGCGGTAAAAACATATTCCTTTATTGAAATAAGAAAGATAATCGTACGGATTCATTTTAAGAATGCTGTCATACATATTCAATGCCTCTGAAATGTGCTTTGTGTCATCATAAATGTCGGCGAGCAACCTGAACCATGTTGCTTTCTTTTCAGGAAAAAGTTCCAGTCCTGATTGTATGCAATTTTCTGCTGCTACATAATTACTGTCAGAATAATAACTGAGTGCCAGTTCATTTAAAGCCTGCGAGTAATTTGTATCACTGATGGGTACTTTCAGGTATTCTGTGATAGCTTCTTTGTACTTCCCTTTATCATGGAGGGCAACAGCATTGGCGATCACCTCCTTACTGTTTATTAAAGGGTTCTTTAGTTCCCTCTGTGCTGGCAGTGTGTAGTTAGATAATAGTAAAATGGCCGAAAGCAAAAAAGGTTTACGCATGAAAAAGGGTTGATTAAAGATAGTATTGCTGTGTTTATAATCATAAATGTATATAAAAAATCAACTTTTGCATTATTTTGGTTAAATCTCTTATTGTAAAAATATAGATTATCCTTAGTGCCTGCCCGGTAAATTTGTTTCGGCAAAGCGCAAATTGCTTCAAGTCAGGTATTTTTGAGGAAAAAGAACAACTTATTTTTGCCATCGGCAATTTGTATATATGAAGTATCAACCCGGCGATAAAATAATAGTACTGCTTACCGACGAAGAAGGTAAGGTTGTTGAGATCATGAATGAAAAGATGGTGATGATCGAAGTAAAGGGTGTGCAATTCCCGGCCTATATGGACCAGATAGACTTTCCTTATTTTAAAATGTTTTCCGAAAAACGCAAAGCAGAAAAAGCAAAAGTATTTATTGACCAGGTTCAAAAAGAGAAAGAAACTCCTAAAGTAAAAGAAGGCAACGGCGTACAACTTTCTTTTTTACCGGTATTTGACAAGGATATTTTTGATGATGATGTGGTAGAGAAGTTCAAATTGTACCTGATCAATCAAAACGAAACTGCCTATACTTTCACTTATAATCTTATGATTGGCGGAGAAAGTGACTTTCAATTAAAAAATACCATTGAACCCCTGAGTGATTTCTATTTACATGATGTTAAGTTTGAAGACCTGAGCGATAACCCCCGGTTTGATTTTGAATTTGCATTGAAAGAACCGGATAGAAAGAAATCTCCTTATTACGAAACCTCTTTAAAATTAAAAGCAAAACAGTTATTTAAAAAGATAGAAGAGATTCAGGTAAAAAATGAACCGGGCTTTAGTTATATGTTGTTTGATAATTACCCCGACAAAGTAGAAGATGAAAAAGTAGACCTGGGCAGGTTGGGCAATGCCGGGTTCAGATTGTACGATGCTGATAAAATAAAACAAAACCTGGAGCCAGCAAGGACCGTAGTTGACCTGCATATTGAAAAATTAACTGATAGCTGGAAACACCTCACTAATTTTGAAATACTTTCCATGCAGTTAAAAGCGTTTACTAAATATTATGACCTGGCGGTGTCACATTACCAGCCATCATTAACCATCATTCATGGAGTAGGGGTGGGCAGGTTGAGGGATGAGATACATGATATTTTAAGATTGAAAAAAGAAGTAGGCTCATTTGTAAACCAGTATAACCATTTGTATGGATACGGTGCTACAGAAATTTATTTCGAATACAAGTGATGATAAAAGCAGCGGTCATTTCGTAATCATAAAACATGTTCATGCCATTTAACGAACTGGTTGTTTACATCATTTTTGTAGTTGGCTTCGCACTTACACCGGGGCCAAATATGATGCTCTGCCTTACCTATACTTTTGAATATGGCCGTAAAGAAGGTTGGGCAACTGCGGCCGGTGTTGTCAGTGCCTTTATAGTTCATATTACCGCAATCATTTTAGGATTAACAACCCTGCTTATTGCTACACCTCATGCACTGGATGTATTGCGCTATTGTGGAATTGTGTATCTTTTTTATTTAGCTTTCCGTAATTTAAGAATAGTTCAATGGAAGGCTCCGGAAGATGCTGATGAAAGTACGGGGCTCAGGGAGTTTTTTATTAAAGGATTAATTGGCAACCTGCTTAACCCCGGTTCTTTATTTTTATATTTTTCATTAATACCCCAGTTCATTCATCCTTCACGGGGGCATATACTGGAGCAGAATCTGTTTTTGGGTGTTATACAAATGCTGGGCAGTTTTATTACAAACTGTACCATCATTTTTTTTGCAGGCTATGTAAGTGAAACTTTTTTTAAAAATAAAAAATATCAGCAGTGGGTGAGATACGGTATGAGTGTTTTAATTGTGCTGTTTGCATTAAAAATGTTGTTTACTGAATTCAACTAAGGCAGCTAATGTTTCAATGGCCGTTTTTTTATCATTCCTCCCTTGGTATCTTTTACACTGCTCATTACAATAAATGCATTGGGGTCTATTTTTACCAGCTCGGTTTTTAGTTTATTCAGTTCAAGCCTTGTAATAACAGTGAAAACAATATCCACATTCCTTGTTTCACCGCTTTTGCCAAATCCGCTTTTCCCATTATACAGGGTTACGCCTCTTCCCATTTTATTGATGATCATTTCCCGTATTTCTTCGCTATGCGATGATATGATGGTAACCGAAGTATATTCTTCTATGCCCTCAATTATAAAATCAAGTGTTTTGGAAGCCGATAAATAAGTGATCATCGAATACAGTGCCGCTTCAATAGAAAGAAAGTAGGCAGCCGTAGAAAAAATAATGAGGTTAATGAATACGATAATATCGCCAATGGTTGTTCCGAATTTTTTACTCAGGTAGATGGCTAAAACTTCTGTGCCATCAATTACGGCGCCACCACGAACAGAAAGGCCAATACCTGCCCCCAGGAAAAAGCCACCAAATACAGCAACTAATAATTTGTCATGAGTTACTACCCTGAAATGAAAATTGGCCACACATAGTGCCAGGCCTGTAATGGCCAGTGCGGTTTTAATGGCAAATTGCCTGCCGATAATTTTATACCCTAAAAAAACAAAAGGGATATTGATGAGTATCAGCAACAGGTAAAGTGGGGTACCTGTTATTTCAGAAATGAGTAAAGAAATCCCGGTTGCGCCGCCATCAATAAAATTAATAGGTAACAAAAAACTTTCAAGGCCAAATGCAGCTGATGTAATTCCCATCATAATAAGCAAAACATCTCTCAATGAACGCAATACGGTTATCTTTAATTCCCTGAAACCTTTGGCCAGTTCGAAAGCCGAAAGCTCCTGTTCTTTTTCAGAAGACTTTTGCTTTTGATCAAGAACAGACCGCCTGATTATTTTTGATAAAAATGAATTCATTTATCCGAAGATAATCTTTATTTTTTTTGATTTTTGCTTTCAATGGTGGTAAAGCTTAATTACCTGAATGTTGTTGAAACTGTATAACAGACCCGGTCATTTATTCTTTTAAATACTTCTCCGTTGATCTTATTCAATCTTCTTAGTTTGCGGTTAGTAAGCAATCTTCCTTCGTTGTCAAAATATTGCTTTTGTGCAAAGTAGGTGAGTATATAGTATTTTTTGTATGAAAGCGGAGCCTGCAATCCCATTGGCCTTATCGAAATAAAGATCACTGATTTCTTTTCTTCGTCAACATAGTAATCCAGGTTATTTATCCATGTACAATGTATAGACTGCATTGAATTGACCAGGTCGGTAATGCCTTTTGCAGGCATTTTGTATTTCACCAGCGTATCAGTCATACGGGGTTCGTTTACTTCAAATTCATAAATATAGGTGAGGGTATCTGTAATAATATTGATAGACACCATTTTGAAATCCTTGTTGGTGAATCCAAGTGCAAATGATTTCTGCTGATACAACTTTTTATACGACTGCTCTATACTATCCAATACCTTTTCGTTTTGGTAATAATAATTGGTAGAAATAAATTTTGGCGAACAGGAACCCATGAGTATGATGAGGCTCAATGGAGACAGGTAATATGCAATTTTAATTTTCATTGACCCCTTGTTTAGTACAGTACGTAATTCCAAATGTTATTTTTCTAAGAAAGGAAGGACTCAGTTGCATCAGGGTCCTGGAACCATAGTCCCAATACACCAATGTTATCAGGCCATCAACTTTGGTTATCTGTTGCACTACAACAAAATGAGTAGGTACCCCTAGCTTTATGGCAACGTGATTTTTTTTATGAACGATCCTGTTATTGATAAACAGGACAACAGTACCTGTTTTCATTTTTTCAGTAATGTAGTTATATTGATCACCAACCCTGGGGCCCGTAAGATCAGCGCCTTTTGCTATTACCTTATACTGCAGCAATTTTTTTATCATCCGGTTGAACTTTGCATAATTAACCGATGCCCAAAAACGGTCTTCATCACCCGGATCATAGTTGCGGTTAAAAATATTCAGGTAGCCTTTAAAATGATCTGCTAATACCAGGAACCACATTTGTTCTGCCGGACGTATATCGAGTCTTCCTTTATATTTAAGCCCGCCTGCAGCTTTCAGTATTCCGGGTGAAGGGTTGAAAGTAACTTTTCCAAAGCTTGCTTTTCCGGCTTTATACAATTGCAAAATGAATTTTGCATAGCCCAAAGGATCATCCTGTAATAATAAATAAGATAATGCGCCGTAACCACAAAAATTGGTTGCCCTGCCCGGATAGATGCTTAAAGGTTTATAGATATTTGTTTTTAAATTCTGAAGAAACAGGGAGGCTTTTATATTGGGCCAAAAAGCGCTTGGTTCAAGGTTAGTTATCTTATCAATGAAAGCAATGGCTTCCTGTTGGGTGCTGGTATAAATGATATTATTACCCGAATCATTCTCCACTGCAGCTTTGGCCGGGTTACTCAAAATGAAAAGGGAAGAGATCAGCAGGAAAGAAGGAATTATAAATATTCTTTTCGGGTTCAATTTTTTATTGTTTATCATCCAAAGATACGCATATAGTAAAGGGCTTAAAAAATAGCAGTATAATACTTCTCTTTGATATGGCATTTACTAGTGCAAAGATGATGCCTTATTTCAATATATGTATTGTAAAGCCCATTTATAAACCTTGCTTAGATCCGGAAAATTTAACTTTTTAAATAAGAAGTGGATTGGATCATTGACTTTTCAATGTTTAAACAACGTATATTTGCCTGTCTTCAAAATGACCTCATTATCTAGGGCAGTATGCTTACAACAAAAATAAATAAAGGGTACAAAAAGTGGTTGATAGGTTTGTTTGTACTTCTATTAGCTGGAGGAGCAGCTGTGTGGTACATTTTTACTGAGAAATTTGAAGATACTGGCAAGGTAAAAGCTGATTATACAGTTAATGCGGTTGATTTTATAAAAGAATTTCAAGCGAACCTGGGGCAGGCAAATAAAAAATATACGGAAAAGATCATCGTAGTTAATGGTATTGTTTCTAAAGTTGAGCCGGCTGATACAACAGTAAATATTAAAATGGCTGATTTATCAAGTGGTGCTTATGTGATCTTTGCTTTTCAACAGCAACACCTGGCAGAAGCTAAAGCAATAAGAGAAGGAGACCCGGTTTCTATCAAAGGCTCCTGCAGCGGGGGGGCACACAGTGAGATTCTGGAAACCGATTATATCACATTCAAACGTTGTGCTGTTAATAAATAATTTTAACCTAAAAATAAAAATCGAACAGAATGAAAAAAACAATTTTATCCATTGCCCTGGTTTTAGCAACAGGCTTACTGTTTGCTCAAAAGAAAACCACTACATCGGCCATTATTAATTTTGATGCAACTACCAGTCTTGACCAATTACCTAAAGCAGAAAATAAAACGGTAATTGCATCGCTGGATACTAAAACCGGTAAACTTGCTTTTGAAGTGAATATAAAGAACTTCGCTTTTGGTAACCCAAGGATACAGGAGCATTTTAATAGTGCCGGCTGGATGGATAGCGAACAATTTCCTACCACAACTTTTAAAGGCGACATTACGAACCTGACTACAATAAATTTTGCAAAAGACGGAACTTATGCTGTTACTGTGAAAGGGGAATTGACCATGCATGGTGTTACCAAACCTATAGAGAGCAAAGGTTCTGTAACAGTAACCGGTAAAACGATCAATGCAAGTTCTGATTTTAGTGTTAAACTGGAAGACTATGGCGTTAATGGCGGGGCCATTGCAGCAGGGAAGGTTTCAAAAGAACCTAAGATATCAGTTGTGGCTGAATTTTAATCAAAACCATTTACATAATAAAAGCTTTTGCCTGTTGAGGGCAAAAGCTTTTTTGTTTGGCGTAAATATTTTTAAAAGCTGATCAGCTTAATTTAAATTCTTCATCAATTATTTTATGAAAAGCAGATTCACTTTTCAACACCCATTCGGGCAATTGCGGATTGGTTATCTTCCAGGTACTGTCACTCTTTTCCATATTGAAAATGATACGGGAGCCACGTTCATCAATAACATCAACGGTAAACACGCCTTCCTCTTTTCCATTTGATTTTCTGAAATTGAATTCCTTCAAACGGCCATCTACTTTTATCAGTTTGGTGAACTGAATATTCTTTATAAATTTTGATTCCATGAGGTAGGTTTTTGCAAATTTACGTCAATATGCCTGAACCGGCGGAATAACTTATTTGTTCAGCTTTAAAATTATCATAAAACTCCGGGAGCTTTTCAGCATTTCATTTCTAAAAACGGCTGGCATTAAGGAATCCAATAGGTAAAGATGTGTTTCCTTTTGTTGCAAGATCACTCATAATTTCGCCCACTACAGATGCAAACTTAAACCCATGTCCACTGAAACCTGTAGCTATTACCACATCTTTGTCATAACCGGGCAAAAAGTCAAGAATAAAATTTTCATCGGGTGTATTGCTGTACATGCAGGTCTTCATCACCTGTGTAGATCTATAACCCTCCGGAAAAAACCTATTCAAAGCATATACAAGATTGGCCTCATCTGCAGGAGTAGGTACACGGCTGATGGTATCGGGGTCTGATACTGCACCGGGATAATGGTGTGCAATCTTAAATCCTGTAGGGCCATAAAACCTGTCAGCGGGCAATACCGGGAAACCATAATAAGCACCGGGCCTTTCATCGTCTGCAATTAACCAGCAGGGCAAATTACCTAACTCAAATGATGAAATATTTTTTGGGATTACCCATGCTACTACCTGCCTTGTTATTCTTAGTGTGGATAATATACCCGGGATCATTTTTCCTGCCCATGGGCCTGCGGTAATAATTAATTTTTTTGCAAAATAGTTTCCGGCTGTCGTTGTTACCTGTACGCCATCTTTTGTTTTGCTCCAATCTAATACTTTCACTTTTATTTTTATTACGGCTCCGTTTTGCAATGCATTTTCGGTATAAAGAAGTATTGCTCTTTCTGGTGTAATAAATCCGGCCCCTGGTTCATATAATTTTTCATAGTCATCTGCAATTTTTATTTGAGGAAACTTTGCTGCCGTATCTGTTGCACTGAGCCTGTCAAGTTTAATATTGTATTTATCAGCCGATTCATTTACTCCTTTCATCATTGGATGATCTGGTTTACCAAAATAAAGTAAGCCTGTTTGAAAGTAAACCTGCGTACCGGTCATATTTTCTAATTGTTTCCAGTTTTGATAAGACCTTTCCAGTAACGGTACATAATCGGAATGTTCAAAATAGGCTTTGCGTATTATCCGGCTCTGCCCTGCATGAGAACTCATTTCATTGGGGATATCAAATTGCTCAAGCCCTAAAACCTTAATGCCCTGTTTTGCCAGGTAATAACAGGCGGATGAACCCATTGAACCAACACCAAGAACGATGACATCAAAATTTGTTTGGTCATTGTCGTTAGCCCTGTGAATGAGTTGCTTTACCTTTTCATTTGCTGTTTCAAATTCACTGCGTTTCATTGATGATTATTGACAATGACAATTTAAACGTTTTTTGGGAGTATTGCGTGTTGTACAAGAAATTTTTAGACATGCCTTCCGCTGTGCTCAAAGCTGAGAGAAAGACATTGCAGGGAAGGAAATGTTTTGACCGAGCAGATCGTGAGTCAGAATCGAGGCGAAGAGAGATGGATGTTGTATAAATTGATTTCGTTACTGTAAATTCAAATGGCGCTTTTAAAAGTACAGACAATAACCAGTATGATATAAATTGACATTAGTAATTGTTGGGTTTTACTTTTCATAAATAACCTTAATGGAATCTTTTGATAATTTTTCTTTCAGCCAGTTTAAAAATTTTTCTTTGTCGGTTTCGTTTAATTCTTTACCGGCTTTGTATAATAAAACTGTATTTATTGCCATGCTGTCTTTAGCAAAGTAAAATGTATGTTTTGAAACTGATAATGCATTAATTACCGGAAATAAGGCTTTTGCTTCTTTAAATATTTGTTTGTTATTAAAAGAGTCTGCCGCTATTTTATTCTCTAATTCAACTATTCTATTATCTTTTTCATTACTAAAAATCTCAGCTTTGCTTACTTCATTCAAAATATCGTTTTTCAGGTTTTGTAAGTTATTGCTTTGTTTAATGGTTAAAATAGTATTGGAGAAACCGTATTCCTTCAATTTTGTATTATAACCATCCAGGTCTTCTTTACTGAACTGCCTTGAAAGAAAAGCCAGTTCAATTTTCCTGGGATTGCTGTTATAATATGTTTTTTTGTAAACAATAGTATTTCCCTTTTCGGCAAATTCTTTATCTACAAACACATTTACAGATTGGCTGAATTGTTGCTGCTTAAACAAATTATAGGCAAAATAAAAACTGGGTAGCAGCATCAACAAAACAATGGCTGTAACGCCATACTTCACTTGTTTCTGATGTTTAATATCCACTTGTGCTTTTGCAGGATACTTTAAATATTTCACTATAGCAAATGTGGCAATACAAATAAATACACAGTTAATGCAATAAAGAAAGAATGCTCCTAAAAAGAATTTAATTTGCCCGGTTGCTAATCCATAACCTGCAGTACATAATGGCGGCATTAATGCTGTAGCAATAGCAACGCCGGGTATCGGGTTTCCTTTTTCAACTCTTGTAACTGCAATGACACCCACCAAACCGCCAAAAAAGGCAATCAGTATATCATAAATATTAGGTGATGTACGGGCTAATAATTCTGATTGGACTTCTTTGAAAGGGCTAATAAAAAAGTATAGTGCAGAAACAATCAGGCCAACAATGGTTGCGACCAGCAGGTTTCGCAAAGCCCTTTTCAATAAATCAAAATCATAAATACCCAGGGCAAAGCCGGAGGCAACAATAGGCCCCATTAAAGGTGAAATGAGCATAGCACCAATAATTACGGCAGTTGAGTTCACATTTAACCCTACCGATGCTACCATTATAGCGCATGCTAAAATCCAAAGGTTAGCACCAGTAAAAGAAATATTACTTTTTACGTTCTCCAGTATTTTTTTGTTCTCATCTTCGCCAATATGAAGATTGAAGAGATTGCTCAAAAATGTACTCATAACATATTATGTAAGCTGTGCCGGTTGATAAATGGTTAACCAGGTTAAAAATAAGATTTTAATATGGCACTTTGGGAGTATGTTTAGTGAGTGTGATTGCGCAGGGTAACCATCTTGGTTTTTCTACTTCGTAAAACCTTTTCCATTGCTTCTGTTGCTAACAAAATACTTTCTTCGTACGAAGTGGAGTTTCTTTTTACATACTCATTCTCACCAGGATGAGATATATAGATTGAACACCATTTATTTGCAGGATTATGTTTTGCCCCTTCTTTCAGCGTTACATCAGCTCTTATTATTTCAGGGCTTTGTTTAAATAGTTTACCCACTTTGGAATTAATAAAGGAGTTTAATTTTTTACTCTCCTTAAAATTTACTGTCTGTATTGTAATGTTCATTTTACTTGATTTTATTTTGTGAATGCTTGTTTTAATTCAGAGCTTCCGCTAAATGGATGGAAACAAACTTTCCGGCAGTTGTACTTTTAAAGATATTTGTTAATAAAACTGCTCTATTTATAACTTTTTAAGTTGGTAAAAATCCTTTCTTCTGTCTTTTAAATTTCTCACACTTCCGTAAGCATGTAATTCGTCCAGTAATTTTAAATCAACATCAGCAATAAGTACCATCTCTGTGTTAGCTGTTGCTTCGCTTTTTACTGCATTGGATGGAAAAGCAAAATCGCTGGGTGTAAAAACAGCAGCTTGTGAATATTGAATGTCGAGGTTTTCTATTTTAGGTAAAATACCAACGCTGCCCGTAATAGCTACAAAACATTCATTTTCTATCGCCCTTGCCTGGGCACACAAACGTACCCTTAAATATGAGTTGTGTGTATCTGTCAGGTAAGGGACGAATAAGATCTGTACGCCTTCATCTGCCAATAGCCGTGATAATTCCGGAAACTCCACATCATAACAAATCAGTACTCCTATTTTTCCTGAATCGGTATCATAGGTTTGTAACATATTACCACCTTTCAATCCCCAGAATTTTTCTTCATCCGGTGTTACATGCAGCTTTTCGTACATTTCCACTTTCCCATTTCTGTGGCATACATAGCCAACAT
This sequence comes from Ferruginibacter sp., assembly GCA_040007795.1. GTDB lineage: Bacteria > Bacteroidota > Bacteroidia > Chitinophagales > Chitinophagaceae > Ferruginibacter. Next base: position 10,998 of record JBDTUK010000015.1, read on the forward strand.
TTTTCAATGTATTATTTTCATACAGCGGCATACTGCCGGCAATAATATTTACATTATACATTACTGCAAACTCGCTGAATTTGTCTCTTATCTGGTGGGTGTATTGTGCTATTGCCCTCATTGCATCCGATTCATTCATGGTGTTAAACTTAGCCATCAACGGTCCATTAAAATATTCGGGGAATAAAACAAAATCAGCTTTGTAGTTAGAAATAGAATCTATAAAATACTCTGCCTGTTGAAACAATTCTTCCAGGGAATTATATAAACGCATTTTCCATTGTACCAATCCCAGGCGAACATTTTTCCTTATTCTGTTAGTATGCGGATAGTCCGGTATGTAATAAACATTATCCCATTGCAATAAAGTGGCAAACTCCTGGCTCTCGTTATCTTCAGGCATGTAATTTTTCAACACTTTCTTTACATGAAAATCATTGCTTAACTGGAAAGATAAAACGGGGTCATAAATTTCTTTTAGTTTTACTTTCTGTATATATTCTTTTGGTTTTAGCTCACCTGCATAAAGATGATAGTTTGGAATCCTTCCGCCAAACACCACCGCTTTTAGGTTTAACTTTTCACATAATTCTTTCCGGGCATCATATAATCTTCTTCCCAGGCGGAGGCCTCTGAATTCCGGATGTATAAAAACCTCTATTCCATAAAGTACATCTCCGTCTTCATTATGCGATGAAAATGTATAATTACCAGTTATTTGTTTATAGGTATGGTCATCACCATAGTCATCATATTTTACAATGATTGACAATGCACAGCCCACTATTTTTTCATCAGCAATTATTACAAATTGCCCGTTTGGGAATTTGGCAATTAGTTTTTCAATGACTGTCTCACTCCAATAGCTGCCCGACCAGTTAATGTAAGCCGCTTTCATGGTTTCTAAAAGTTGCTTATAGTGCGTAATATTTAAGTTTAATATTTCTATTTTGTTAATCATATATATGCTTAAACTGGTTTAAGGTAAAAACGGATAATAATATTGTGCCTCTGCCATAAGAGATATTTCCCGTTGCTTAAGTAATTCAGGCGTTAGCGATGGCTTTACGGAGAGTACAGGTATGGTGGAATGGTTTACAATTTGCCGGGTATAACTACCACTAAAAAATTTATACCAGGCTTTATCCAAAGTGGCATTAATGATCATTATATCGTCATTTCTTGTATGCGCCACTTCTAAAATTTTTCCGGCTATGTTTTCACATTGATGTGTTTCGTAAGATATGTATTCACTATCGTGTAAAATGGCTTCTCTTACAGCTTTCAGTTTAGTGGTTAAAATACTTACCTCATATTTATCGTTTAGCTGGGCCACACCCAATAAATGAATTTTAGCATCATTCTTCTCCACAATTGGTTTTATATAATCGTATTTTTCCACCACGCCATCTACATTTCGTATTGGATATAAAATTGAATCAAACGTTCTTTTTTTAAACGATGGAGGAATAGTAAGTACAGGGCAGCTGCATTCTTTAATGGTAGCCATTGCGTTTGAGCCAAGAAAAAATTCATTCCAGCCGGATGTGCCGTGTGTGCCCATCACTACCAGGTCCTTTTGATTGTTGAGTACATAATTGCTGATGCAAATTGCTACATTACCCATTTCTACATAGGTATTTACCACTACCTGGCTGTTTTTTTGTATGGCTGCTTTATGCTTTTCTATATTTTCTTTAGCATCCTTTGTCAATGTTTGATCTATTCCAGGCATAGCACCATGCATACCTGTTGGGTCAGCATAAACCTGGGGCTGTACTACATGCAGCAAATGAATTTCTGCTTTATGCCGGTTAGCCATTGCCAACGCTACTTCCAAAGCATTGTTTGCGGCTTCTGAAAAATCAACCGGCACTAATATATTTTTTATTTGATAGTTCATATTATAAGTATTAGAGTAATAATTATTTTTTTCAGTTATTAATAAAACTAACTTGCTGTTGAGATCTTAAATTCTATTTAATTTATTGTATATTCATTAATAGTATCAAGGTAAACCAATTCTAATTCTTAAAAGTTGATGGCTGTCAACCTTTACAAAACTGTTTTCTATGAATTTTGATATATATAAATACCATTTTAGAAGCGATAAACTTTTTAATGCAGTAGTACCTGTTTACATGAATGAATTACAAAACATATTAAAAACAATATGCTATAAAAAAGGTGATGAGTTATACAAAGAAGGAAGCACTCCAAGAGCTGTTTACTGTGTGAAAAAAGGAAAAATAAAAATTGAACAAGCAGGTGAAAATGGCGACAGTCGTATTGTTTATATATATACAGTGGGTGAATATTTTGGCTTCCGGCCATTATTGTCTAACCAGAAACATCCGGTATCGGCCATTGTTCTGGAAGAAAGCGAGATTGAAGTTTATGAAGGCAGAGGTTTTTTAGATATAGCAAAACGGTCGCCCAATTTGTCCTTTAACCTGGTAGAAATTTTAAGTTTTGAATTTAACGTATGGATCAATTTAATAGGTTCCCTGTCCCGCAAATCTGCCAAAGAAAGAGTTGCTTTAATACTCCTTATTTTACATGAAAAATATAAGGCAGGCGGCAAAGAAACTGCTATTACTATGTCAAAAGCTGACATTGCCTGCTATTCTGAAACCACAGAAGAAACTGTTGTAAGGGTTCTTACTTTTTTTAAAGAAAAAGGTATCCTTTCCACCGAAGCAAGAAAAGTTATTATTAAAAATAAACGGTTGCTTGAAATTATTGCCGAGGGTTTCTAACTCTTTGCAACGATGGCTTTGTGTTAGCTTTTTGTGTGCCTTGCAAGACTTTGTTATCCGAAGCCTTTCTACGGATCAGTTTGCTGCATTTCCTTTTTATGTACTTCGTTAATATACCGGTCTTTCAATTGATCGTAAAATGAGTGTTTGCTCACCAGTGTTGCAATCAGGTTAGAAATTAATGCAACAAGCATAATGTAAAAAATTACATTATGGCTATTGGTCATTTCCAGGATCAATATTGACGATGTAAAAGGACTCCTGGTTATGCTGGTTAAGCAACCCGTCATGCCGCATAAAATGACGAGATTTGTTTCGTTACCCGACAAGTGAAACCAACTTGCAAAGACGGCTCCAATGCTGGCTCCTGCACTTAAGGAAGGTGCAAATATTCCGCCTGATACTCCGGTTGTAAATGATAAAACGGGCCCTATTATTCTTAAAATTGGTATGTACCATTCCAAGTGTTTTTGGTTAGTAAATAAAGTGGAAACCATGATCTCTTTTCCGGAGCCGAATGTTCTTGCATCGATAAACACAGCAAGAGAAGCAATAGCTAATCCGCAAATGACAGCATAAAGAATATGCTGGTATTTCTTTTTAAATTTATCTTTCTTTTTAAATATATAAATAATTATTTTTCCCATCCCGCTTCCAACTAAGCCTGTAACAATTGCCAATGGAATGATCGCTACAATAGTAAATGCAGAGATCCCTTCTAACTTAGGATATCCCAAATATAAATAAGGGCCGAGAAACACTAGTGCAGTAAGACCTGCAATTATAACTCCGGTTAATAGTGCAGATTTAAAAAAGCTAAAATGTGTTTTTGTTAATTCTTCAATGGCAAACACAATACCTCCTAATGGAGTATTAAATGCAGCAGCCAGGCCAGCCGCCGCACCGGTAACAATCATGTTCTGTTTTGAAATTTTTGGGTACCAGGCAGGTAATAGATCATTAATTTTTTTAAATATAGAAGCAGAGATCTGGATAGTAGGACCTTCTCTTCCAATAACTCCGCCACCAAAGACAACAATTAGACTTGAAAATATTTTAACAAAAATTATTCTTAGACTTACTAATGAATTTATTTTATAGTAATGCTTAGGATTTGATAATTCGATGGCTGCAGTTACCTGTGGTATACCACTACCACGTGCAAAAGGAGAGTATTTGGATATAATCCACCAACTTAAAACAAAACACGCCGGCGTTATAAAGAAAAACATCCAATTGAATTCAGCGAAGATGAAACGGGTTCCTGATTCAGCCCAGGAAAACAGCTTTGCATATAAAACAGCAACTCCCCCCGAAATAAAAGCACTAGCCCAAAAGGGCATTGCATTAAGTATATTTTTTTTTAGCTTTTCATTATTTATTAAATCAAATTTTGACTTTAATATTTTTCTTATTTTTTTAAAAAAAATCATTCTCAAAGTTAAAGAAGTTTTCGCATAGGGTGTAGCTGGCATTTAAGGCTTGCTGCAGCCTGGGTATTTGATATTGTATCAGCCCTGGACGATTGGCATTAAAGAAATGAATTTTTATTTGATTTTTTACACAGTTCATGTTATAGGCAGCCCTTCATCGTCAAGCTATTTAGACTGATTAAACATATAACGGGCAATTTTCCATTCGCCGTTGTCCTTTCTTAAAAGG
>JBDTUK010000016.1:0-9932 GCA_040007795.1 Ferruginibacter sp.
TGGTATTGCGTTTGCTGAACCAGTTAAAAATTTCGGCACTGCTTTGTAACTGCATGTTGGCCGATAAATAACTCTGTGTAATTAAACTAAAAGATGTAGGGTCCTGGTTACGGCCGCTGTTAAAACTTGGGCCGCCGCTAAAACTTAAATTAGGTATTTGGCCTAATTTACTTTGGCGCAGTTGTAGCTCAGCAATTTTACTTTGCAGGTCAGTTTGTTTGATTGAAATATTATTGGCCATGGCATACTCCACACATTTAAGCAAACTCCATTTTTGCTGGGCGTTGGCAGAGCCTGTGATAACCAATAAAGCTATAAGGGTATAAAGTTTATAACGCATACAACAAAAATAATTCATCTGTAATTAATACTAATAAAACAATTGTACAAACGGTAACCTTGATTAGTTGATTTTTTCAAAAGCCTGCTCCAGGTCTTTTATCAGGTATTCCGGCTCCTCCAGGCCTACATATAGCCGAAGCATCCTGTGCTCCTTGTTTGTTGCATCGAATTCACCTGGCTGAATACCTGAGCATTTTGGAATGATAAGGCTTTCGTGCCCACCCCAGCTTACGGCCATAAAAATGTGTTGAAGGTCTTCGCAGAATTTTTCTATTTGGGTTATTGTGTCAGCTTTGATAATAAAGGTCAATAAACCACAGGCGCCATTCATTTGATGTTTTGCCAGGTCATACTGAGGAAAGGTTTCATCAAATGGGAAAAGCACCGATTCAACCCTGGGGTGTTGTTTTAAAAATTCGATCACTTTTTTTGTAGAAGCAGTAATTCTATCCAGCCTGGCAGGCAATGTTCTTAAACCTCTTATCAGTAACCAGGCATTAAAAGGCTGAATGCCGCTGCCCACGGTCATGAATTCGCTGTTAAAGATCCTTTCCATCATTTTTTTGCTCCCACACAATACACCACCTAACGTATCGCTATGGCCGCTGATGTATTTGGTAGCTGTTTGCAGGGAAAGATCAATTCCCATTTCAATGGGTTTTTGATACAGTGGTGTACAATAGCTGTTATCAATGATGGTAACAATGTTTTCTGCTTTTGCCAGTTCGGCAACTGCTTTCAGATCCTGTATGGCAAAATCCCAGCTATTCGGACTTTCTAAATAGATAACTGTGGTATTAGGTAAGATAGCCCTTTCAAAATTTTCTATTTGTGTTCCATTAATGTAAGTAGTGGTTACACCAAACTTTGGCAATATGACATCGAACATTCTTTGGGCCCAGGTATAAGGCTTATCAACCGATACAATATGATCGCCACTTTTTACATTAGCAAAAACCGAAGCAAAAATGGCTGCAGCGCCGCTGTTGAAAACAAGACAATCCTCAGCTCCGTCAAGTGCTGCCAGTTTTTTCCGCAATATTTCTGTTGTTGGATTTTTTCCCCGGCTGTATAAAAAAGTGGAGTATTCGTCAGCAAAGGCCTTACGCATTTCATCTACGGTATTGAAAACAAAATTGCTGGTTTGCATGATAGGTGGAGAAACGGCATTGAAATAGTTCTCCCTTTCTTCGGCAAACTCATTTAATATGTATGAGATATCATCTGGCATTGACTACAATTTTATAGTTGTTCTTTTTTTTGTAAAGCCTTCACGGCAAAATATATTCCAATGAAACCGGCCATTACTGCAAGCCCGATCATACAGAGTTTTGTTTCATTCACCAGTAAACTGATGGCAACAAAAGTATAAGCAGTTATAAAAATAATGGGTAGCAACGGATACCATTTCATGCTGTAAATGCCGGTATCGTTTAAATGAGCGGTTTTCTTTCTTAAAATAAAAATACTTCCGGCTGAAAGTACCATGCCAAAACAATCAAGAAAAATGGTAAAGCTTAAAATGGTGTCAAACTCTTTTGCCCAAAAAACGATCAAAGCGCATAATGCAGCAAATACACTTAAGGAAATGGTAAGCACATCTGTTTTTATATTTCGCTTTTTGAACATGGCGGGTAAAATTTTGTCTTCACTCATGGCATACATTACCCGTGGATTGCTCATGAGTAAAACATTTACATAAGCCAGTACACTTAAAAATAAAAAACCCGATAAGATACGTTCTGCATTTATGCCAAAAATCCTGGAAGCCATGATAGCGGCAATATTCTTACTATTTTTCATTTCTTCAAAGCCGATCACGTTTATATAGGCATAATTAATGGTAAGGTATAAAGCAATAATAATAAAGATGCCGAAAAAGATGCCACGGGGAATATTTTTTGTTGGCTTATCCACTTCAGCGCCGAAGTTGATGGTTTGCTGATAACCGCCATAGGTAAAGCTTACCGCTACCAGGCCAATACCAAATGCTTTCAGGTATTCCATAAAAGTTGGGCTGATAGTAGTTGGTAATACTGCGGAAGTAGCAGCAGGGCTTGCAAAAAATATAGGGGTGATCAATAACAAGATCAATGTTATTTTAATTACGGTTAAAACATTCTGCGTTTTGGCGCTCATTTTTAAACCCAGCAGGTTTACGCCATAAAAAATTACAATGGCGGCAATGGCAATGCTGATCTGTATAGTTTGAATATAAGTTGCATTAGCAGCTACTTTTATCCATTCCAGGTCTTTTGACAAAGGGATAAAAATACCGGTAATATATTCTCCGCCAACTAATGCCACACCTGCCAGCGAAGCTGCATTAGAAACTAATATCACACAGTTAATAGCGAATGCAATGGAAGGGTGATAAGCGTAAGCAAATATTTTATAGTAGCCACCGGTTACCGGGAGGCGGCTACCTATCTCAGCATAGGTTAGTGCACCGCACAAAGCAACAAGGCCACCGGCGATCCATGCAGTAAAAAATAAAAAGGTATCAGGCGATGCTTTAGCTACGTTTAAAGGCGTGCGAAAAATACCCATACCAATCACCAGGCTTACCACGATCATGGTAAAATCGAAGAGATTGAGTTTTTTAGATTTTACTGTCATGCTTTAAAGATAATTTTTTTGCTCATAACAAGGTTCAGATATTTTGTTTGGTTGTTTCCATGTGTTGCTGTTACATTTGCTGCGGATTTGGTTCCCGATGTCAAATCGGGATTAAAAGGGAAGCCGGTCAAAATCCGGCGCTATCCCCGTAGCTGTAAGCAATACCCCAAATCTGCCAACTGGCGGATTAAGGGAAACATTTCAAACTTCATAACCACTGTCTCGCCTAAGGCGGGATGGGAAGGTTCAAAAATGTGTTGTAAGCCAGAAGACCTGCCAGGTTCACTTAACATTATTCAAAGCTTTCGGGTGAAAGGCAGGAAATGTAACAGCTCAACAGCTATTACTTAGTACTACATAGCTTTAGCGAAGTGGTATATTTCTATCTCTTTTTTTCCAGGAAGCAGTCACAAAAAAAATTTTTCAAAAATGAAAAAGAAAATTTTTATTGCGGCTGCTGTTTTATTCAGCAGTTCCATGTATGCACAAACCGACAGTGCAAAGAATTTAAACGAAGTAGTGGTAACGGCTACTAAATCACCCACCAGGCAATCGCAAACGGGTAAGGTCATTACAGTTATCAGTAAAGAACAGATTGAACGCAGCAGCGGAAAATCCCTTTCTCAATTACTAAATGAACAGGTTGGCCTCACCATCAATGGCGCTTACAACACGGCCGGTACCAACCAATCTGTGTACATGCGTGGTGCATCAACCGGGCGTACATTGATCTTACTGGATGGCATTCCGGTTTATGATCCCTCTATGATCAACAATGAATTTGACCTGAATCTTTTTTCCCTGAACAATGTAGAGCGTATTGAAGTTTGCCGTGGCGCACAATCTACTTTATACGGAAGCGATGCCATTGCAGGCGTTATCAATATCATCACCATAAAAAAAGAAGTGAAGAAACCATTTAATGCCAAAGCAACATTGAGTGCAGGGAGCTACAGTACTTTTAAAACCAACCTGCAGCTGTACGGTAAAGTTGGGCGGCTTACTTATACAACCCGTTTTGGAAACCTATCTACTAAAGGATTTTCATCTGCCTACGACAGTATAGGTGGCAAAGACTTTGACAAGGACAAATACAATGGCAATGTTTGGAATATTGCTTTGCAATACCAGGCAACAGCAGCATTATCGTTCCGTAGTTTTTTTCAGCAAACAAGGTATAAGAATTCAATTGACGCCGGAGTATTTAGTGATGAAAAAGATTACAGCATAGAAAATAAAAATAAAATGGGGGGCGCAGGATTCAGGTTCAGTAAAACCAATATCAGTCTTACCGGTAATTACCAGTATAGCGATATCACCCGCCTGTATGTAAATGACAGCACTGATGTGCCAGGCTTTACAAAATACAGCACCGATAATAATTATGGCAAGAACCAATTTGCAGAACTGTATACCAATATCGGTCTGGGCAGCGGCTTTAGTTTATTACAGGGAGCCGATTACCGTTTCAGCAACATGAATGAACAATATTATTCGCTCAGTGCTTTCGGGCCTTATTCAAGCTTTACTAAAGATTCAGTGCAGAGCCAGGCATCGTTGTATGCTTCTTTATTTTACGCTGCATTAAAAGAAAAATTAAACATTGAACTTGGCGGCAGGCTGAATGTACACAGTCGTTACGGAAGTAATTATACGTATACATTTAATCCTTCTTTTTCTATCAATAAGAATTTCAGGATATTCACCAGCTTTGCCACCGGGTTTAAAGCGCCATCATTATACCAGCTTTATTCATCTTATGGAAAACCTGATCTGCAGCCGGAACGTTCAAAGAATTTTGAGATCGGTATTCAGCAAACGCATAAAAAGATAAGCAGCCGTATCGTTTATTTTTACAGGGATATTAAAGATGGAATTGATTTTGATAACAGCAAATTCAAATACTTTAACATCAACCGCCAGAAAGTAAATGGGCTTGAGCTGGAAATTGCTGCAGAGCCGGTAACCAATTTCAGCCTCTCACTGAATTATACCTGCCTGAAGCCAACAGAAAATTCGCAGAGCCGTATAACTTTTAAAGACACTACTTACGATAACCTGTTGCGCAGGCCAAGGCATAACCTGAACATTACTGCAGCCTACCAATTTAAGAACGGGTTCTATATAAGTGCATCAGGCAAATATGTGAGCAAACGTTTAGATGTGGGAGGATATAAGAAAGCAGATGTGGAACTTGACAGTTATTTCCTGTTGGGTATGTATGCTTCTTATTCATTTAAACAGCACCTGAAATTATTTGTGGATGCACAGAATATCGGGAATAAAAAATTCTTTGATGTGAGGGGATATAGTTCCATTCCGTTCCTGTTGAATAGCGGAGTGATCTTTAACTGGTAAAATAACTGTAGGGCCGGCAAAGCCGGCCCTACAGTTAATCATAATTTCAACTATATGTACAAACATGATATCAAAACCTGTCCACGCTGTAACAGGCAGTTTGAATGCAAAGCAGGCAGCATCACGCAATGCCAGTGCAGCAGTATAAATTTATCTGCCGAAGAAAGGATATTTGCAGAAGCCGGGTATGATGATTGTCTTTGCATAAATTGTTTGCACATTCTCAGGGAAGAATATTTGCATTTTAAAGAAAAATATGTTTTCCAAAAATGACAGGCCCGTTCTTTGTGTATAGCTGGTTATCTTTGCACAAAGAGACAGCATGACATTGGATAACCTGTCGGCCAAAGAGATACTCACCATTTCTTTTACACTTTTTGCAGTGATTGATATGGTTGGTAATATTCCTGTGCTGGCAACATTGAGGGCGAAAATGGGTGGCGAGATCAGGTCATTGCAGGCCACGCTTGCTTCGGGCGGACTAATGATACTTTTCCTGCTGGCAGGAAAACAATTCCTGAATATACTTGGCCTGGATGTGCAGTCATTTGCTGTTGCCGGAAGTATTGTGATCTTTATCATTGGTCTTGAGATGGTGCTGGGTCTTGAATTTTTTAAACAGGATGGCAATGCAAAGAGTGGGAGTGTTGTTCCAATTGCATTTCCGTTAATAGCGGGCTCAGGTACCCTCACCACCATCATGAGTTTAAAAGCGAATTATTATGATGTAAATATTCTTACCGGCATTTTAATAAACTGCATTTTCATTTTCCTTGTTTTGAAATCGCTTAAATGGATCGAGAAAATGCTGGGCCCCAACGGTATGGTAGTTATCAGAAAATTTTTTGGTGTAATATTGCTGGCCATTGCAGTAAAAATATTCGGTAGTAATTTTTCGCACTTGGGTAAATAGAAATTAGTTTATTGGTTAATTAGTTAACTGGTTTATTGGTAGTGCAGCTTTTAAATAAAGGCTCCTTAATTATAAAAATGGAAACCGATAAACGAATAGACCGATAAACAAATTAACCAGCAGGCCCCGTAGTACAATGGATAGTATAAGAGTTTCCGAAGCTCCAGATTCAAGTTCGATTCTTGACGAGGCCACAAAAAATGTTTATGTTTTATGCTTATGTCATAAAAAGTTTAAACCACGATTTTCTTTATAAAGGGCATTGCGAAAATCCTGAAGAGAGATTAAAACAACACAATTCAGGAATGACTGAGTCGATCCGGCCTTATATCCCATTTCAGCTAGTTTACACAGAAGAGTTTGAAACAAGGGCTGAATCAATTGCCAGAGAAAAATATTTTAAAACTTCAGCAGGTAGAAGGTTTTTAAAAAAGAAGATGGTCTCGTAGTACAATGCCCGCCCGGCTGACGCCAGTCGGACGGGGATAGTATAAGAGTTTCCGAAGCTCCAGATTCAAGTTCGATTCTTGACGAGGCCACAAAAAGTAAAAGTTTTTCTCTCTTCCCGGTGTAACTATTGTCACATACCCTTTATATTATAAATCTCATCTTTGCATTATTAAAAAGATGTAATGGAGGTAACCGGGTATTTTTTAGCGGCATTGGTCGGAATTTCTTTAGGATTGATTGGCGGCGGCGGTTCTATATTAATGGTGCCAATACTGGTTTATATTTTTGCATTAGACCCCGTAATGGCAACATCTTATTCCTTATTTGTTGTAGGCTCCACATCGTTGGTTGGTGCTTTTAATAATTATCGCAAAGGGTTGGTCAGTATTAAAACAGCATTGCTTTTTGGCTTGTCTTCCATTACCACAGTATTTATTACCAGGAAACTCATCATGCCGGTCATACCAGATCTGCTGTTTAGTATTGGTAGTTTCCAGGTAAAGAAATCCATGGCCATCATGGTTTTATTTGCTGTGTTGATGCTGATGGCTTCTATGGCTATGATAAAGGGAAGAAAGGAAATTGCAAACACGGGGCCATCTTCAACTGGTACCTTTAAGCTTTTACTGTATGGTATACTGGTTGGCTTTGCCACAGGGTTTTTGGGGGCAGGTGGCGGGTTTTTAATTATTCCGGCACTGGTACTAATTTTCAAAATGTCCATGAAAAAAGCTGTAGGAACTTCTCTTCTGATCATTTCACTCAATTCACTGATTGGATTTACGGGAGACCTGGGACATATTGCCATTGACTGGAAATTTTTAGGCCTTATTACAGCAATTGCAGTTGCCGGAATATTTATTGGCGGAGCCATGGCAAAAAAGATTGCCGGTGAAAAACTGAAAAAAGGTTTTGGCTGGTTTGTGCTTGTAATGGGTATTTATATTATCATTAAGGAATTGTTTTTTAATTAGTGTAAGCATATGGAAGCCGAAAATAAGACTGAAGAAACATGTTGCGTGGTAAGCTGTGATATACCATTGGGCGAAACCTACTGGAATGATCAATATGAAGCCAAAACAACAGGCTGGGACCTGGGGGAAGTATCTCCTCCACTTAAAATATATATCGATCAGCTTTCAGATAAGGATTTAAAAATTTTGATACCCGGTTGTGGAAATACGTATGAGGCTGAATATCTTTTACAAAAAGGATTTACCAATATTACGGTGATTGATATTGCGCCAATATTAGTGGCTCAATTGCAGGAAAAATTTGGACCCAACCCAAATATCAAAATTGTTTCGGGTGACTTTTTTAAGCAGGAAGGTGAATATGATCTCATCCTGGAACAAACATTTTTATGTGCACTTAATCCGTCTTTACGAAAAGACTATGCTGCAAAAATGAATGAACTGCTTAGCCCGGGTGGTAAACTGGTCGGCGTTTTGTTCAATCGTGAATTTGAGCAGCAAGGGCCACCCTTTGGTGGCTGTAAATGCCAGTATGAATCTTTGTTTGAAAAAGATTTCGATTTTAAAACATTCGAACTTTGCAATAATTCTTTTGTTAAAAGATCCGGAACAGAACTGTTTATAAACCTGGTTAAAAAACATAAATGATTAATATCATGGCCAAATGTTACTAATGTTACTATAAACCAGCCTAATTAGAATGAAATTTGCAGCATTAACATATTAAGATATGGACATAGAACAGATTTATACCGGATGTTTGGCACAGGGTGCTTACTACATCACATCAAATGGCGAAGCCGCCATTATTGATCCCTTACGTGAAACAGCTCCATATATGGAACGATTGCAAAAAGATAATGTGAAACTCAAGTACATTTTCGAAACACATTTTCATGCTGATTTTGTGAGCGGCCATGTAGACCTGAGTAAGAAAACCGGGGCACCGATTGTTTATGGTCCCAATGCCACATGCGAATTCGATTGCATTTCGGCAAAGGATGGCGATGAGTTTAAAATAGGTGATGCTACCATCAAGGTATTACATACACCTGGGCATACCATGGAAAGCTCTACTTTTTTATTAAAAGATGAAAACGGGAAAGATCATTGCATATTCAGCGGCGATACGTTGTTCCTGGGTGATGTTGGTCGCCCGGACCTGGCCCAAAAGGCAGCGAACATGACGCAGGAAGAACTTGCGGGTTTGCTTTACGAAAGCCTGATGAACAAGATAATGCCGCTGGCAGATGATGTGATTGTTTATCCTGCACATGGTGCCGGAAGTGCCTGTGGTAAAAATATGATGAAGGAAACAGTAGACACACTGGGCAATCAGAAAAAAATAAACTATGCTTTGAATCAACCGGATAAAGCATCATTTATAAAAGCTGTAACTGATGGTTTACAACCACCTCCCGGATATTTTGGAATGAATGTGGCTATGAATAAAAAAGGGTATGAAAGCTTTGAGTCTGTATTAAACCAGGGTATGAAAGCATTAACGCCTGATGAGTTTGAAGCTGCGGCAGAAAATACCGAAGCATTGATACTGGATACAAGAGACAGCAATATTTTTTACAAAGGATTTATTCCTCAGGCAGTAAATATTGGTTTGAACGGCGATTTTGCTCCCTGGGTTGGTGCATTGATTGTTGATGTGAAACAACCGATCTTGCTTGTAACAGAAATTGGAAAAGAAGAAGAGTCTGTTACCCGTCTAAGCCGTGTTGGCTTCGATAATGTAATGGGACATTTGAAAGGAGGATTTGATGCCTGGCTGCAAGCCGGTAAGGAAGCTGATGTTGTTGACAGAATAACAGCAGATCAATTTGCAAAAGAAGTTAAACCTGGTACAGATAAAGTAATTGATATAAGAAAGGACACAGAATATGCAGCAGAACATATTGATGAAGCGTATAATAAACCATTGGCATTAATTAATGAATGGGTAAAAGATATAAACACTGAAGAGCATTTTTACATTCATTGTGCAGGTGGTTACAGGAGTATGATTGCAGCTTCAATTTTACAGGCCCGGGGGTACAGGAATTTTACTGAAGTGGAAGGTGGTTTTAAAGCGATAAGTAACACTGCACTGCCAAGAACGGATTTTGTTTGCCAGAGTAAAATGATGACAGTGTAATTAACAATATGGGTTAACTTAATTAAACATTAGAGGAATAAAAAAAGCATCCGTTAGCTGTCGGATGCTTTTTTTAATCGCATCATATTTGATAAACCAGGGTTGGTTTTATCGGGTTTTATTTGCTAAT
>JBDTUK010000017.1:0-28169 GCA_040007795.1 Ferruginibacter sp.
AAGAGTAGGAAGAGGTGCTGAAAAAAGTTTTTGCATATTATTAACAGGCCCAAAAATATCAAACGATGCCAGGGAACGATTAAAGATTATGACGGCAACCAATGATGGTTTTAAGATTGCAGAAAAAGATCTTGAAATACGTGGCCCGGGTGATATTGAAGGCACGAGACAGAGTGGGTTATTAAACTTTAAGCTGGCAAACATTGTCCATGATAAAGTGATGCTGGAAGCAGCCCGGAATGCGGCTGAAGCTATCCTGGATAACGACCCAGACATGAATGAAAAAGAGAATTTGACGGTTAAAAACTTTTTACAGCAGCAAAAAGCCAAAACGGCCTGGAGTAAAATTTCGTAGATTAATATGACATGGCTGTGATGAACAAAACTGGTAATTTTATCGTTTTATTTTAGTACATTGTAAAAAAGAAATACTTGAAGATTTTGCGTACAATAACACTCCGTTACTTAATCATTCTTTTCGCAATTTTATCTGTGCAAAATGCGAAAGCACAAATGGAATTCATAGAAAATAAAGGCCAGTGGGATAGCAGGGTTCAATACCGGGGTGATTTTTCAACCGGTTCTTTTTTTCTGGAAAACCAGGGCTTCACTGTTTTATTACACAATCCTGCTGATCTAAAAAAAGTATCTGAACAGTTGCATGGCCATAATCCGAATACAGCTACTACCGGTCAGCCAATCACTTTAAATTCTCATGCTTATAAAGTTGAATTTTTAAACGGATTTTCATTTGTTCAAAATGTACCGGATAAAATCCAGGCTTACCATAATAATTATTTTATAGGTAATGACCCAACTAAATGGGCATCCGATTGCAAAATAGCGCAGGCAGTTACTTATCAAAATATTTATCCAAATGTTGATGTACGTTATTACAGCGATGCCGGAACATTGAAGTATGATATCGTAGTTCACCCCGGTGGTAAGGTAGATGCCATTGCGATGAAATATACCGGTGTTGATAAAATAGCAGTAAAAAATAAAGAACTGGTGGTTAATACATCGGTTGGAGAGGTAAAAGAATTATATCCCTACAGCTACCAGGCACAGTACGGAAAACGACAAACCATAAATTGTAAATATGCGGTAAAAGATAATATTGTTCGTTTTAAGGTTGATGATTATGACCCAAAATCAACTTTAATAATTGACCCAACTTTAATTTTTTGCAGCTTTACCGGCAGCACCCAGGACAATTGGGGATACACTGCCACACCAGGCCCCGATGGAAGTTTTTATGCTGGTGGAATAGCATTGAACCTGGGATCATATCCTGTATCTCCCGGTGCATATCAAACGGTTTTTGGTGGTGGTGTAAATGAAGATAATACCGGGCCTTATGATATGGCCATCATGAAATTTTCTGCCAATGGAGCCAATCGTTTGTATGCAACATATATTGGTGGCAGTGGTAATGAGCAACCCCACAGTATGATCTGTGACCCCCAGGGAAATTTAATTATTGCAGGAAGAACTTCATCCAATAATTTCCCAGGTACTCCTGTAAGGACAGGTTCACGAACAGATTATGATATAATAATTACAAAATTAAATGTAAATGGAACTGCAAGTTTAGGTGCTGTAAGAATCGGTGGTTCTGCAAATGATGGTGTAAATATCAGGGGTAAATATGTAGCACCTGACGGGCCTGATGCTACCCGTAGAAATTATGGTGATGATGCCCGGAGTGAAGTAATAACAGATGCAGCCGGAAATATTTACCTGGCATCATGTACCCAATCAAATGATTTTCCGGTTACACCCGGTACGCCGATCCAGGCAACATTTGGTGGTGGAAGGCAGGATGGAGTAATTCTTAAGTTTACTCCAAACCTTGGTACCCTTTTATTCGGTACATTTTTTGGCGGCGTTGGCGATGATGCCTGCTTTGTTCTATCGCAAAATCCTGTAACCGGAGATATATATGTGGCTGGCGGTACTACCAGTTCAACTTTACCGGGAATTAGTGCCGGCGTTTTGCAGAGTACATACCAGGGTGGCCAGTCAGATGGATTTGTGACAGAAATAAAAAATGATGGTTCAGGAGTTTTAAAAACTACTTACCAGGGAACAAGTGGTAATGACCTGGTTTACGGCCTTAAGTTTGACAAACTGGGCTTTCCATATATTATGGGTACAACAACCGGTAGCTGGCCGGTTATCAATGCAGCTTTCAGTAACCCTGGCAGTAAGCAGTTTATCAGTAAACTGCAGCCCGATCTTTCGGCCTATGTTTATTCTACAGTTTTTGGTACCAATTCATCTGTTCCCAATCTTTCACCCATTGCTTTTTTGGTTGACCGTTGCCAGAATGTTTATGTTTCGGGTTGGGGTGGTGGAATAAATAATCTTAAATTATTTCCTTCGGCAGGAACTTCGGGTTTGCCCGAGGTTAATCCTATACCCGGTATTCCGGCACCTGATGGATCTGATTTTTACTTTTTTGTTTTGGAAAAAAATGCCCAAAGCCAGTTTTTTGGTTCTCACTTTGGACAAAATGGAGGAGTAGGCGATCATGTTGATGGCGGTACAAGCCGCTTTGATGATAATGGTGTTATTTACCAGGCCATTTGTGCCAATTGTGGTGGTGGCGCTGCATTTCCAACAACAAATGGTGTATGGTCCAGAACCAATAATTCGGCTAATTGTAATGAAGCTGCAGTAAAAATAGAAATGAATTTTGCAGGGGTAGGCGCAAGCGTGAAAGCAACCATTGATGGGATAATTGATACGATTGGTTGTGTGCCACTTACTATAAGATTTACTGATACACTGGCAAAAGGTAAAATGTATATCTGGGTTTATGGAGATCCATTTAGTACCCAGCTGAGAGATACTACATTTGCACCGAACAATACCGTTTTACATACCTATAGCCAGGTTGGTACTTACCGGTTAATGCTTATTGCCATTGATTCAACTACCTGTAATATTTCTGATACAGCTTATGTAAGTGTAAAAGTTGGTAATAATGTTATTAGCCCCGATTTTACATTTTTTAAATTAGATTCCTGTAATAGCCTGCGATACCAGTTTACAAATATTACTACTGCTGTTTTACCAATTTACACCAATAAAACATTTTTATGGGATTTTGGTGATGGTTCAGCAAAGGTTAGGGCAGGTATTGCACCACAGATACATACTTTCCCATCTACCGGTACTTATATTATTACACTTATTGTAGATGATACGGTTTTTTGTAACGCTCCCGATACAGTTAAAAAAATGTTGCGTATCAGTCCCAATGTAAAAGCAATATTTACAACACCTGCAAGGGGTTGTGTTCCTTATACAGCCGAATTTAAAAATATATCCCTGGGCGGTACCGACTGGATATGGGAGTTTGGAGATGGTGGAACCTCAACAGCTTTTGAACCTTCACATACTTATAATGCAACCGGCACCTATAATGTACGCCTGATTGCCATTGACACCAGCACCTGTAATAAACAGGATACATCTGCATATTTTTCTATTACGGTCTTTCCCATACCCACGGCTAATTTCAGCTGGACACCAAATCCTCCGGTTGAAAATACGATAACCCGGTTTACTAATTTATCAGTTGGTGCAAACCGGTATTTGTGGGACTTTGGTGATGGCGAAAATTCAACTGATATTAATCCATCACATCTTTATAATGCAACGGGTGTTTATCATGCAACATTGTATGCATTTAATGTTGCCGATTGTGTAGATAGTATAACACTGGATGTTCCGATAATTATTAAGCCTTTGCTGGATGTGCCCAATGCATTTACACCCGGCAGGTTTGGTATAAATGGAATTGTAAAAGTGGCTGGCTTTGGTATCGGACAAATGAGTTGGAAAATATATAACCGCTGGGGACAGCTTGTGTTTGCTACTACTGACCGCCACCAGGGTTGGGATGGAACTTTTAAAGGTGTGGTACAACCACTCGATGTTTATACCTATACTTTGGATGTGGAATTTACAGATGGTGTTAAACTAAGAAAGACAGGAGATATAACTTTATTGCGATAAGGCCCCATCCTATGAACTTCGTTCGTTCCCTTATCAGGGAACCCCGAAGGGGAGAAGAAATGGAGGAGATTATTGTGAAGATTGTAGCGAAGCAAGCCGCACTTTAAAAAGTAGTATTGAAATTATAAGCTGCCAAATTCGAGTTCCCTCTCTTTGGGAGAGGGGTTGGGGTGAGGTCAAATAAAAAAAATGTTCAAAAAAATAAAAATATTAATACTGATAATTTGTATCCTGCAATTTGCAAATAGTATGCAGGCACAGGATCTGCATTTTTCCCAATTTTTCAATTCACCCTTAACAACTAATCCTGCAAACACAGGGTTTATTCCTGATGCCGATTATCGTATCGGGGCTAATTACCGTAATCAATGGAGTTCTGTAATGACGGTGCCATATAAAACAGTAAGTGTTTTTGGCGATGCACAGTTATTCAGGGATAAATTAGAAAATGGCTGGCTTGGTTTAGGAGCTGTTTTATTGAACGACCAGGCAGGCTCCGGCAGTTTAACCAGTACAAAAATTTATGGCTCGGTAGCTTATCATCAAATGCTGGGATTAAGCAGTTTGGTTTCTGCAGGTTTTAATATTGGCTGGGCCAATAAGAGTATTAATCAAAGCAAATTAAAATTCCCTGACCAGTTTGATGGGAAGTTTTTTGATAATACATTACCTTCAGCAGTTGTCCTCAGTAACAATAATGTAAGTTACCTGGATATGCAGGCGGGTATGAACTATGCCTATTTCCCCCGGGAAGATATTTATATAAATGGCGGCTATTCTATCCAGCACGTAAACAGGCCAAAAGAAACTTTCTTTAATGATAATACAAATAATGGCCGTATACCCATGCGGCATACCGGTTTCGTAAATGCCATTTTAAAAGTAAATGACAGGGTTATCATTAATCCCAATGCTTATTTTTCAACTCAGGCAAGGGCTACAGAACTGGTGTTTGGTATGAATGCAAATTATGACCTGGGTGATAATGGTGAAAAACAATTGCTGGCTGGCCTGTATTACCGCCTGGGCGATGCTATAGTTCCCATGGTTGGCTTTGAATTGAAAACTATCCAGTTTACTTTCAGTTATGATGTAACTCTTTCTCCACTCAATAAATTTAATGGCTATCGTGGTGCCACTGAATTTAGTATTATCAAAAAGGGTTTCTATCCTGATAATGTTGACAGGACAACATTGTGTCCTAAGTTTTAATTATAGTAAAATAAAAATGCAACCTTTTCGGATTGCATTTTATAGTTCTTCAGGGCCAATGATCTGTTATTCCTTGTCAATCTTAATTTTAAAATGATCTTTCTTAAAATACTTCCGGTATTTATCTGTTGTTCTTTCTGATTGTTTTTTACCGTCAATATAGAGGTCCTTATTTTTAAACTCTATGGTAAACCCCTCTTTTGAATTGATCAACCCGTCTTTTTCCATTTCACTGAACATCTCTTTTGTAAGTTTTAATTCTTCTTTTGCCTTATCAATTTCTACCCCGGCCTCGTTCATGATCTTATTCATATCGATCTTATCTATCTCAGCTTTACTTTTTTCAATTTCCAGTTTGGCTTTCTCCAGCTCTTTTTCAATTACATCCCGGTCTATATCTTTAATTTCCAGTTTTGCTTTTTCAATTTCTTTACTGGCTTCCTTCAGGGCTTTTTCAATCTCTTCACTTTTAACATCCAGGTTAATATCATTCAAAGATGATTTGACATCTGCCAGTAATTTATCCAGGTCAATGCTTTTTAAAGAGAGGCTAACGTCTTTCATTATTTTTTCCATATCCACACTTTTCAGAGAAGCTTCTACTTCTTTTTGAATTTTAGCAAAATCAATCTTCTTTACTTCGTCCATTGCCTGCAGCAAAGATTTGTCCAGTACGTTTTGTAAGTTGTCAAAATCTTTCATTTTCATAGAGCCGGAGTATTCTTTTTCCGGTATAGTGTCTTTGGTGCACTTTTGATGCAGGTCTGAATCTTCCTGTACATTAAACTTTGTGTAACTAAAGGGAGAGTCCTGGAAGGACATGGTAATTCCGCCAATCAGCAGAACGGCAATAGCGCCTGTGATGGCTTTTTTGTGTTTTAAAATAAATTGTTTCATGGCTATACTTTTGTTGGTTAAAAAATGAATACGAATGAATTCGTAACAAATGTAGTCAGGTCTTTTGTTTTTTACAAAGCGTTAATAAAATTTAACATTTTCTAAGGTTTGTCCCGGAAAGAACATCATTTTATCAACTCACTATTTTATACGATTTTTACACAAATAATGTTACATGCAAACTGCTGAAGGCTTAAGGGGCAATACAACTGCTTATATTGAACAGTTCAAAAAAATTGTTGGTGAAGGGTATGTTTTTGCTGATGACGAAAGTTTGAACAACTATGCACATGACGAAACAGAGAACCTCCATTTTCTGCCTGATATTGTTATTAAACCCAGGTCGGCCAATGAGATCAGTGATATAATGCGGCTTTGTAATGAGCATAAAATTCCGGTTACACCCCGTGGGGCCGGCACCGGCCTCAGCGGAGGCGCTTTGCCTCATTTGGGTGGTGTTCTTCTTTCTATGGAAAGGATGAATTCCATTTTAGAAATTGATGAACGAAACCTGCAGGTAACAACAGAGCCGGGCGTAATAACAGAAGTATTACAAAATGCAGTAAAAGAAAAAGGCTTGTTTTATCCACCTGACCCCAGCAGCAGGGGCAGTTGTTTTATTGGCGGCAATATTGCAGAAAATAGTGGTGGTCCAAAAGCAGTTAAGTATGGTGTGGTAAAAGATTATGTGTTGAATTTAGAAATTGTTTTGCCAACCGGCGAAATTATCTGGACAGGAGCAAATGTGTTAAAAAATTCGACTGGATATAATTTAACACAATTGATTGTGGGGAGTGAAGGAACTTTGGGAATCGTTACTAAAATTGTATTGAAACTTTTACCGTATCCAAAATATGATCTGTTGATGCTGGTGCCGTTTAATTCTTTAGAAAAAGCCGGAGCAGCAGTAAGTGCAATATTCAGGGCAGGCTTTACACCCAGTGCGATGGAACTGGTTGAGATAAATGCATTGAAGATCGTAAGCAAATTTGTAGATAGTACTGTTGTGCCGGTTACAGATGATATGGAAGCACATTTGATCATTGAGGTAGACGGAAATCATTTGGATACCTTGATGAGTGAAATGGAATCCATTTCTGAATTGCTTACCCAGTATGATTGCGGCGATGTTTTTTTCGCCGATGATGCACAACAAAAAGCGGAGTTATGGAAGTTACGCCGCCGTGTTGCCGAAGCGGTAAAAATAGACGGATATACAATTGAAGAAGATACGGTTGTGCCAAGGGCAGAATTGCCTGCATTAATAAGGGGCGTAAAGGCTTTGGGCAAGGAATATAATTTTGAGGTGGTATGTTACGGACATGCCGGCGATGGTAACCTGCATATCCGCATAAAAAAACCCGGTAGTATTTATAGTTTGAATAATCCGGATGTGATACCTGCATTGAAGGCATTGTTTGAATTGGTTAAAAAGTTAGGTGGTACCATCAGCGGCGAACATGGAATAGGCCTGGTACAGAAAGAATACATGGATATTGTTTTTGCCGATGCCAATATGCAATTGATGAGGGGGATCAAGAAGACATTCGATCCCAATAATATTTTAAACAGTGGTAAAATATTTGATGCTGATTAAACTATATCGCTGTTTATTATTCAAAATGATTCCACAATAGAAAACAAATAAAATAAATGTACATGAAGAAGGCTATTATTGCATTACTGTTATTACCTGGTTTTTATAATGCCATGGCGCAGGATGAAAGAGATATAAAAGAAGAAAAGAAGGGTGGTTTTAAAAAAGAAAATCTTTTTACGGGAGGTGGTATTGAGCTTTCACTTTCCAATAGCACTTTTGTTGTGGGTGCAAGTCCTGTACTGGGATATAGCATTAATAAATGGATCGACATTGGCATCGGCTTAAATTTTACTTATTATTCTAACAGGCATGTTGTTTATGAATTATTCACTGCGAACAACTTGCCAACAGGTCAATATATTTTTAGTGACGATAAACTGAGACAAACAGTTTTGGGGCCACTTGCTTTTGCAAGAGTATACCCTATAAAATTCTTATTTATTCAGGCGCAAGGAGAACAAAATTTTATTACCCAAAAACTAATATTTGCTAATGGTGCGCCTACTCAAAGGGAAAACCTTGCAGCAACCAGCTTTTTAGTGGGAGCTGGTTATTGCAACGGAAGGGAGGAAACGGGTAGTTTATTTTATTATGTTTCTATTATGGTAGATGTTGCTAAAAATAAAAACTCTCCTTATGTGGAGCAGTTGGCGAGTGGCAGAATAAATGTTTTGCCAATTATCAGGGCGGGGTTGCAAGTACCATTATTCCAGGGCCGCAGATACAGATAATCTTATCAGAGATATTTCATTAAATCTTCGGGTGAAGTAAGTATAACCAATTTATCTTCTATTTTATCATACAAGAAACCTTCATTTTGCATTGTTTGGGCAAATACCAACAGGTGGTCATAAAATCCCGCCGTGTTCAGGATGAATATCTTCTTATCATGAATACTCAGCTGGTTCCAGGTAAGCATTTCAAAAAATTCATCCATAGTCCCATATCCACCGGGTAATATAATAGCTGCATCACATTTTTCGTACAGCATTTTTTTACGGGTGTGCATGTCTTCTACCACAATTAATTCTGTTATGCCTTCATGATGATGTTCTCTCTCTTTTAAAATAGAAGGGATTATGCCAATCACTTTTCCATCTTTTTCAAGCACTGCATTAGATACGGCACCCATTATACCCTTATTGCCACCACCATAGATCAATGTGATGCTTTTACCTGCTAAAAGATGGCCTAATTGTATCGCCTGCTCTTTAAATAAAGGATTGTTTCCGGTTTTACTGCCGCAAAAAACAGCTAATGATCTAATTGCCATAAATTAATTAACTTGAATTTAATTGCAAGCTAATTATTCATTGTTAATTCCTCATTATAATTTAATTTATGTCTCCTATTGTTTTATTCTCTTTTGTTATCGGGTATTTTTTGTTGTTACTGACTGTGGCATATTTCACATCAAGAGGCAGCAACAATGAATCTTTTTTTATTGGTAACCGCAACAGTAACTGGATGCTGGTGGCTTTTGGTATGATTGGCACCAGCCTGAGCGGCGTAACTTTTGTCAGCGTACCGGGTGGGGTAGGTACTGGCAATTTTTATTATTTCCAGATCGTGTTAGGTTATTTAATAGGCTACATGGTTATTGCTTTTGTATTGATTCCATTATTTTACCGGATGAACCTTACATCTATTTACACGTACCTGGAAAAACGTTTCGGAATAAATGCACACAAGGCAGGCGCTTTCTTTTTTATACTTTCCCGTGTAGTAGGTGCAACAGCCCGGTTGTACCTGGTGATAAGTATTTTGCAGCTTTTTATTTTTGATAAATTACATATTCCTTTTGAATTAACCGCATTGGTTATTTTACTGCTGATCTTATTATACACTTTTGAGGGCGGAGTAAAAACAATTATTTATACAGATACCCTGCAAACAACCGGCATGTTGCTTGGCCTGGTGGTTTGCATTATTGTTATTGTAAAGGCCATGGGCACTGATTTTAGTGGCGCTCTATCACTGATGAGTGATAAAGGCTACACCAAAATATTTAACACCGATGTAAAAGCCGGCTCGTTCTTTTTAAAGCATATTCTTGGCGGTATGTTTATTGCCATTGCCATGACAGGCCTCGACCAGGAAATGATGCAAAAGAATATCAGTGTAAAAAACATAAGGGATTCACAAAAAAATATCATGACATTTACTGCCGTGTTAATGGTGGTGAACCTATTGTTTTTATTTTTAGGTGGCATTCTTTATTTATATGCCAGCACAAATAATATAGTAACTGCACCCGACGACCTGTTCCCCACCATTGCATTAAGCGATGCTTTCAGTGGAACGATCGGCATCATTTTTATCATCGCATTAATATCTGCATTATTTCCCAGTGTAGATGGAGCGATTACTTCACTCACGTCCTGCTTTTGTATAGATATTTTAGGCATAAATAAAAAAGAAGGAACAGAAAAAGAAAAGAAACGTACCCGGCTTAAAGTGCATTTTACATTTGCCGTTGTGTTTTTTGTAATGGTACTTATTTTTAAAGCCATTAACGATAAGCTGATCATTGATTTTATTTTAAAATTTGCAGGCATTACCTATGGTCCATTGCTGGGTTTATTTTCCTTTGGTATTTTAACTAAAAGACAATTGAATGATAAACTGATCTGGACTGTTTGCATAATTGCCCCATTATTGGCTTTGGGTTTGGATATGTTAAGCAGCCCCGAATGGTATGAGAAGAAGCTGCATGTTACCCTGGGATTAAAATCAATTTCAGAAAGTATTTTTCACGGTTATAAAATCGGTAATGAATTAATTCTGATAAACGGAATATTCACATTCCTTGGTTTATTGTTAATTTCTAAAAAAGGCGACGGTAAAGCAAATATTTCTCTGTAACTTTATTCAGTTAGTAAGTGCCATTCTTCACTTTTGTAAAGTGTGGAATGGCATTATGTTTTAAAAGGCAGCTGATAATTACAATATCAAGCACATTAATTAATGGAACTGATCAATTATAAGGTAGAAAATTACGCAAAGGGCAATACTACCCCATTGGATGAACTGTTAGGTGAAATTGAAGTATATACTTTGACAAATCATCCTCATGCACAAATGTTGAGTGGTCATGTGCAAGGCAAAGTACTGGAAATGATCAGCTGTATGATACGCCCGGCGAGGATTTTAGAAATTGGCACTTTTACCGGTTTTAGTGCATTGTGCTTAGCAAAGGGTTTGCAACCAGATGGAAAACTGCATACGATTGAATTAAGGGCTGATGATGCTGAAACAGCACAGCATTATTTTAAAAAAGCAGGAGCTGAAAATAAAATTGAATTACATGTTGGGGATGCACTGGAAATAATTCCGACAATAAATGAAACCTGGGACCTGGTTTTTATTGACGCCGATAAAGTGAACTATGTACCTTATTACGAATTAACTTTGCCACAGATTAAGAAAGGCGGCTGGATACTGGCTGATAATGTCCTGTTTCATGGCGAAGTTTTAGAAGAAAATGTAATAGGAAAAAATGCAAAAGCAATACAGGCCTTTAATGAACATATAAAAAACGACGACAGGGTTCAGCAGGTAATGCTTACTATAAGAGACGGACTCCTTTTGGTTAAAAAAAAATAGAAGAATGAATAGACTTTTTATATCTATATTATTTTTTTCAATTTCATTTTGTGCTGGCGCACAAAAAGTTTCTGTGGAAGAATATATTGAACAGTATAAAGACATAGCGATTCGGGAAATGAAGCGAATGGGGGTGCCTGCTGCAATCACGTTGGCACAGGGGATACTGGAAACAGAAAATGGGAACAGCGAACTGGTGAAAAAATCGAACAATCATTTTGGGATTAAATGCAAAGATTCCTGGACAGGCGAACGTGTATATCACGATGATGATGCCAGCGGAGAATGTTTTCGATCCTATACAAATGCAGAGGACAGTTATCGGGATCATAGCAATTATTTACGTGGCAGTGACCGCTACGATTTTTTATTTAAACTTGAAGCAACAGATTACAGAGGGTGGGCCTATGGTATAAAAAGAGCGGGTTATGCAACCAATCCAAGATACCCTGAGATACTTATTAAAAACATTGAACAGTATAATCTTCAGCAATATACTTTAGCAGGCATTAATGAAATACCAAAATTTGAAGAAAATAAGGAGAAAGGATTACCTGTTGAAATTAAGGACGATAAGGTAATTGGTTCAGATGAGACCTTTTCAGGTGCAGATATAACGGGAAGAGCGATCACTATTAATAAAACTAAAGCTGTATTTGCTAAAAAAGGTACTTCATTGCTGGCTATTGCTATAAAAAATAATGTAAGTTTAAATAAATTGATGGAGTTTAATGATTTGACTGAAGAAGGTATTCTCAGTAAAGACCAGTACCTATATCTGAACAGAAAATTAAAAACCGGAGACAAGGAATTTTATGTAGTGCAGCCCGGGGAAACACTTTATGATGTAGGACAAAAAAACGGGGTGCAACTTAGGTTTCTGAGAGAGTATAATAATTTAAATAGTGATGAGCAAATAAGCACCGGCACTAAGTTATTTTTGCAACCGGGCTTTAGTTCTGTAAATGATAATAATGCCGAACAGGAAAAAATTAAAATACACCAGGTTACTGCAAAAGAAGGCTTGTATGCAATTGCCAGAAAATATAAAGTAACCGTGCAGCAATTGAAAGAGTGGAATAACCTCGGCACAGACGAATTAAAAATTGGACAGGAGATAATTGTTTCCAAATAATTAATAATACCTGCTAAAAACAGGAATTAAACCTTTAAAGCAAATGATCATTCAGGTACGGGATAAAAAATTTCAACCTTTTATTAAGGCAGAACAAATTCAGGAACAGATTGGTATACTTGCAAAGCAGATCAATACTGAGTATGCAGGTAAATGCCCTTTGTTTATCGCCATATTAAACGGCTCCTTTATGTTTGCTGCCGATCTTTTTAAAGAGCTTACCATTGATGCAGAAATATGTTTTATAAAGCTGGCTTCTTATAAAGGAACAAAGTCAACGGGTAATGTGGTCACTTCTATAGGCCTGGACGAGTCTTTGCAAGGCAGACACGTTATCATTGTAGAGGATATTGTAGATACCGGTAAAACCTTATATGAATTTCTACCGCAATTAGTAAATCAACAGCCCGCAAGCCTAAAAGTTGCTGCATTGTTGCATAAACCCGACGCATTGACATTCCCGTTGACAATTGATTACCTTGGGTTTAATGTACCTGATAAGTTTTTATTAGGTTATGGCCTGGATTACGACGGGTTAGGCCGTAACCTGAAAGAAATTTATCAGTTGGTAGAGGGATAAGGGCAGCATAAGTGGGTTAAAAGACGTCTTAGTTCTGGATACTATAACCTTTGTTACAATCAGCTTGCAATTGAAAAAACGGATCTTCTATATCCCATTATTATTATTTGTATTTACTGCAAATGCACAGAACTATTTGCGTGGGGAAATTAAAGATGAAAAAAATCAGCCCCTTCAAAATGTAAAGATCCGGTTACACTCCAATAATCATCTTTATTTTACGGGGCCAATGGGGGGATTCGGGATAACTACAAATTCAATTTATGATTCTCTTACTTTAAGCCTGGATGGGTATGAATCTAAAACTATAAAAGTAAACTGTGATCAATGGCAATATATAACTTTAAAGATATCGCCTTCGAATGTTACCAAGAACAGGCCCCGATTAATTTCTGTAACAAAAGACTTAAATCAAACATCAAGACTTAACTGGTATATAAGTGATGAAACTTATTTTCAGCTGGTAGAGAATGAATATGTTACTGCAGCAAAATATCCAAACACAGGCTTCTCATTAAATGTAAACAAAGCATCATATAGTAACGTCCGGCGTTTTATCAATATGAAAAGTATTGTACCTCCTGATGCGGTACGTACGGAGGAAATGATAAATTATTTTAACCTGCATTACAGTGAGCCCAAGGATAACGAAATTTTTGGTTTGGAGTCTCAACTTACTTCCTGTCCATGGGATGAGGACAAACAATTACTTTTCATAAACATCAATGCCAAAAAATTAGACCTTAACAAAATACCTCCCGGCAATTTTGTGTTTTTAATTGATGCATCCGGAAGTATGGATATGCCCAACCGCCTGCCTTTATTAAAAGCATCTTTTCAATTGTTTGTAAAAAACCTGAGAGCTATAGATACGGTTTCGATTGTTACTTATGGGGGAACAGTGGGCATCTGGCTTCAGCCAACCAGCGGTGCCGAGAAAGAAAAAATTATTAAATCCATTGAAGAATTGACTGCAAGCGGTGATACTCCCGGCGAAGCTGCAATTATGACTGCCTATACCCTGGCCAATAAAACATTTAATAAGGCGGGAAGCAACAGGGTTATTTTAGCTACAGATGGTGATTTTAATGTGGGGCTTACGTCTGAAAAGGCCCTCGAAGACCTGATAACTAAAGAACGCCAAAGCGGAGTTTACCTTACCTGCCTTGGTGTTGGGATGGGAAATTTTAAAGACTCGAAACTGGAAACACTTGCCAAAAAAGGGAATGGTAATTATGCTTACCTCGATGATATCCATGAAGCAGAAAAGGTTTTGGTAAAAGAACTGACACAAACTTTTTACGGAGTGGCTGATGATGTATTTATGAATATGAAATTCAATCCTGATTTTGTAAAACAATACCGGTTGATCGGATTTGATAATCGCAAGGATGCAGTAGCAGACAGTTCGATTGATTTGGAAGGCGGAGAAATTGGAAGTGGCAATAGTGTGATGGCCATTTTTGAAATTGTACCTGCCAATGATAATTTATATAAAGTAGATTTTTTTCCTAAAGATAAATTGGCAAGTGTTGAATTGCGCTACAGCTTATGTAATGATACCGGGCATGCTAAATTTGTAAATAGTTGTTTTGCTAATTATACAGATTTTAAAAATATAGATAAGGAATTAAAATTTGCGACAGCGGTAGCTATGTTTGGGCTTAAAATAAAACAATCAAAATATATCAGGAATGCAGATTGGCAGGATATACAGCAGATAGCTTTGGAGTCATACGATCCTAAAAGTTACCTGCAAACAGAGTTTTTGCAATTGATTGAAAAAGCCCAAAGTATGTACGTTCGTAAAAAACCAAAAAAAGACAAAAAGGGTTAAGAAAACATTTCTCTTACTTTATCAAAAAAAGATTTATCAGTTTTCTCCGGTTTAGGTTTAAAATTTTCTGATTGTTGCATTTTATCAAGCATTCCCTTTTCCTCTGCTGACACATGTTGTGGCGTCCATACATTTACCTGGATCAATTGGTCACCTTTTTCATAACTGTTTACATTAGGAAAACCTTTTCCTTTTAACCTGAAAATTTTACCGCTTTGTGTACCGGGTGGAATTTTAATTTTTGCCCTGCCATCAATTGTGGGTACTTCTATCTGGGTTCCAAATACAGCATCGGGTATAGAAATATGCAGGTCAAAAGCAACATTCAAACCATCCCTGTGTAATTGCGGATGAGCTTCTTCTTCAATCAACACGATCAGGTCTCCTGAAGATCCTCCACGTTCACCGGCATTGCCTTTTCCACTTAAGCTTAACTGCATCCCTTCCTGAACGCCTGCTGGTATATCAATGGTTACAGTTTCCTCACCGTAAACTCTTCCATCTCCTTTGCAGGCTGTGCATTTATGAGTAACTGTACTTCCTTCACCATTACAGGTTGGGCAGGTAGTTACCGTTTGCATCTGTCCCAAAAAAGTATTTTGAACTCTTCTTACCTGGCCACTACCACCACAGGTGCCACAGTTTTGAACACTGTTCTTATCTTTTGCACCACTACCATTGCAGGTGTTGCAAAGCACATATTTTTTTACCTTAATGGTTTTTTGAGCGCCTTTTGCTATCTCTTCGTAATTCAGTTTTATTTTTACCCTAAGGTTGCTGCCACGGGTACCACGGCTTCTTCCACCAGAACTTCTTCTGTTACTTCCTCCAAAAAAACTACCAAAGGGATTATCATCTCCAAAAATATCTCCAAACTGGCTGAAGATATCATCCATGTTCATACCTGCTCCTCCACTATACCCACCACCTCCACCTCTTCCGGGTGAAAATGCCTGGTGGCCGAACCTATCGTATTGTGCCCTTTTATCAGTATCACTTAATATTTCATAAGCTTCAGCTGCCTCTTTAAATTTTTCTTCAGCAGATTTATCGCCGGGGTTTCTATCAGGATGGTATTGCATAGCAACCTTACGATATG
Source organism: Ferruginibacter sp. (assembly GCA_040007795.1). GTDB lineage: Bacteria > Bacteroidota > Bacteroidia > Chitinophagales > Chitinophagaceae > Ferruginibacter. The sequence goes on from JBDTUK010000017.1 coordinate 15,996, forward strand.
CCTTTTTTATTTCATCCTGTGAAGATGATTTGGATACACCCAATATTTCGTAAAAATCTTTTTTCGACATCTCTAATTTCCCTTTTTAATTATTTTCCAACAACAACTTTTGCAAACCGTATCAATTTATTATTTAGATAATAGCCCTTTACAACTTCATCTACTACTTTTCCTTTCATTTTTCCGGGAACTTCCACTTCAGTAATGGCTTCATGTTTCTCCACATCAAAATCTGTATTTATACTTTCCATTGCTTTCAGCCCTCTTGCCTGTAAAGTATTTCTCAGTTTATTAAACACTAATTGAAACCCCTCTTTATTGGCAGCTATGTCATTGCTTTCTTCCATTTGCTTTTCTGCACGGTCGCAATCATCCAATACTTCCAGTAGTGAAACGATCACATCTTTACCGGCAGTTTGGATCAATTCATTTTTTTCTTTAGCATTCCTACGCTTGAAATTGTCGAATTCAGCAAAAAGGCGCAGGTATTTATCCTTTTGTTCCTCCAGTTCTGCCTGTAATTTTTCCAGTGCATCTTCACCTCCGGGATTACTAAGATGAGTATTTCCTGGTACATCTGCGTCGGCATTAATATTCATTCCTTCGTTTTCTGTTGTTACTGTTTCTCTCTCTTCCATATATAGGGTTTAAAAATTGGTTGCGAAGGTACAACAGTCAAACATTTTGCCAAGCCTTGATTTGCGGTCAAATTGGCAATATTAAACGAATATGTGGCTGATAGTTCCAAACTGTCTGACATGGACGTTACCTTTGCTGCATGAAAAGCATTTTTTTGAATAAAAATATCAGCCGCAGGGTGGAAATGGGGCATCCATGGATATTTGGGAATGAGGTAAATAAAGGCAAAGCGCTGGATGCTGCGGCAAAAGCAGGAGAGGTTGTGAATGTGTACACCCACGATAAAAAGTTCATAGGTAGGGGCTATATAAACCCGCAGTCGCAAATAATGGTTCGTTTACTTACCAGGGATAAAGATGAAGCTATTGACGAACAGTTTTTTATAAACCGGATACAGAAGGCCTGGGCATATCGGCAAAGGATTGGTTATACTGAAAACTGCAGGTTAGTATTTGGTGAAGCAGATGATCTGCCTCAACTTATTATTGATAAATTCAACGATTATTTTGTTATTCAAACACTGGCACTTGGAATAGATGTTTGGAAACCGGCTATTGTAAAAGCAATCGAACAAATATTTAACCCCAAAGGAATTTATGAACGTAACGATGTCCCGGTTAGAGAGCTGGAAGGATTAGAACAACATAAAGGATTTCTTTCGGATGAATTTGATACCAATATTATTATTAATGAGAACGCCCGCCCGGATGACCCGGTCGGACGGGGAATAAAGTTTAATGTGGATATTGCCAATGGGCAAAAAACAGGATTCTTTTTAGATCAGCAAGATAACCGGCGTGCTATTCAGCATATTGTAAAAGATGCTGATGTGCTGGGTGCTTTTTGTTATACAGGTTCATTTGAGATCAGTGCGGCGCACTATGGTGCTAAATCAGTTTTAGGATTAGATATTTCGCAAAGTGCTATTGATATGTGCAATAAAAATGCAGCCTTAAACGGAGTTGAAAGCATTTGTAAATTTGAATGTGTAAATGCATTTGATGTTTTAAAAGAATGGACAAAAGAAGGAAAGCAATGGGATGTAGTAATGCTTGATCCGCCATCGTTTACCAAGAGCAGGGCAACAATTGATAAGGCTATTGCCGGATATAAAGAAATTAATTTACGTGGAATGAAACTGGTAAAGCCCGGTGGTTTTTTAGTAACATCAAGTTGTACCAATCTTGTGCAACCCGAATTATTTTTAGATACAATTCAAATGGCAGCAAACGATGCTAAACGAAAAATACGCCAGGTTGTTTATAATTCCCAATCAGCAGATCATCCTGTAATAAGGGGACAGGAAAATACACACTATCTTAAATTTTTGATTGTACAGGTAATGTAAGGAAGAAAGGTGAGAATTATTTTACCACCTGAAATTTACCGGAGTCAACGATCTTTCCATTTTTATCACGGAGTTGATATATATAAATGCCACGGTAAAAATCATCTAAACGCATATTAATTCTTGGGGCAACATTATTTATTTCGTTTACTTTTTTTCCCATAAAATTATATATCTGAAGGGAAAAAGATTTATCGTAGCCATACAGGAAATCAAAATTAATTGATGTGCTGGCAGGTATTGGATAAGGCTTTACTAATTTTGCAATGGGATCACCAGAAACTGGTGTTTTATTTTGTGCAAAAGATGTAAAAGTTATTCCAATAAATAAAATTAGTATGTAAAAGTGTTTTTTCAACATAGTAAAAATATGTAAAATCTTTCAAATAATCAATACTTCGCAGGTTACTATTTATTACTTATAAAGGTTAATTATATATGAAAGCCTTCCATATTATATTATAACGGTAAATCATCCTGAAAAGTATCATTTAAGTGAATCTAATACCCGGTTTATTGCTATAAAATCCGGCAGATCGCCTGCAGTTTCCAGAACTTCTGCATATTGAACTATACCATTTTTATCAATAATAAAAGCCGACCGTTTGCTAACCCCCTTCATTTCCAATATCCAGTCATTATACAAACAGCCGTACAGGATTGATACCTCTTTATTAAAATCACTCAAAAAAGGAAAATTATAATGCAGATCTTCTTTATACTTTTTTAGTGTAAAAACCGAATCAACAGAAATACCTATTACCTGGGCATTGGCATTACTGTAGCGGCTGATATCATCTCTTACTGCACATAATTCCTTTGTGCAGGTGCTGGTAAATGCCTGCGGAAAAAATAATAGCAATACATTTTTATCATTAAAATCTGTAAGATTTACTTTCTTTTTATCTGTGTCGAATAAACTAAAAGCAGGGGCTGGTTTTCCAATTTCAATTTTCATAATTGCTGATTTATTTTATGTAAGATAGGAGTTGTGTAGAAATTGTTAACAGGTATTGCCTGCTTTTGGTTTAATTAGCAGACTGATTTTTAACCAAAAACAACTTTATTATGAATAAGTACATTACAGAACTGATCGGAACCTTTTTCCTGGTGATGGGGGCAGCACTGGGTGGTGCCGTAGGTGCGTCACTTGCACTCATGGTCATGATTTATGCAGGGGGGCATATATCTGGTGCACACTATAATCCGGCTGTAACCCTTTCTGTTTGGATGAGAGGTAAAATGGAGATGAAAGATGCGGTGATGTACTGGATATTTCAATTTGCAGGGGCGGTGATTGCTGCTTTAATAGTAGCTTATGTATTTGCAGTGGAGGGAAGTGCAAGTTGTGTAATACCTGATGGGGGTGGTACTAAAGCAATTATTGCTGAATTGCTGGGAACTTTTGCATTAGCCTATGTGGTATTAAATGTGGCTACTGCTAAAGGCACCAGTGGAAATAGTTTTTATGGATTAGCAATAGGGGGTACTGTTTTAGCAATGGCTACAGCCTTAGGAAAATTTTCAGGGGGCTCTTTTAACCCGGCAGTTGCTATTGGCTTAAGTATGCAGGGAACTTTTTGTTGGGATCAGATCTGGATGTACTTTGTAGGCGCATTAGGTGGTGGAGCATTGGCAGCCATCATTTTCAGTTTAAATAACCCCGACGATAAATAATATTTTCAAATTTTAAAGTAAAAACCCCTCTTAAAAGAAGGGTTTTTTTGTTATCCAAACAATCCATAAAAACAAAAATCTTTAGATTGTTAGTACACGATTTTTGAGATTAGGATGGAACATTTAAATAAATTGTTTGTCTGAAAAAGGATTCAATGTGGGTTGCAAATAAATGAGCCTTTGGGGCATCTTATCATAGGGATTATTTTTGTAATTTTTATCTTATCGGATCACAGTATTAACGGAGATTTGTGGTTTTTAGTATAAAAAGGTGATTAGCAATAGCCAGTGATTTTATTTGAGCAGGAGGTAAAACAGATCATGGGTTGATCAGATAAAAGGCCCTGCAATATTATTGCAGGGCCTTTATTGTAAAAAGATCAGGGTTATTTAGCTATTATTTTTTGTTACAGCTGTTGTTGATTTTGAACTTTTGGCATTCTTAGTTGCTGGTTTAACTACAGGAGCTTCGGCTTTTTTCTTAGCTTCATTTTCAACTACCCATTTGTCATAATCTTCAGCACTTAAAACATCACCACTGATGGTTATACTTTTCATTTCATCAACACCGGCAAATTTAACAGTAAGGTGTTTGTCAAAATGACCCACATTTGCTGCATTGAATTTTGCCGTAATAAAACCTGTAGAACCCGGTGCGATCGGAGCTTTTGTATAGTCACCCATGGTACAGCCACAGGTTGGGTTAGCCTGTTCAATAACCAGTGGTTCTTTACTAATGTTTGTTACAACAAACTTTACTTCTTTAGGGTCATTTTGTTTAAGGGTTCCCTGGTTGATTGTTTCAGTTTCAAATTTAGCTACATCTGCTACTGTTTTTTGTGCAAACAGGGCAGAAGTAAAAGCTAAGGCCGCCATTGATAAGATTAATTTCTTCATGTTTATTTTATTTTTATTGTTTATTAATTCTTAAGATCATTTAGTCCTTTATTTTCAGGAGCAGAACTTCCGGGGGTTTTCCAAACTTCACCCTTTATAGTAATTTGTTTGCTTTGTGTTTCATTATATGTTACAGTAATGAATTTTGTAAAAGGCCCCTCAGCTGCCGCATTATATCCCACAGTTATTTTTGTCTGTTCTCCCGGGGCTACTACCTTGTCTTTTTCCCATTCAGGGGTAGTGCAACCACAACTGGCATTAATGTTAGCGATCTTTAATGACACATTACTTTTATTAGTTACTTCAAAAATATGAGTAACGGGCTTACCCTGCGGAATTTTACCAAAATCAAATTCAGTTTCTTTTAAAGATAAAAGGTTATCAGGAAGTACAGCAGAAGTTACATTAGTTGTTATTGTTGTATTCGGAGTAGCAGCTGTAGCTAATTGTTGTGCATAAATAGAAGCCATGGCACATATAGTAAGTAAAAAGGTAAATATCTTCTTCATATTAAGACTTTTAAAATCAGGATATAAAGATACTAAAACGAATTTATCTCTTTCAAATTGCTGCGTCGTTAAGAGATTTTTAACAAAGCTAGGCTATAATTTATATTTTTGCTTTAGATTAACAGGCTATGGATACAAATAACAACAACGACGCTGCTTTGCAGGAAAAACTGAGTTTTGATAATTTCAGAAATGAAGTATTAAAAGATTACCGGGTTGCCTGTGAAAGCAGGGAAACCAGCCTATTGGGCAGAAAGGAAGTTTTGACCGGAAAAGCTAAATTCGGAATTTTTGGTGATGGGAAGGAAGTAGCCCAGGTAGCTATGGCAAAATTTTTTAAGCCGGGTGATTTCAGGGCTGGTTATTACCGGGACCAGACCTTTATGTTCGCCAGCGGGTTGGCAACCATTGAACAATTCTTTTCTCAGTTATATGCTGATCCTGATGTTGCTAACGATCCTTTTAGCGCAGGCCGTCAAATGAATGCCCATTTCGCTACTAAAATGGTAGATAGTAATGGCGATTGGCTGGATCTTGTTGAACTTAAAAATGTAAGTAGCGATATTGCCCCAACTGCCGGCCAGATGCCAAGAGCCCTGGGTCTTGCATTCGCATCAAAAACATTCAGGAATGTAAAACAAACACACGATTTAAAAAACCTTAGTAATAACGGAAACGAAGTTTGCTTTTGTACCATTGGTGATGCATCAACAAGTGAAGGGCATTTTTGGGAGACCATAAATGCAGCAGGCGTGTTGCAGGTTCCTTTAGCAGTATTTGTATGGGATGATGGATATGGAATTTCCGTTCCTAAAAAATACCAGACTACAAAAGCATCCGTTTCAGATGCCTTGAAAGGATTTGAGAAAAAAGAAGATACCAATGGCATTGATATTTATAAATTAAAAGGATGGGATTACGCAGGTATGTGTGAAATACTGGAAACTGCTATTCAAAAAATAAGAGATACACATACACCGGCTGTTTTTCATGTGGAGGAAATTACACAACCTCAGGGACATTCTACCTCCGGCAGTCACGAAAGGTATAAAAATTCAGAGCGCCTGGAATGGGAGAGAGAGTGGGATGGCCTTAAGCAAATGAGAGAATGGATCATTGCCAATGCATTGGCCGAAACAGATGAACTGAACAGGATACAGGAAGATGCTGCATCTTTTGCTAAAGAAAGTAAACTGAAGGCATGGGAAAAATATATTAACCCGGTAAAAGAATTGGTTGCAAAAACAGTTGATATTTTAAGATCGGCTGAACAAATTAATCCAGCAGTAAAAAGACTTTCCGAAGAATTGGCTGCTACCAGGGAGCCCATGCGGAGAGATATAATGAAAACCTTAGCGGCTGTTTTGGATATTACACAAAATAATTCTGCCACTGCTGCCGTACAGCAATTTTATACACAACTCAAAAAAGAAAACGCAAATCTTTACAACAGTTACCTGTATAATGATGGACCTAAATCAGCGTTGAAAGTTCCCGCTATCAATCCTTATTATACAGATGATGCTGTTACGGTAAATGGATATGAAGTATTGAATAAATATTTTGACGAATTATTTACTACTAACAATAAAGTTGTGGCTTTTGGCGAGGACCTCGGCTTCATCGGCGATGTGAACCAGGGCTTTAGTGGCTTGCAGGAAAAACATGGAGCTGAGCGGATCTTTGATACAGGCATTCGTGAATTAACCATCATGGGACAGGGGATAGGTTTATCATTAAGGGGCCTGCGACCAATTGCCGAAATTCAGTACCTGGATTATTTGTTGTATGGGTTACAACCACTCAGTGACGATGTTTGTACTACTCATTTTAGAACAGCTGGACAACAGAGTTGCCCGGTGATAGTAAGAACAAGAGGCCATCGCCTCGAAGGTATCTGGCACAGCGGCTCACCCATGGGTATGATCATTAATGCACTTAGGGGAATGTATGTATGTGTACCCCGCAATATGGTGCAGGCAGCTGGCATGTACAATACGCTATTGCAAAGTAATGATCCCGGCCTGGTTATAGAATGTTTAAATGGTTATCGGTTAAAAGAAAAACTTCCATCCAATTTAATGGCCTACACAGTGCCGCTGGGTGTTCCGGAAATTGTAAAGGATGGTACTGATGTAACTGTTGTAACCTACGGATCTACTTTACGAATTGTATTAGAAGCAACAGAAACACTTGATAAGATGGGTATCAGTTGCGAAGTGGTGGATGTACAAACACTTTTACCGTTCGATATTAATCATAAAATCGTAGAGTCACTTAAAAAGACCAACCGTATTGTTTTTGTTGATGAAGATGTGCCGGGTGGTGCAGCGGCATATATGTTTAATAAAGTAATGGAAGAACAAGGAGGTTATAAACATTTGGATACATCTCCAAGAACTATCACTGGCAAAGCGCACCGGCCTTCTTATGGCAGTGATGGAGACTATTTCAGTAAGCCTAATACAGAAGATATTGTTTCTGTAATTAAAGAAATGATGGCAGAATAAAATGAAGTTAACTTTATATCAAATTGATGCTTTCACTGATAAATTATTTGGCGGCAACCCTGCTGCCGTAATTCCTTTAGATAAATGGATTGATGATAAGCTGATGCAGAAGATCGCATTGGAAAATAATTTAAGCGAAACTGTTTTTTTAGTTCCTTCAATAAATAAGGCAGCAGATTTTGAGATAAGATGGTTTACTCCCGAAGTGGAAATTAATTTGTGCGGCCATGCAACGCTGGCAAGTGCTTATGTCTTGTTCAACATTTTATCTTTTGATAAACCTGAAATACGTTTTAGTTCTTTAAGTGGAATTTTGAAAGTGACAAAAGAAGATGATCTCATCTGTATGGACTTCCCTTCCTGGAAACCGGAGCGCCTGGATATTTACCCTGATGAACTTTCTTATATTTTAGGTCATGCTGAAATTGTTGGTGTGTATAAGCACCGGGATATTTTGGTTGAACTATTAAATGAAGATGACGTAAAAAACTGCAACCCCGATTTTTCGATGATGAAAAAACATATTGACAAAATGATCATTACAGCACCCGGTAAAAAAGTTGATTTTGTCTCCCGGTTTTTTGCACCCGGCGCCGGTATTGATGAAGACCCTGTAACAGGCTCGGCACATTCACAATTGATTCCTTTTTGGGCTGAAAAATTAAATAAGAGTAGCCTTCATGCTTTACAACTTTCTAAACGGGGCGGTGAACTCTGGTGCGAACAAAAAGGGGATAGGGTACTTATGAAAGGGAAGGGAGTTTATTACATGCAGGGAGAAATTCAACTAAAATCATAAAATTCATCCCAATATAAAAAATAGTGCCTTCCTCTTTGATATTGTTCGTAACTTATAATCCATTTTTAAATCTAAAGATCAATCATTATGGCAATTGTAAAAGTTATCGAAGTAATCGCAACTTCCACAAAGGGTTTTGAAGACGCTGTAAAACAGGCAGTCAAGGAAGTGAGTAAAACCGTACGAAACATTGATTCGGTATGGATCAAAGATCAGAAGGTTCACGTAAAAGACGGAAAGATCAGTACCTATGGAGTGGTATGTAAAGTGTCTTTCAGGGTTTCCGGTAAATAAGTTATTTGATACAGGTGGTATCCTTAGATGATGTCACCTGTATTTTTTTTATTTCAGGTTATGATAAACTTTTTGCACATCATCATCCTGCTCCAGGTGATCAACTAATTTTAAAACTTCGTTGGCCTGGTCTTCATTTAATTCCATCGTGTTGCCTGGTATCCAGGTGAATTCTACGCTGATCACTTCAATTTTCTTTTCCTCCAGCGCTTTACTCATATTCCCATATTCATTGAACAACGTACGGATAATTATATTTCCTTCAGCATTTTCACCAATTTCTTCCAAACCATTATCAATCAGTTCCAGTTCAAGGTCATCAATATTTACATTGTTATTTTTTATTTTAAATTCACTCATGTGGGTAAAACCAAATGCAACACTGCCGCTGGTACCCAATGAGCCATGCCCCTTTGTGAAATGCATCCGCACGTTGGCAACTGTTCTTGTTGGATTATCTGTTGCAGTTTCTACCAGCACAGCCACGCCATGTGGGGCATATCCTTCATACATGATCTCTTCATAATTGCTGGTATCTTTTCCCATAGCCCTTTTAATGGCTGCTTCCACACGATCCTTAGGCATACCACATGCCCTTGCATTCACGTAGCATCTTCTTAAAGCCGGGTTGTTATCCGGGTCTGGTCCGCTGGCTTTTACAGCAATAGCTATCTCTTTGCCGATACGGGTAAAGTTCTTTGCCATCTTATCCCAACGGGCAAACATGCTGCTTTTTCTAACTTCAAATATTCTTCCCATACTATAGTTGATTAGTTAACTTGTTTATTAGTTTATTCGTAAGGCAGGGCGCAAATTTAAGGAAAATCATTTTCTATAAAAAAGAAAGCAGTACCCGTGTCCGGATACCGCCTTTATTGCTACATAGGGGGTTTTAAAAAGTGAAGCCAACCGAAACTTTTACTACCCGGTTATAGGCAGCATAATTATCATTCTTATCAAGTTTCGATAATCCATAATCATAGCCTGCCTGCAGGTTTATACCGTTGTTAAATTGATATCCTACACCGCCGGTAAGGCCCAGGTCAACTTTATTAAAGCGCTCTGTAATGCCAAAGCCCTTGTTGAATAAAGAAATGCCCAGCACACCAACCTTGGCATTTAAAGTGCTTCTTACGAGGTAGGAGACCTGGGGCCCTGCATACACCTGTAATCCTTTCACAACATTTGCTTTCAGGACCAATGGTATGTCGATGTAATGCGATTGTACCTGTGCACCGGCATTAATGGCTAAAAATTTTAAAGCATTGATCTGGAAATCTCCTTTAATGCTGTAACCTTTTTTTGAGTATTCAAGTCCGGGTTCAAAAGAAAATGTTTCTGAAATAGGAATATTTACATGACCACCGACATGAAAACCGGTCATGCCTTTTGTTACCAGGTAGCCATCGGTTTTGTCCAACAGGTCTTCGATGATCTGCAGGTCATCGCCCTGCCATTTGGCAAAATTCACACCGGCCCTGATCCCGTAGCTCACCTGTGCATTAATAACATTCATAAATAATAAAGTACTCAAGATGGATAAGTAAATTTTTCTTTTCATAACTGGTTGCAGGGCTTTATAAACTGCATAGCATTTCTTCTTTAGAATAGTATGCCATAGTTTTTTTCTTTGCACAAGTATTTGTTAAAGCAAATCCTGTTTGCAACCGCTTAACAAAAAGAAAACCTGTAAGTTTGCTCCCATAAAACCCTGTTATGGATAAAGCTGTTTACTACGCCGATTATTTGCAACTGGAAAAGATCACCGGTGCACAGGAACCTGAAAGTTTTAAAGCAGGTAAAACACCTGCACATGATGAAATGCTTTTCATCATCATTCACCAGGCTTATGAACTTTGGTTCAAGCAGGTTTTGTTTGAAGTGAATTCGGTAATTGATATTATGAACAAACCGGTGGTGAACGATAACTCACCCGAAATGCAAACTGTGGTGCACCGTTTAAAAAGAGTAGTTACCATTTTAAAAGTATTGGTGCAGCAGATCGATATTATGGAAACGATGACGCCGATGGATTTTCTCGACTTCAGGGATATGCTGCGGCCGGCATCGGGTTTCCAGAGCTACCAATTCAAGGTACTGGAAGCAAAACTGGGTTTAAAGTATGAGCATCGGCACGGACAAAACTATTATGTCTCTCAACTGAAAGAAAAAGACATTGCCATCATTAAAGATGCAGAAAGCGGAAAGTCTGTAATTGAACTCATTAATACATGGCTGGAAAGAATGCCTTTTATTACAGAAGATTTTTGGAAAAACTATCAGCAGGTTTATGTGAACAGTTTAGCCGAAGCAGAAAAAAATAATGCCGCCGTTTTTGAAACGGTTTTTAATACTGCTGCTGCAGATGCAGAAAGAAATCTTACACCCAAAGCTTGCCGCTCGGCCTTGTTCATTATGTTATACCATGGTTACCCCATGATGGAATTGCCTTTTCAGTTGCTGGATACCCTTTTGGAAATTGACAACCAGCTTGGTAACTGGCGCTACCGCCACATCAATATGGTGCAGCGCATGATTGGCAGCCGTATTGGAACCGGAGGCAGCACGGGTGCAGGTTATTTAAAAGCAGCGATGGATAAACATTATATTTTTAAAGAGCTGGGGCAGTTGAATAGTTTTTTAGTGGATAGAAAGAAGTTGCCGGTGTTGGAGAAAGAAGTGAGTGAGCGGTTGGGGTATAATTTTTGATTTTTGTTGTCAGTCTATTTCAAACGAGATGTTAACAAATTATTCAATTCAATTTTCGCTGCTTTATGCCCAAACTTTATTGCTTTTGTGAAATAATATTTGGCCCAGCGATTTGATTGTTTAACCCCATCTCCATGCTTATAACAAAGCCCAAGATTATACAAAGCTTTATCGTCATTTAAGATAGCTGCTTTTTTATACCAATAGACAGCCTTCTCATTATCTTTTTTTACACCTTCTCCGTAGAAATAAGAATACCCTAAGTCTCTTTGTGCATCTACTAGTCCGGCTTTTGCTGCCAGAGTATACCAATATATTTTTTGGGTATAATTCTTTCTAACCAGTTCCCCAATATTGTAGAAATAGCCAATGTTGTATTGTGAATCCCTGTGACCTAACTTAGCAGCTTTTAAATACCAATCAAAGGCTAGTCGTATATTTTTTTTCACGCCATAGCCTCCATCATAGCATACCCCAATATAAAACATAGCTCTTACATGTCCATTTTTAGCTGGCAATTTCCAATAATTAAAGATTTGTTTCCAAGGAGGGTTCTTTGAAGTTTTTTTACCAAATGCTAATCTATAACCAAGTTGAAATTGAGATTCTATGTTGCCTTTAGGTGTTTGCATTTAGGCTGTGTTAATTGTGGAATAAAATACTAGACCAACTCCTTCAATTTCTCCACCACCGCATCTACTTCTGCCTTAGTATTGTGTTTGCAGAAACTAAAACGCACTGTTACCTGGTTGGGGTTATTGTTGATGGCACGAATGACATGGCTGCCCTGGT
>JBDTUK010000018.1:0-12173 GCA_040007795.1 Ferruginibacter sp.
GGAAATACAAAGAAGGCAAGGATGATGAAAGCCGCTTTGACAAATGGTTTCACCAGATAAGAGAAGCGCTCAGTAACCAGGATGGAAATTCCATTGATTTTTTACAGGATTTTAAAACTTCTTTTCTTGCAGAAGAAATTTATGTATACACGCCGAAAGGAGAAGTAAAAATGTTGCCCATTGGCGCTTCTGCCTTAGACTTTGCATTTGGGGTACATACTGCCGTTGGCAGTAAATGTATTGGTGCCAAAGTAAATCATAAACTGGTACCCATTAGTCATAAATTACGTAGCGGCGACCAGATAGAAATTATTACCAGCGCCAAACAAAAGCCCAATATTGAGTGGTTAAATTTTGTTGTAACCAGTAAGGCAAAAACAAAAATAAAAGACACACTAAAGGAAGAAAAAAGGAATATAGCAGAAGAAGGAAAATATACTTTACAACGAAAGCTTGATGGAATGGGTGCTGCCATGAACCAAAGCAATCTTGAGGAACTGTCAAATTTTTATAAAACGGGTTCATCGCTGGACCTGTTGTATGACATTGCCATTAAAAAAATTGATCTCAAGGAATTAAAAGAATTTACAGTTCATGGCGATAAATTGATACCGCCTAAACCTGTAAAGCCTGCAGTAGAAGAAAAGCATGAAAAAGAAATTGTTTTTAAAAATTATGATAAGAAAGATGCCGAGCTTATTATTTTTGGCGAAAGCAGCGACAAAATACAATACACTTTAGCCAATTGTTGTAAACCCATACCCGGTGATGATGTGTTTGGATTTGTTACAACCGGTGAGGGGTTAAAAATTCATCGTACCAATTGCCCTAATGCAGCAAGGTTATTAGCTAATTACGGACACCGTGTTGTAAAAACAAAATGGGCAAAAAATAAAGAGATATCATTTCTTACCGGTTTAAAAATAATTGGCCTTGACGATGTAGGTGTCATTCATAAAATAACCAATCTTATCAGCGGCGAACTAAAATTTAATATTTCGGCAATGACCATTGAAGCTAAGGAAGGAATTTTTGAAGGCAATGTGAAAATTTTTGTACATGACAAAGAAGAGCTGGATGAACTGGTAGACAGGTTGACTTCTATGTCGGGCATTGAAAGAGTGGACAGGTATGATACGGAATAGCTATTTTATATTTTGAATTTTAAATGTTGAATTACAAGCAGTTCTTCATTTAAAATTTATAATTCAACATTCAAAATAATAAAGACATGCATGAATTAATCAACCGCTTAAAAGAGAATGCCGGTATCAGTGAAGAGCAGGCTACAAAGGCACTTGAAACCATTAAAGATTTTGTAAAAGAAAAATTTCCGATGCTGGGGGGCGCTGTAGATAATATGTTTGCTTCTTCAGGCACTGCCGATGAAGAAGGAATATGATTTTATTGCCCACCAGAATTATTACAATAATCCAACACCGCATCAATTTGTTCATTAGTTAATGTAGAAGGCGTCATAATAGCGTTGTACTTTTTTTGAAGCCCTGCTGCATATGCGTCTTTTTGAATAACCCCCATCGGGTTCCTGATAAACTCATACATAAGCTCTTTGTCCTTCCACCTGGATACTGCACCCTTTAATGAAGGCCCGGTAAAATCCATATCACACTTATGGCAGGAAACACAATTCATGGCAAACAACCCTGCGGCATCAATATTTGGATTTATATTTTTTGCCCCGCCACCATTGCTGTTATTACAACTGATCATCACCAATAAAATTGCGGAGCAGTAAATGATTTTCATTATTGACATATTGAAACAGGAAAACGAAGAGTATAGGGTTAAAATTGTGTGTAATATGATATTATCTTAATACTTCCCTGCTAATAACCAGTTTCTGTACTTCGCTGGTTCCTTCGCCTATGGTACAAAGTTTGCTGTCCCTGTAAAATTTCTCTACCGGAAAATCCTTGGTGTATCCATATCCCCCAAATATCTGTACCGCATCTGTGCTCACTCTTACAGCCACTTCGCTGGAATAATATTTGGCCATTGCTGCTTCCTTCGTCATTGGTAAACCCCTCATCTTTAAATCGCAGGCTTGTTTAATTAACAGATCGGCGGCTTCAATTTCTGTAGCCATATCAGCCAGTTTAAAACTAATTCCCTGGAAATTGGCAATAGGTTGGTCAAACTGGTAACGTTCTTTTGAATATTGCAATGCAGCTTCATAAGCACCTTTGGCTATACCGAGGCCTAATGCAGCTATTGATATTCTTCCACCATCCAATACTTTCATACTTTGTTTAAATCCTTCCCCAATCTTACCCATACGGTTTTCATCAGGTATCCTGCAATTATCAAATATCATTTCGGCAGTTTCGCTTGCCCTCATGCCCAATTTGTTTTCTTTTTTTCCGGCACTAAAACCTGCTGTTCCTCTTTCCACAATAAATGCTGTTGCATTATCTTTTGTTCTTGGCTCGCCGGTCCGGCAGATCACAACAGCAATATCACCACTTTTACCATGCGTTATCCAGTTCTTGGTTCCGCTTATTATCCAATCATTACCATCTTTTACAGCTGTGGTTTTCATATTACCAGCATCACTTCCGGTGTTGGCTTCTGTTAAACCCCATGCTCCAATATGCTCCGCAGTGGCCAATTTGGGTAAATATTTTTTCTTTTGGTCCTCGTTTCCGAAACTTAAAATATGCCCGGTACAAAGTGAGTTATGTGCTGCCAGGGATAATCCAATAGAACCACAAACTTTTGATATTTCCTGGATGACGGCGTTGTATTCATAGTAACCCATACCACTACCACCATATTCTTCCGGTACTAACACCCCCATTAATCCTAATTTGCCCATTTCTTTAAATACCTGAACGGGGAATTCCTGGCTTTCATCCCAATCCATTAAATGCGGCTTAATATGCTGGTTAGCAAAATCACGGGCTGTTTGAGCAACCTGCTCAGTTAATTCATTAGTTTTAAAATTCATATAGCAAACAATCGTTGAGGCTGCAAAATAGGGAAATTTTGATAATACTAACACCTGTTAGTATATCAGCGGATAGAGAGATAGGGTTCAGCCTTATTATATATATCATCTGTGATCATCATTATTTTTTTCAGGTCGCTTATAGTAGTGAAGTCCCCATGCTGATTCCTGTATTGAACTATGGCATTGGCAATATTGTACCTGATGTAAGGATGGATCTTTAGTTCATCAATGGTAGCTGTATTAATGTTTATTTTTTTGACCGATAGATCATTAATCACCAGTTTTTCTTTTATTTTTTGAAAAGTTGAGTCGGGTAATGCATAAGTCTCTGCCACCTGCTCTATTTTATAAAAACCTCCCAGTTTATCCCTGAAACCAATAATCCGGTTGGCCAGTTTGCTGCCAATACCCGGCAAGGCAATTAATAATGATGTATCGGCGGTATTAATATCAATGATGGTTTTACTGTAGCCGGGTTTTTCAGATGGCTTATTAAAATCTTTATTTTCTGAAGAAACATATTTATCATTATTCTTTTGTTCTATCCTTACAAAAGGCACCAGCCTGTCAATCTCATCTTCATGCAGACCCCATATCTTACCAATGTCTTCAGGTTTATAAAACTTACCTCCTTTTGATAAATATTTTTGAATGGTGGCTATTGTTTTTTCTTTTATACCAAGTTTTTCCCAGCCATCTGCCGGTAAGGTATTCGGATCAAAATAAAACAATTCGCCTTTTGATTCTTTGGAATAATATTTTTTTTCTGAAGGTTGATAAAAATTCTGGTAATTATTTTCGTCAAAATTTTTATACTGTCCAGAACTATCCTGTTGTTTTATTTTAAGTGTAGCAATCTCTTTTTCGAACGCCGAATGGTCAGCAGGTTTTGATGAAATGAAAAAGGGAAATAAAAACGGCAGGATCGAAAAGAATAATATCAGCACACCAATAGCGATGATTCCCGTGCGTTCTTTGCGGGTAAAGGAAAGATATTCGGGTAAATATTTTCTGGGCATGGCACCAGGTGGCAAGATAAGGTCATGAATTTTTAAATGCGGGGGAAAAAGACCAGTAAATAATGGGGAAATCCCATTGCTCAATAAAAATAAATTTCTTTGCCATCCCAGGCCAACTCAATTCCCCGGGGTAAACCGGCATTAATATCATTATGCCTGCCCAACTGGTGGCTGATATGTGTAAAATATCCTCTGGGCACACCAAGCTCCCCCACGATGGCTACTGCTTCTTCAAGATTAAAATGAGAAATATGTTTTTCATTCCGAAGGGCATTCAGCACTATGGCATCGCTGCCTTTTATTTTTTCTCTTTCTTCTTCATCTATCCTATTGGCATCGGTTATATAAGTAAACTTCCCAAACCTGAAACCCAGTACAGGCATTTTTAAATGCCATACCAACACCGGTATAACAGGAATGTCGCCTACAATAAACGGAGCATCGTCAATAGTATTTAAATTGATACTGGGAATACCGGGATATTTTTTATCGGAAAATGCATAAGCAAATTCTCTTTTTATAGTTTCTTCTGTAAGAGAATTGGCATAAACCTCCATCGGCTTTTTCTGAAAATAATTGTAAGCTCTTACATCATCCAACCCGGCAACGTGGTCTTTATGCGGATGTGTAAATAAGACGGCGTCTAATTTTTTTACATTGGCCCTCAGCATCTGGTAACGGAAATCAGGTGTGGTATCAACTACCATAGTAGTGGTATTACTTTCAACTAAAATGCAGGAGCGTAAGCGTTTGTCTTTTTTATCAGGAGAGGTACATACTTCACAATCGCAACCAATCATTGGTACGCCGCTGCTGGTACCTGTACCGAGAAAAGTTATTTTTAAAGGTGGGCATTGCACGGGGCAAAAATAGGGAATTGGGGATTAGGGAATTGGGAATTTGTAATTAGGGATTGGGGGAAACAGTTCAATATTATTTAGCAGTTTAAAATTTGAAATAGTGAAAAGAGCTGTATGCATTCATGCTCCACCCAAATTCCCAATTACTTAACACTGACAACACTCATCACTTCTTCATACATCTTCTGGCTTTCGTGAGTAAGTGCATCAAAATTGATGTCTAACTGAGGCATCAGGTCAATGAGAACATTTATTCTTCCTTCTGTTTGAAAAAATTTATTCAACACCACTACTTTCTTATCCTGTAATATGCAATAGCCACTTTGAAAAGTACCCCTTTCATAACGGATAACATAACCGGCTTCTTCAACGATCTTCTCTACCTTATCTAAATTATGTTGTGTGTATTTCATAATACCCCAACCCCTAAAGGGGCTTTTAGCTTTTTTAATTTAAATGCAACTTCACTTAATTGAAGATCAATAAAAAATATCTTTTTCAACAATGGTTGATAAATAAAAAATAGTGCAGGTCGAAATGCAGTATTCTATTTTAAATTAAAAGCTGCCAGGTTCCCCCTTTAGGGGGCGGAGGGGGCTCTTTACTTATTCGTCATCCTTATCACCGGCACGATCATCTCTTCCAGGCTTACACCACCATGCTGAAATGTATTACGGTAATAATTGGCAAAGTGGTTATAATTATTAGGGTAACACAAATACAATTCGCTTTTTGCAAAAATGAAAGAAGAATTTACATTGGGTACCGGTAACCCTGCTTCTCTGGGGTCCCTGAACGCTAAAACATCTTTGGTTTCATAATTCAAATTCCTGCCATGCTTGTATCGCAGGTTAGCCGTTGTTTGCTTATCCCCAATAACTTTTGCGGGTGTTTTTACCCTTACGCTTCCATGGTCTGTTGCCACGATCATCGTCAATTTTTTATCTGCAATTTTTTTAAGCGCCAGGTGCAGCGGTGAATGTTCAAACCAACTTGCAGTAATACTGCGGTAACTTGTTTCATCACCAGCCAGTTCTTTCAGCACTTCCATTTCTGTACGGGCATGGCTCAGCATATCTACAAAATTGTACACGATGATATTGATATCATTAGCCATCATGTTATGCATATTGTCTACCAGTTTTTGCCCATCATTATTATTGGTGATCTTGGTATAGGAATATTTCAGATCTGCTTTACCCAGTTTTTTTAGCTGGGTTTTAAAGAACTCTTCTTCAAACATATTTTTTCCGCCTTCTTCATCATCATTTTTCCATTGTATTGGAAATTGTTTTTCAATATCCACCGGCATCATGCCTGCAAATATGGCATTACGGGCATATTGTGTTGCAGTAGGGAGAATAGCATAAAAAGTTTCCTCCTCATGGATACGGAAGCTCTCTGCAAAAATGGGCTGTATGGTTTTCCATTGGTCAAACCTTAAATTATCTATCAATACAAAGAACAGTGGGGTGCCTTTTTCCAAATGCGGAAATACTTTAAACTTCATAAGGTTGTGGCTCATGATTGGAGCGTCAGCACTTTTGGGGTTTACCCACGACGCATAATTCTTAGATACGAATTTGAAAAACTCTGTATTTGCTTCACTCTTCTGTGTTTGAAAAACTTCCTGCATTTCGGGACTATCACTTTTTTTCATCTCCAGTTCCCAATAAACCAACTTGCGGTACAGATCCATCCATTCGTTATAGTCCGGGTTACTGTTTAATGCCATAAACAGGCTCCTGAATTCCTGCTGGTACGCTGACGTAGTTTTTTCTGCTACCAGTCTTTTATTATCAATTATCTTTTTTAAACTCAGCCATACCTGGTTTGGGTTAACAGGCTTAATTAAATAATCACTTATCTGGGAGCCAATGGCTTCATCCATTAAATTCTCTGCTTCATTTTTTGTTATTAAAACTACCGGTAAATTACTGTTCACTTCTTTTATCTGTTGCAGGGTTTGCAACCCTGTTATGCCGGGCATGGTCTCATCCAGCAGCACCACATCCACAATATTATCTTTTACATATTCCACTGCATCAAAACCATTTGTTTTGGTTTGTACTTCGTATCCTTTATTCTCCAAAAACATAACCTGCGATGTAAGGCTGTCTATTTCATCATCAACCCAAAGTATTTTAGCTACACTCATATTTATATTTTTGAAGTTTTACTGATCCGGTTCTTACAAATTTAATTTTTTATGACAAGGATGGTAAGCTTTATTTAGCTTTGTATATCTTTTAACAAATACCGGTTTGAAGTTACAACCTACAACAACAAGCCCCAAACTACAAACTAAAGAATGCCTTTCAGAAAAATAATTAACGACCCGGTTTATGGCTTTATTACTATTGATGACGAACTTATAAACCAGGTCATTGCTCATCCTTATTTTCAGCGCCTGCGCCGGATCAATCAAATGGCTATGGCCAATCTTGTATATCCCGGCGCTGTGCATAGCAGGCTGCACCATGCATTAGGCGCTTATCATTTAATGAGCAATGCACTTAATGAATTAAAAAACAAAGGCACAGAAATTACCCCTGCCGAAGAACAGGCAGCAAAAATTGCCATCCTCCTGCACGATACAGGCCATGGCCCATTCAGCCATGCCCTTGAGCATGTATTGATTGAAGGCATGCAACATGAAGAAATTTCTTTGCTGATCATAAAAGAACTGAACAAACAATTTAACGGGCAACTGGAACTTGCTTTACAAATTTTTACCGACCAGTATCCAAAGAAATTTCTTTATCAGCTCATCAGCGGCCAGCTTGATGTGGACCGGATGGACTATTTAACCCGTGACAGTTTTTTTTCGGGAGTAAATGAAGGTGTGATAGGCTATGACCGCATCATTAAAATGCTGATTGTACATAATGGCGAATTAATGGTGGAAGAAAAGGGAATCTACTCCATTGAAAAATTTTTAGTAGCCCGCCGTCTCATGTACTGGCAGGTTTACCTGCATAAAACGGTTTTATGTGCCGAGCAGATGCTTAAGCGGATCATTAAAAGAGCAAAGTATTTAAAGGCTACGACCCGGCTTCCCTTAAATAATTTTATCAACCAACCCATTCAAACCGTTACGCTTGAAGAATTTTGCAACCTGGATGATTATGATGTTTTGGCAGCAATAAAAGGCTGGTGCAATCATGAAGACAAAATATTAGCTGGTTTATGTAATGGGGTTATTAACCGGCAGTTGCTGAAAGTCCAATATTTTGGAAACCCGGTTAATGTAAAGTGGGTGCAGGAAAAAATTACTGAAACCTGTGTTAAATTAAATTTGAGCACAGAAGAAGCAAGTTGGCTTGTTTTTACAGGTGAAGTAGCCAGCAGCACATACAACCTGGAGGAAGAACACATTCATATCCTCTTTAAAAATGGCGATGTGAAAGACATTTCAGAAGTGGATAATGCCCTGATAAATGAAAACCTGATGGGCGAGGTTAAAAAATATTACATTTGTTATCCAAGATAGTTTCAAATGCAATTTACAGCAGCACAAATAGCGATGATGATCAACGGCCGGGTGGAAGGTAATGCCGATGCAGCTGTGACTTCTTTTGGTAAAATTGAAGAAGCGCAGAAAGGCCAGCTGACTTTTTTAGCCAATCCCAAATACGAAAAATTTTTATATAGCTCCGAAGCTTCAATCATTATCATTAACGAAGCACAGGAATTAAAAGAACCTGTTAGTGCAACTTTAATAAAAGTACCTGATGCTTACTCTGCATTCGCTATACTTTTAGATAAGTACCAGCAAATACAACAACAGCAATTAAAAGGAATACAGCAACCTGTTTATATTAATGCAACTGCAAAAATTGGCGAAAATGTTTTTATCGGCGCTTTTGCTTACCTGGGCGAAAAAGTGATAGTTGCTGATGGAGCAAAGATCTACCCAAATGTATATTTAGGAGACAATGCGCAGGTAGGAGAAAACAGCATTATCCACCCCGGTGTAAAAATTTACCATGATTGCATTATCGGAAAAAATGTAATCATACATGCCGGTGCAGTTATTGGCGGTGATGGATTTGGATTTGCACCCCAGGTTGACGGGAACATAAAAAAAGTACCTCAAATTGGTAATGTAGTGATAGAAGACAACGTAGAGATAGGAGCCAATACAACAATAGACCGGGCTACAATCGGTTCAACAATTATTAAAAACGGAGCCAAGATTGATAACCTGGTGCAGATTGCCCATAATGTAGAAGTTGGGATCAGTACACTGATTGCCGCACAGGCAGGTGTCAGTGGCAGTACAAAAATTGGCAATGGAGTAGTAATTGGCGGACAGGCTGGGCTGGCCGGGCACATCAATATTGCAAATAATATGAAAATAAACGGACAGAGCGGTGTAAACCGTTCCTTCAAAACAGAAGGTCTTATAATATCCGGAACCAATGCCTACGAATATTCAAAAGCCATGAGAAGTATGGCTATTGCCCGAAATCTTCCCGAACTGGAAAAAAGAGTAGTTGAACTCGAAAAGAAGTTAAAAGAAATGATGGCAACGAAATAATTACCGGCTTTTTATTTTTTGTAGGTAACATTCTCCCCTCTTACCTGATATCCATCAGCGGCTTAACATTTTAATAGGATAATTGGCCAAAAAATAAAATATCTTTAACCCTTTTAGTGTCTTACCAAAATCATAAACTTAAATTTTGAAGATCACCAGGTATACGATAGCATTTTTACTTATTGTTTTTATATCCTCCACAGCCATTGGCCAAAGCATAACCATCTCGGGGCAAATAATTGACGGGCATACCAAGGAACCGGTTAGTTTTGCCTCTGTTTATTTTGTAAAATCCAAAGCCGGCAAAACATCAGACAGCGCAGGAAATTTTACCTTTTATTTCAACAACTTTACAAAAGACACATTAGTTGTAAGCTATATTGGATTTGATCAGTATAAAATTGCGGTAACCCAGCTCCAGGATAATAAGCCCCTGAATATTCAACTGCAACGTGGCGGACCGAATAATGTAGTGGTGGTAAGATCTAAAGTTAATAAGGGCCTTTATTTATGGAAAAAAATAATGAGCAAAAAGAAACAGTACAACAGGTATGATCTTAAAAATTTTGGTTACGAAGCTTATAATAAACTGGAAGTAGACATTAAGAATTTTAATGCAACCAAGGCAAGAAAGAATTTTATATTAAAATCTTTCGGTTTTATTTTCGATAATATTGACAGCACTTCTGAAGCTGTACCTTTTTTACCAGCCTATCTTACAGAAAGCCTGAGTGACTATGCTTACCAAAATAATCCGAAAAAAATTTATGAGAATATTAAGGCCACTAATACCAAGGGTTTTAAAAATGAAAGTTTTAGCCGCCTGCTTGGTGTAATGGATCAGAATGTAAGTATCTATAGCAATTTTGTGAATGTGATGGATAAAGACTTTGTCAGCCCCTTTAATGATAAGGGAGATTCTTATTACAACTTCACTGTACCAGATACCCAGGTAGTAAGTGGCAAAAAACTATTTCATTTTGTATTCCGCCCAAAACGGATTGGGGAAAACACTTTTGAAGGTGATGCCTGGGTTACCGAAAAAACTTTCCAGATAACAAAAATTACCCTTTACCTGGGCAAGGATGCCAATATCAATTACATTGATCGCATCAGCGTATTCCAGGAATATCTGCCACTCAATGATTCAGTGATCTTTTTAAACCGTGATAAATTCTTTGCCGATTTCAGGGTGCTGGGCAAAAACTCAATTACCCTTATTGGCCGAAAAACAACTTCGTATAAAAATATCGTCATCAACAGCGATTCTTTAACCAATGCTTTTAAAGAACAGCATATTGAAGAATTATTAAAATCAGAAAAATCTGTTGCGGAAAAATCTGACTCTACATGGAATACACTGCGGCATGATACTTTATCAAAAAATGAAAAAGCAATTTACACTACCATTGATAAAATCTTAGCCATGCCTAAGTATCAAAAGCTTCAGCGTAATTTAAAATTTTTTGCAGGAGGTTATAGGAATATCGGCAATTTTGAGATCGGGCCCTGGTTCAACTGGATCAGCGGAAACCAATGGGAAGGCACACGCTTTAGATTTGATTTGGGAACCAATACCGGCTTTAATAAAAATATTTACCTGCACGGATATTTAGCTTATGGAACAAGAGATAAAAAATTAAAAGGTAAAGCGGAGGCATTCTGGATATTAAAAAGAGACCCCAAACGTATCCGCCTGCACCTTGCTTATTCCAATGATGTAGATAATGGCATCAGCCAGGTTGGAGAAGTCAGCCAGGATAATATTTTTTCTTTAGCCATCAGGAAACCTAATACCACCAGGAAATTTATACAGGTTAAGGATCTGAGCTTTGAAGTATTTAATGAACTGGGCAAAGGTTTTTCTACTGAATGGTTTGTTGCACACAGGCAATACACACCACTGCTGAACTTACCTGCAAAAACAAATTACACCGTGAGCAGCGGCACTCCTTTAGCTAATTTTGAAGTAGCATTAAAATTACGCTTCGCTTATTTAGAGCGCTTTATTGAAACTGATTATAACCGGTATTCGTTAGGTACAAAGTACCCGATCGTGGAAGTAATGATTGCCAAAGGCATATCAGGTGTTTTTAACAGTGCGTATAATTACACCAAGTACTCCGCATTGATAAAAGATTTCATGAAAATATCTCCCTACGGTACATTGTCTTATAAAGTTTATGCAGGTCAAATAACCGGTGCAGTTCCATTTACCAACTTAGAGAATCACCCGGGTAATGATCTTTATTATTACAACCGTAATTCATACAACCTCATGAACCGTTTTGAATACCTAAGTGATAAATATGCAGGTGTTAATGTAGAACACAATATTGGTTCCGGCCTGTTCCGTTTTATACCCATTACCCGTAAATTAAAATGGCGGCAGTTCTGGAATGTAAAAACACTCTGGGGTTCTTTAAGCAACGAGAACAGCGCTATCAATTATTTCTTAGATACTGCAAACAATAAGATACCTGCATTTAAAACATTAAATGGCAAGTCTTATGTTGAGATCGGTACAGGTATAGATAATATCTTTAAAGTACTTCGCCTCGATTTTGTCTGGAGGGTTTCCCCTTCCCCGGCTTATGCAGGCAAACGAAACCAGTTTGGTATTTTTGGAAGCTTCCAGATCCAGTTTTAGCCTTATTATTGACTCATTCTGCATAAATACTACGGGCATTATATTTTAAATATCTTTGACAACAAAATTTATCAGCACACATGGATAAAAATTTTAATCCAGATAAACAACATACATTAGTTAATGCAGT
>JBDTUK010000019.1:0-22392 GCA_040007795.1 Ferruginibacter sp.
ATTTTTAATGCCATTTTTTTATTTTGATACAGGCTTGTGTAATTCTATTCAATATTGTTGTGTCACTCACTTGTGCTTTTTTAGCAATGTGCAACAATTAAATGTAAATGTAAATTTTTTACAAAGATATTAAGCTATGCCGCAAGGGCAACAGAAAACTTGGTATGGAGTGAACTTTGTCATGCAGATTACTAAGGTATTACTTTTTGTTCAAGTCTGTTTCACTTCCTTGCAGGCAATTGCAGGTCAGCAATGATGGGAAAATGGTCGCTCAGCTTTTTTGGGATGCGTAAAAACTGCTGTACCTCAAATTTATTGTCAACAAAAATATTGTCGATCCGTAAAACAGGCGAAATGCCGGTAAAGGTCCTGCCCAATCCTCTGCCCTTTTCTACGAAAACATTTTTCATGTCCTTACCAATGGTATGATAAGCATAGCTATTGGGAACATCGTTAAAATCGCCGGTTATGATAACCGGGTATGGACTTTCTTCCATTTCGGCCCGTATCCTGTCGGCCTGTATTTGCCTTTTTAAAAAGCCGTTTTTAAATTTTCCAATAATACTTTTCGACTCCTTGATGGCATTCTCTTTTTCAACTGTCGGCTCCTCAATGTATTTCAAATTAGCCCGGCTGAATCTTAAAGATTGTAAATGCACATTGAACACCCGGATCGTATCGGCTCCTTTTACAATATCCACATACTGAAAAATTGAGTTATAATCATTGGGATAAAAAGAAATTGTTTTTTTATTGATGATGGGGTATTTAGAAAAGATAATGATCCCAAAATGAGCATACCCCCAAAAATCTTCTTTGCTGTTATAAGAATAAAAATAATCCGGGAATTTAAGTTTATCTAAAAACTCATCAATATGCCCGTGATTTTTTATTGTACTGTCTTCCGCTACCATCTCCTGGAAACAGGCAATATCAGGCCGGCAATTATTTATAATGTCAAACATCTGGTTCTTTCCTTCCGGATGTTTTTTATCGTTAAGCACATTGAACTGTGCCACATTCCAGGTCATTACCCGTAAGGTTTTATCTGGTTTGTTCATATCAAACGAACTGGAAAACCTGAAGGGTAAAATGTTTTGGACAGATCCATAAGCAAGCGCTATAGCAATGAGTGAAATAAGCGACCGGCGTGGCTTTACAAATAACCAGAAAATAAAAAATACTATGAGTAACAGTAAAAAATAAAAGGCAGATAAAGTAAGAAATCCAACAGGCCAGAAATATTTTGGATTGAACCAATAGCCATAACAACCCAATAAAAAAAGCAATGCCAAAAAAATATTGGTAAGAATGAAAAATTTTTTCGTCAGCCTGCGGAAAAGATTTTTTGGCATGTTATAAAGATACGATTTGAAATAAATGCCGGCTGCTAAATTGATGAGTGGTCAACGGGTTAAATAGTTTACTCTTCGCTTGCTCTTTTAAGGACGGCTTTTTCTTCTTCGGTAAGATACTGATAGCCTTTTTGATTGATCTTGTCCAGAATCTCATCAATCCGCTGCTCGGTAACATTGGAAGTTTTGCTGAAGGGTTTTCTGTTACCGGTATTATAAAAAACTTTTTCTTTTGCTGAGTAGCCTTTCTTTTTTTTATCGGGATTAAAAAGATTGATAAACC
The DNA here is from genome assembly GCA_040007795.1 of Ferruginibacter sp. Lineage (GTDB taxonomy): Bacteria > Bacteroidota > Bacteroidia > Chitinophagales > Chitinophagaceae > Ferruginibacter. The sequence goes on from JBDTUK010000019.1 coordinate 1,639, forward strand.
AGCTATACAAATTATTCATCCATGCGCTGCCATCCATTTTACGACGTAATAAAAGCACGAATAAAAAACCTGCTATTGCCCCACCAATATGTGCAATGGCCAGTGCTGCATTTTGTGAAGCTATACCGGCAAGGTCAATCACAATATAAAAAACAGTAAGCACCCATATCGGAATTCCGCCCCTGATATGCCTGAAAAAACGATAGTCTGGTGCAATGATAGTAGCAGCAACCGCCACGGCCATTACAGCTGCATTGGCGCCCAGTAAACCGGCTGTATCTATTGCAGCTTTGTTTGCAGGAATTAAATAGCTGGCTAAAATAAAAAAGAAGGCGCCTGCAAAACCTCCGTATAAATATACCGGTATCAGTTTTTTATTGCCGGTTAAATTCTGAAGAATGGACCCAAAAGCCCACAACCATAACATGTTGCTTATTGCACGGAATAAAACAACATCGCTGAACATATAGGTGAGCACCGCCCAGGGCCTTTGGCTGAGCTTAGTAATACTTGCGGGCAGCTGAAACCAGTTTGCCACCTGTGTATAAAAAACATTTTGTGATTGCTCGTTAACCGAGAGGCCGACTTTTATGGTGAGTAATATTAAATAGAAAATTACATTGAACACAAAGAGCCACATCAGTGCATTATCAGCTTGCCCCAAAGTAAATCGTTGCTTTTTTATTTTATACTCCTTGTACCTGTCTGATTCACCCATAATAATAAAAAGCTTTATCCTGTAAAATTACAAACAGTTAAATCAACCAAATGTTAGTTTTAATAGAAAGTTTTTTTATTGGTCTTATTCCATATCAGCACCAATATAAAACCCATGGCCAATCCTCCCAAATGTGCAAAGTGAGCAATATTGCTGCCGGCAGAATATACACCACCAAACAGATCAAACGCTGCCATGATAGCAACAGCGTATTTAGCTTTTACCGGAACAGGAATTGGAAATATGATCAATTGTGTATTTGGAAAAAGATAGGCAAATGCAGCAAACAAGCCCATAATGGCACCTGATGCGCCTACTGCAGGTGCGTTTTGTAATAATAATTGGGCAACTCCTGCAGCCAGTCCACAGGCAAAATAAAAAATAAAAAAACGCTTTGGCCCCCATACCCTTTCCAGCATACTTCCAAACATCCACAACACAAACATGTTAAAGAACAAATGGAAAAAACCTCCATGCGCAAACATATGTGTTACCAGTTGGTAGGGTCTAAAGGACGGGTCGTTGTAAGGGAAAAGAGCGATCTTCCTGGTTATCTCTTCGTCAGGGCCATCAAAAAAAGCCTGGACAAAAAATACCAGCGCATTAATGATTATTAAATTCAATACTACCGGTGTGGTTTGTTGAAACCTGTTTCCATAATTATTAAAAGCCATTTTGCAAATTTAGTGGTTAAATACTTATTTCAATTTCAGCAACACTACACATTCAATATGGTGTGTATGGGGAAACATATCTACCGGCTGTATTTTTTCTACTGAATATTTTTCACTCAGCAGCGCTATATCCCTGGCCTGTGTTGCTGTGTTGCAGCTTACATAAACAATTTTAGGTGCTGCAATTTCCAAAAGTTTATTTACCAGTTTTTCATGCATCCCTACACGGGGAGGATCGGTTATGATCACATCCGGCCTTCCATGAAGAGAAAAGAATTCGTCATTACATATCTTAATTACATCTCCGGCAAAGAAGGCTGCATGATTGATATTATTTAGCGCTGCATTTTCTTTAGCATCTGCAATCGCTTCTTCTATTACTTCCACACCAATTATTTTTTTTGCGCCTTTGCTTACAAAAATGCCGATGCTGCCGGTACCACAATACAGGTCATATACAATCTCATTTCCAGTGAGCCCGGCAAAATCTCTTGCTATGCTGTATAATTTCTCAGCCTGTTTGGTATTAGTTTGAAAAAATGATTTGGCAGATATCTTAAATTTAAAATCATCCAGCTTTTCTATGGCATAGCCTTTACCAAAATATACTTGTGGTGTAAGATCATAAATGCTATCATTCCATTTAGGATTAATGGTAAACAACAAAGTAGTTATGGCCGGAATTTTTTCGAGCAAATAATCAAACAGTTTTTTTCTATCTTCTTCAGCATCATAATTCAGGCAGATGTTAACCATCAGTTCCCCGGTTGTGCAAAGCCTTATAATAATATTTCGAAGCCAGCCAGTATGTTCCCGTATGTCGTAAAAAGAAAAATAATTTTTCAACGCAAATGAACGAATGGTATTTCTCACCTGGTTATTCACATCGTCCATCAGAAAACATTCCTGTATATCAATCACCTTATCAAAAATACGGGGTACATGAAAACCCAGAGCCCCCCCACCCTCCAAGGGGGGATTTTTAGCGTCTGAAGATTCGGAAAAACCTAATGCATTATCAGGGTCTTCAGAAGCCCCTCCTTCGTAGGGGTTTGGGGAGGCTATCTCTTCGGGTAATAAATACCTTTTGTTACTAAAAGTAAATTCTAATTTATTTCGATAATGTGTTGTATCTGCCCCTCCGATTATTGGTAAAATTTCCGGCAAATCAATTTTACCAATGCGCCTGAGGTTTTGTTCAACTTCCTGTTGTTTGTAAACCAATTGCTTTTCATAAGGCAACATCTGCCATTTACATCCACCGCACACACCAAAATGTTTGCAAAAAGGATCAACCCTTTCTTTGGAATATTCTTTAATTTGTATAGCCCTGCCCTCAGCCCAATCTTTTTTATTTTTTATAAGTAACACATCTGCCACATCACCGGGTACTGCACCCGATATAAAGATCACTTTCCCCTCTTGTTTTGCCAGGGCTTTTCCTTCAGCTGCATAACCGGTGATCAACAGGTTCTCCAGTATTATCTTCTTATTTTTTTTTCTCACAGCAGCAAAAATACCGTATAAATCATCAAATTTGTTTTGTTAACGATTTGTAATTGTTAAGTGGTGTAAATACCGATAGGTAACCATTAACCAACGATTTTAAATACATTTGCTAACCAAAAAATACAATGAAAAAATACTTTGTTTTCTTTTTTGCCGCAATTGCCTTTAATACGGCTTTCAGCCAGGGCTACCAGATCAACCTGCAGGCTCCAGCTTTTAAAAGTGGGATCACCTACCTGACCTATTACATGGGCAACAATTTTAATATTGCAGATTCTGCTGCTATAAGCAGTAAAGGAACGGCTGTTTTTAAAGGTGCCGCCAAACTGCCTTCTGGTATTTATGCCATTTTTCTGCCCGGAAAACGATTAAGGGTTGAGTTTTTAATGGATAAGCAGCAGACCATATCTGTAGTTATTGATACTACCGATATGATCAATAAAACTGTAGTAACCGGAACTAAAGACAATATTTTATATGTCCAATATCAAAAATTTACCGCTGTAAAGGGAAAACAATTAGAACAGGAGCGGAATGCTTACGTGAATTCGTTAAACCTGACAGATTCAACGCTTCATGCAAATAATTATAATACTTACAATAAACAATTGACTGATTACCGTGAAGGAATTATAAAAAACCAGCCCACCTCTATGATGGCAGCCTTATTAAATGCCATGAAGGACCCGGTTTATCCTTCGGCTGTTGCGGTTACAAAACAGGATTCCATCAATAATTACAATGAATACAAAAATCATTACTGGGATGGAATAACTTTTATGGACGACCGGATAATCCGTACACCGTTCTTTTTAAAAAAGCTGGAGCGGTATTACAGGGAAGTTATTTCGCCGGCATCCGATAGTATTATAAAAGATGTGGATTATAAATTATTACTGGCAAGATCAGCGCCGGAGATGTACAAATTTTTACTCAACTGGCTTACGGATGAATACATCAACCCAAAATATATGGGACAGGATGCGGTGTTTGTTCATCTCTTTGAAAAATATCACAGCAAGGGTTTGAGCAAGTGGCTGAATGAAAAACAGATGGAAGGTATCAGCCGGAGAGCTTATATGCTAATGGCTAATTTAATTGGCGATAAAGGTGCAGACCTGGAAATGCTTGATGCCAATGATAAACCATCTCCTCTATATAATTTAAGCGCCGATTATACGGTTGTTTGCTTTTGGGATCCTAATTGTGGTCATTGTAAAGAAGAGGTCCCCAGGCTGGATTCAATATACCGGGCCAGCTGGAAAAGCCATAATGTAAAAATTTATGCAGTACTTACACCCGAAGGAAAAGAGAATGTAAAACCTGAATGGATAAGCTTCATTAAAGACCACAATCTTTCTGACTGGACACATGTTTACAAAACCAAAGAAATGGAAGCTGCAGATCTGGCTGCACAAAAACCAAGCTTTCGTCAACTATATGATATTACCATGACCCCCACTTTATATTTGCTGGATAAGGATAAACGTATTATCGGAAAAAAACTAACCTGGCTGCAATTAAACGACCTGTTGCAGGTAAAATGGAGTAAAAACTCTTCGAATTAAAACATATTAACTGATGAAAAAAATTTATTTGCTTTTTGTTTTTGCCTGTTGTTCTTCTGTTGTTTTATCACAAACTTTATTTACTTATGGAAATTCTGCTGTAGATAAAGACGAGTTTATCAGGGCTTACAATAAAAATAAAACACCGGTAACCGATAAAGAAAAAGCATTAAGGGAATATCTTGACCTGTATATAAAATTTAAACTAAAAGTAAATGCCGCACTTGAATTGCGGCTGGACACTTTACCCCAGCTGCAGTTTGATGCACAGAGTTTTCGCAGCCAGATAGAGGAAAGTTATTTAAACAATGAGAAAGAGGTTAACAACCTGCTTGCCGAAGCCTTTATCCGCAGCCAGAAAGATCTGCATGTTTTACATTTTTTTGTTCCTGGTGACGTAACCTTAGGCCCCGAAGACACAATGAAATCATATAAAGCAATTTCAGGCTTATACTCATCCCTGGCAGCAGGTAATACCGATTATGAAAAATTAATAGATGCTCAATCTATAAAGATCAGGCAGACTGATATTGGTTTTATTACTGTTTTTACTGTACCATACGAATACGAAAACATTATTTACAATTTAGGTGTTGGCCAATCAAGCAAACCATATAGATCTAAAAAGGGTTGGCATGTTTTTAAAGTTATTGATGAAAGAAAAGCTGTTGGCAAATGGAAGATTGCCCAGATCTTACTGGCTACTCCTCCGGAACAACAGGCAGCCGATAAAATATTGTTGAGTAAAAAGGCGGATTCGGTTTACCTGTTATTACAAAAAGGAAGCGACTTTGCAATTTTAGCAAGGCGATTCAGTGATGACAAAATAACTTATGGCGCCGGCGGGGAACTTCCGGAATTTGGTTCAGGCAAATTTGAACCTTCGTTTGAAAAAGAGGTTTTTAAGTTAACCCGTGACGGTGAAATAAGTAAACCATTTTTATCCCAGTACGGGTATCATATTGTAAAAAGGTTATCACAAACACCGGTACCTACAGATAAAAATGATAATGCTTTCGTGTTTGAGTTGAAACAAAAATTACAGCAGGATTCAAGGATAATTAATGCAAAAGAACTGTTTGCAAAAGAAGTTATAAAACAAATAAGCTTTAAAAAAACGGGGGCCGTTTCAGATGCAGACCTGTTTCGATACGCTGATAGTGTTATTGCAAATCCTTCTTCCGAAACTGATAATGCCACGCTTTATCCAATAAACAACAAACCTGTTTACAGTTTTGCCAAAACAAAAATTACCGGTAAAGACTGGCTGGATTTTATAAGGGCTTATAAAGGTAATGCAGAGCTTTACCAGGGCGAAAGCTATACTGTATTATCAGAAAGGTTTATTGCAAATGCAAGTATGGAGTATTATAAAAAACACCTGGAAGATTACAGTGCCGATTTTCGGTACCAGATGGAGGAGTTTAAAGATGGCAATGTTCTTTTTGAAATAATGGAAAGAAATATCTGGGGAAAAGCAACTAATGATACCCTTGGCCTGTTAAAACATTACAATGAAAATAAAACAAAGTACCTGTGGGCGTCCAGTGCTGATATTATTCTTTTCAACTGTTCAAACAAAACTATTGCAGAAGCTACAAGAAACGCATTAAAGGGAGGAAAAGAATGGAAAAAGATTGCAGAAGAAGCTAATAATACTTTGCAGGCCGATTCCGGAAGATTTGAGCTTTCGCAGATTCCTGTAACTGTTGATCCAAAATCATCGGCGGGATTTATTACCGAGATCATTGTTAATCCTGCTGACGGCACAGCAAGTTTTGCCAAAATAGTAAAACAATATGCCGCTAATTTGCAAAGGAATTTTGATGAAGCCAAGGGGCTTGTTATAAATGATTATCAAAATATCCTGGAAGAAAGATGGATCAACGAATTAAAAAAGAAATATCCTGTTAAAGTAAATGAAAATGTATTTATGTCGTTACTTAAGTAATGACATTGCTATTACAATTGAAAGCCTGCTCACAGTTCTGTGGCAGGCTTTTTGTCTATGTAGGTCTGAAACAACAAATTCGACTACTTAAAATGTATAATTATTTATACATATGGCTGTCGAAATTTTATTACCTAAATTTTAAAGATGAAAAAATTATTGACAGGATTATTATTAACAACAGTGATAGCAACAAGTGCAAATGCGCAGGTATATATTCAGGGAGGGTTAAACCTTGCTAATATTACCAAGACCAATAGCGGGCAAACAGAAAAAAATAACATACTTCCTTCTTTTAATGTGGGTTTGTTAACAAGGTTTGGAATATCATCTTCATTTGATATCGAATCAGGTGTTTTATTAACTGGCCACGGTTCTAAAGCAGAGACTTACTTTAACAGCGGAAATGATTATGTAAAAACGAAGTTTAATCCGCTTTACATCCAGGTTCCGTTAAATGCGGTTGTAAAAATTCCTTTGCAAAAAAAATCGGCTATCTTTTTTAATGCTGGTCCATATGCAGCAATTGGGGTTGGCGGAAAATCCAGAACAGAATCTAAGATCGGCCCGTTAATGTCTTCATCTTCCAGGGATATAAAATTCAGTAATGATGATCCGTTCACATCGGAACAGGATGATGCCGCTTATAATAAACTAAAACGTTTTGATTTCGGATTAAATGTCGGCGGTGGTTTTGAATTTGAACACGTGATAATAAAAGCAAATTACGGATTAGGCCTTGCCAAGATCAATTCAACAGAAAGTAACAATACCGCAAACGATAAAAACAAGTACCGCACACTTAGTTTTTCTATTGGTATTCCTTTAGGTAAATTATAAACTACAATGAAAATGATAAAGTCCCTGCAATTGCGGGGACTTTATTTTTAAATGATTTCTTTTACTACATTGCCCACAATCTGTGGCCTGCCCAACGTGTAATAATGTAGTATCGGTACGCCGAAATTTTTCAGTTCCTGCGATTGAAAAAGCAGCCACTCTGTTCCAACCTGTTCAATAGCTTCAGGTGTTTTACATTTTATAATTTCTTTACTAAGTGCTGTTGGTATATCAATATGGAAAACCTTTGGCAGCATGGTTAATTGGTTGATGCTATAAATGGGTTTAAGCCCTGGTATAATTGGTACAGTTATTCCAGCATCCCGGCAAGCTTTTACAAAGGCATAAAATTTTTCATTGTCAAAAAACATTTGAGTTACTATATATTCAGCACCCATATCTACTTTTAGTTTTAAGTAGTGCAGGTCGCTTTCCATGTTAGGTGCTTCAAAATGCTTTTCAGGATAACCCGCAACACCAATACAGAATTTTGTTTTACTGGTATTTTTAAGGTCCTCCTCCAGGTATATGCCTGCATTAAGATCAACGACCTGTTTTAAAAGCTCACTTGCGTATTTGTGTCCGCCCGGTTCGGGTAAAAAAGCGTTCTCATTTTTTGCAGCATCGCCACGCAACACCAACACATTGTCAATACCAAGATAGTGCAGGTTTATCAGTGCATCTTCTGTTTCATTGATACCAAAGCCCCCGCAAATTAAATGCGGCACTGTATCCACACTGTATTTATTCATGATTGATGCACAAATACTTTCAGTGCCTGGTCTTTTACGAATTATAACTTTTTGAAAGCTGCCATCTGCATTTTTTTTAAATACATGTTCACTTCGGTGATAGGTCACATTTATGTAAGCCGGCTTATACTCCATCAGCGGATCAAGGTGCTGGTATAAAGACTGGATACCTTTTCCTTTGAGCGGAGGTAAGATTTCAAAAGATATTAAAGTGCTTTTTGCCTGGGCAATATGATCTGTTACTTTCATCGGTTAAATTAATTGTGCAAACATAAGCAAGCCGCTAAACATTAGCAAAAATGCAAATGATCCTTATGTCAAACAATTAAAGTTTGTGTAATTAGTAAGTAATGGTTTGAAGGAATAAAGTGCTGATCCGGAATAAGGGCGCCCCAAAAGGTGGTTGAAAATAAACATACTGCCAGGCAATCCATACATTCTCATTATACCACAACTCTTCCTTTAAAGACCCTCCTGAACTACCCTCATAATGGTTTACCACAATATCCCCCAGGCCGGTAGATAAGGTTACATTCACTTCCTTAACCGTAAAATCTTCACTTGACCCCGAATTGTAAGTACTGTATGAATCATTTACTACAGCAGGGTATTTAAAAAACAAATTAGAACTGTTGTTTGTGTATTGATACAGGGCGCCGGTTTTTTCGTTTAATAAATACACGGTTGCGCCAGTTGCCTGGTCAATTACCTTAAGCCATTTTTCGCCCCCAAGTGTTTCTTCGCTGGCAGCTTTATATACAACTGTAGCTATACTAAAAACGCCGCCAAATGAATAGTATTTGGTATAGAGGTAGGTCCATACAGTTCCTACTTTGGGTTTCTGGTTAACCGGCGTAGCAGGGCTGCCACTACCTGTGGTAAGGTTAATCTCTTTCTGACACGAACTAAGCAGTGATCCTCCAGCGAATAAAATGAAAGTAAAAACGAAAAATTTAGTCCGCATTATATATAGCATATTTATGAAGGCATTAATTATTAAATTTAATCTAAAATCTGATGATTTGCATTAGTTGCTTATTTTAAAATTAATCAACAGGTATTAACCATTACCCAAACTGCTGTTAAATATAATGGCTCAATCAGCCTTTTGTAGGTTTACACTATTTTTGTAACAAATACATTATTTTGAATTTAACTATACAAACCAAAGACCTTGTAAAAGTTTACGGAAGCCGTACGGTAGTAAACAAGGTTTCCTTTAATGTGAAGCAGGGGGAGATCGTTGGTTTATTAGGCCCTAATGGGGCTGGTAAAACTACTTCTTTTTACCAGGTGGTAGGGTTGGTAAAACCAGATGAAGGTGAAGTATTTTTAAACGATATCAACATTACCAAATTACCCATGTATAAAAGGGCGCAGATGGGAATTGGCTACCTGCCGCAGGAAGCCAGCGTTTTTCGCAAGCTTAGTGTAGAAGACAATATACTGGCTGTTTTAGAAATGACAAAACTCAGTAAGCATCAGCAAAAAGAGAAGCTGGAGACCCTGCTTAATGAATTTAATTTACAACTGGTAAGAAAAAATAACGGAGATACATTGAGTGGTGGTGAAAGAAGAAGAACAGAAATTGCCCGTGCTTTAGCAGTTGACCCTAAATTTATTTTACTGGATGAGCCCTTTGCCGGGGTTGACCCGATTGCTGTTGAAGATATACAGGCCATTGTAGCTAAACTAAAATTCAGGAATATTGGAATTCTTATTACTGATCATAATGTAAACGAAACATTGTCTATTTGCGACAGGGCTTACTTGCTGATTGACGGAAAAATATTTACACACGGCACAGCCGAAGAGTTGGCTGGCGATGAACAGGTTCGCCGTTTATACCTGGGTAAAAACTTTGAATTAAAACGCAAGGATTATTTACATGATGAAGCTGCCCGATAATTATTTATCTTGGTAGTCAAATGAAACTTCTCTCTCCCGCCATATCTAAATTAGCCCGTATGCGTTTGTGGCGCATAGAGAACTGGAGCAACCATCCAGAAGCAGCACAGCGTGAAGTGTTACAGGAATTGGTTACAGCAGCACAATACACCGAGTTTGGCAGAAAATACAATTTTTCAAAACTGTTTACCCTAAAAGAGTTTAAAAAAAATGTGCCCATACATGAGTATGACGATATAAAGCCCTACATACTTCGCATGATGAATGGCGAAGAGAACATTTTGTGGAATACTCCGGTTAAATGGTTTGCAAAATCTTCAGGCACCACATCCGATAAAAGTAAATTCATTCCCATCAGCGAAGAAAGTTTACAGGATAATCATTTTAAGGCAAGTAAAGACCTGTTAAGTAATTATTACAAAAATTTTCCATCCAGCGACCTGTTAACTGGTAAAGGATTGGTAGTTGGCGGTTCACACCAGATCAGCAAAGTAAATGAAGAGATACAATACGGTGACCTCAGTGCGGTGCTCATGCAAAACTCTCCGTTCTGGGGCCAGTGGATACGCACTCCCGAACTTAGCGTTGCCCTGCTGGATGAATGGGAAGATAAAATTGAAAAGCTGGCACAGGTTACTGCTGGCGAAAACGTTACATCGTTGGCTGGTGTACCAACATGGACGATCCTTTTATTAAAACGTATTTTAGAAATAAAAGGCAAATCAACCATAAAAGAAGTGTGGCCTAACCTGGAGCTTTATATCAATGGCGGAGTTTCCTTTGTTCCCTACAAGGAACAGTTTGATAAAATCATCGGTGGTAAAATAAATTACCTGGAAATTTATAACGCCAGCGAAGGCTTTATTGCTGCCCAGGTTAGCCCTAATGATGATGGTATGCTGTTATTTACCGAACATGGTATTTTTTATGAGTTTATGCCTGTAGAGGAGTATGGAAATAAAAAGCCCTTAACTGTTGGATTAAAAGATGTGGTTGTTGGAAAAAATTACGCCCTCGTAATGAGTACAACCGGCGGGTTATGGCGGTATTTAATTGGTGACACCATTCAATTTACGAATCTGAATCCTTATAATATTAAGATAACCGGTCGCCTTAAACATTATATGAATGCGTTTGGTGAAGAAGTGATTGTTGACAATAGTGATAAAGCGATTGCGGTTGCAGCAGAAAAGACAAACTCGGTGGTTAATGATTACACTGCAGCACCTGTTTATTTCACGAAAGAAAATAATGGTACACATGAATGGCTTATTGAATTTGATAAAGAACCGGAAGACATCAATCGGTTTATTTATGAGTTGGACAATGAGCTGAAAAATATTAACAGCGACTATGAAGCCAAGCGTTATAAAGACATTGCTTTGCGCCTGCCCATAGTGCATATATTACCCAGGGGAACATTTACTGAATGGCTGAAAAGCAAAGAAAAGCTGGGTGGCCAACATAAAGTGCCAAGATTGAGTAATGAGCGTATAATTGTAGAAGAAGTACTTGCAATAAAAATATAACCTTCAAAACATGCAACAGGTTACTTGTAAAAATTGTAATAATCAATTTTCCGGCAAATTTTGCAATGCCTGTGGCGAAAAGATTTATACAGATAAAGACAAGAGCCTGAAAAGTATCTTTACTGAAGCCTTTCATTTTTTTACTCATTTTGAAGGTAGTTTTTTAGTAACGCTGAAGACTGTTTTTACAAAACCGGGTAAGCTTTCCCTGGATTATTGTAATGGCATCCGGAAAAAATATTTCAAACCGGTTTCTTTCTTTTTTGTTTTGGTGATACTCTATCTGCTGTTTCCCCGTTTTCCGGGATTGAATATGAAACTTGATTCCTACCTCAACAAACAGTATGGCTTTACCTGGGCTTCCATTCCTTTAGCGAAGGCCAAAATGGAAACCAGGCATATTGAGTTTTCTGAACTTGTAAAAATCTATAACAGCAAATCGTCTTCCATATCCAAAATAGGATTGTTTGTTTTAATTCCTATTTCCGCAAGCTTTGTTCTCCTTTTATTCTTCAGAACAAAGAAATATTTTTTTGATCATTTTATCATCAGCCTTGAATTAGGCTCCCTGTTTATTGCACTGCACTTTCTGGTGGTTCCGTTTATATCATTTATTGCCGAACTGATCAACAGGGAATCGGCTTCTTTTTTTTATGATGAAAATTACCGGGTGCAGTATTTTCAGATGCTCCTGGACTTATTTATTGTAAGTATTGCATTCAAAAGATTTTATGGGCAGAAATGGGTCTGGATTATTCCCAAAGCTTTTGTTTATTTGTTTATTTTTAATTTGTTTATTCTGTATGTTTATCGGTTAATGGTATTAGTTGTTACTTTGCTATTGACTTAAAATTTTTATATGAAATTACTTGAAGGAAAAACGGCGATCATAACCGGTGCAGCCCGTGGCATAGGAGAAGGTATTGCCATAAAATTTGCAGCACAGGGTTGTAATGTGGCTTTTACTTATATAAGCAACGGCAGTACAGAAAAAGCTAAAGCTCTCGAAGAAAAATTAATTTCAATGGGGGTAAAAGCAAAAGCTTACCAAAGTAATGCCGGTGATTTTGCTGCCTGTGAAAGTTTGGTAAATGATGTATTAAAGGATTTTGGCACAATAGATATCTGTGTAAACAATGCCGGTATCTCAAAAGATAATCTGTTGCTGCGTATGACACCCGAACAATGGGATGATGTAATGCAGGTAAATTTAAAAAGCGTTTTCAATATGACCAAGCAGGTAATACGACCCATGATGAAAGCAAGAAGCGGCAGCATCATTAACATGAGCAGTGTTATTGGCGAAATGGGAAATGCAGGCCAGAGCAGTTATGCAGCCAGCAAAGCAGGCATCATTGGTTTTACAAAAAGTATTGCAAAAGAATTGGGTAGCCGTAATATCCGCTGTAATGCTGTAGCCCCTGGTTTTGTAGAAACAGATATGACGAGTTATTTAAAAGAAGGGGAAGGGGCTGAAAAATATAAGGCCGACATTCCATTAGGAAGATTTGCAAAAACAGAAGATATTGCCAATGTGTGTTTATTTTTAGCCAGCGATATGGGTAATTACATTACCGGCCAGGTTATAAGTGCCTGCGGGGGATTAAACATTTAATTTTCCAGGTCATAGGTTTTTTCAAATATATCTTTTGCACAGGGATACATTTCCCCATTCACACCAATCATTAACCAATCACCTGGCTGTCCTTTCATTATTCCTTCCAGGGTTTGTACTTCAAATGGCTCGTTAATTTGAATGCAACGCACCGGTATAGGTTTCTTTATTGCTTTTTTAAAAGCCAGGTCCGGCACTATCCCTTTTTTAAACTTCTTCATTGTAAATTATTTGAATGGTTATTAATATCCCGTTCTAAGAAATGGATATTGTTTTATTAAATGTATCAAAAAAAATCAACAGGATGGTTAATCCTTCTCTTTTGAATATTTAAGATATGGGTATGTAAAATATGTTTGCCTCTCTACCGTCATCAATCTGTTAATCTCCATTAATATACTTGCTTGGTTGTGATGCAGAAAATATAATTGCAATATTGATTTGTTTGTTTAATTTGATTCGTGTTTCGGGAGTTTAAATCATTTTTGCTTTACATAAGCAGGGTAAGTACATTTGTCTGCAAGTATGAAACCTTTCGAAAAAATATTAAAAGATAACAAAGAATGGGCGGCCCAGATGGTTGCAACGGATCCGGCTTATTTTAAGCGGCTGGTAGAAATACAAAATCCCGAAATGTTATGGATTGGCTGCAGCGACAGCCGTGTACCGGCCGATAAGATAACCAGCACCCAGCCCGGTGAAATTTTTGTTCACCGTAATGTAGCCAACCTGGTAGTAGATAATGACCTGAATTTATTAAGTGTTTTGCAATACGCAGTTGAAGTTTTAAAAGTAAAACATGTAATAGTTTGCGGCCACCATAATTGCGGAGGTATAAGAGCCGCATTGCAAAACCAAAGCCTTGGTTTAATAGATGACTGGTTGATGAATATTAAGAATGTTTACCGGCAATATAAAAACGAGATAGATACCCTCGCAGATGAAGATGCTAAAGTTGATTGCTTAACAGAGTTAAATGTAAAAGAACAGGTGTTGAACCTGGTCAAAACGTCCATCATCCAGAAAGCATGGAAAAATACAGGTGGCCCCGACCTGCACGGTTGGGTATATGATCTGAGAGACGGTATCATCAACCCTGTTTTTGATATGCCCGCCGGTAGCAAAATAGATGGTATTTTTTGAGTATGATGATACAAAGCCTGCTAAAAATATTCTAGGGTTTTTTTACTGTTTTCATTTGTATCACATCTACTAAAAAAGCAAAGGCCATAGAAAAATAAATATATCCTTTGGGTATCTTAAAATCAAGGCCTTCTGCCATTAATGAAATACCTATTATCAATAAAAAACACAATGCCAGTATTTTAAATGAAGGGTGTTTTGTAATAAAATTGCTGATGGGCTTAGAAGCGAAAAGCATAATAATTACTGTAACAATAACAGCTACATACATTACCCACACCTGGTTAACCATGCCTACTGCTGTAATAATTGAGTCTATTGAAAAAACCAGGTCCAGCACCAAAACCTGAATGAGTAATTGATTGAAGGTTGCTTTTATAATTGCTTTTGGTTGTTCTTGTTTTAACTGCTCTGTTTTATAATAAATTTCCTTAACGCTTTTATAAATTAAGAATAAGCCGCCTGAGATTAAAATCAAATCTTTAGCGCTAATGTCATTTTGTAAAATGCTGAACAACGTTTTATCAAGCTTCATTATCCAGGCAATAACAACTAACAGTACCAACCGCATTACCATTGCCAAACCAATACCCCAAAGGCGTAATTTATCTCTCTGGTTTTCGGGAAGCTTATCAGCCAGTATCGAAATAAAGATTATGTTATCAATCCCCAGCACTACTTCCAGGGCTATTAATGATAACAGGGCTATAATTACTTCATAAGTCATAATTTAAAAATTTATAGCTGACGCTAAAGTTAGTCCATTGTTTCGCTGTAATATCGTTTTGCTATTAACTACCCGTCCCTGTTGTAATACCTGATTTATGTATCCCAATTCAATATTTACATGGTTGTTTATTTTATACCCGATGCTGGCATGAATCCTGTTTTGATCAAAAATATTCACGCCCAGGTTTTTCCCTGCACCAATAAATATTTCATTACCAAGCCAGGCGTACATTTTTTTATTGAAGGGGTATTGAACCTTCAGTAAATATCTAAACCGATGTAAAAAAGTCCAGCTTTCAATTTCCCTGTTGGTTCCGGCTTCTACTTTACCCAACCAGCGCTGCTCAATTCTAAAGCGGTTACTGATAGAAAATTTATTGATATTCTGTTTGATGATGGCCTGTTCAAAAATCCGGTGTTCGGGAAAACTGCCATTTGCTGCAATAGGAAAATCTCCATACGAAAATATTTCTGCCTGGGCATATCCAATTGCTAAAGTAAAGTTGCTATTAGGTTTGTATTGAACCGCTGTTCGGAACAACCCTTGTTGCCAATCTGTTAACCCATTTGTGCGTCGCCATTGATATTCTATTAACCAATCTGTTTTTGGGCTGATCTTTTTTGTTACGAACGCCTGAACCCAGTTAATATTATTAAAATCACTTTGCCTGTTGTTTTGGGCAAACAGTATTACTGAAAACAGTAATGAAGCTAAGGAAAAAATTAATTTCATATTCCTACATTAAATAAAAAATCACTGGCGGGGTTTAAAGCCTCCGCCAGGATTTTACTTTACTTATTCTTAAACAACCTTGTAGTTAAACAAGTTCTTCAACAGGGTTTTGTTTTACCCCGGCAATAGTTTCTTTATAAAATTCAACGTTGCCGGTTTCCACATTATACATGGCACCACAAATGCCTATTTCTCCTTTTTCGATCATTTCATGTAAAACAACACTTCTTTCTTTAATGACACTTACCATTTGTTTTACATTTATGGAAGCCACATTCTCAACAAAATCACTGTTTCCCGAATTACGGTTCTCCCGGGTGGTTATTTCTTTTTCTACCGAGGGTTGCAGTTTGGAGAGTAATGCAGTAAGATTCCCCATCTCCACATGGTCGCAGGCACCTTTTACTGCGCCGCATTTGGTATGCCCCAATACCACAACCAATTTTGACCCTGCAACCTTACAGGCAAATTCCATACTGCCCAAAATATCTTCATTAACAATATTGCCAGCAATACGCACGCTAAAAACATCTCCAAGGCCCTGGTCAAATATTAGTTCTGCGCTGGTACGGCTGTCAATACAGCTTAGTATTACTGCAAATGGCCACTGCCCATCCCTGGTTTCATTTACCTGTTGCAAAAGATTACGGTTGAACTTTAAATTATTTACAAACCGTTTATTGCCTTCCTGCAAAAATTGCAATGCTGCTGCTGGGGTTATAGTGGCTTGTGTGTCTTTAGTATGTGTTCTCATTTTTAAAAAATTTTAATTGTTTATAATTTATTTTTTTGAATCCTCAACAAGTACAGAATGATAACGCGGAATTAGTTCCTTTACTGATTTTACATTATCGGTATTGGCGATTTTATATTCTTCTTTAAAGCCTACTGTTTTGCAATTGATATTTTTTACAGGTGCTTTTTCATCTTTAAACTCCCTTATAATTTCCAATACATCAAAATCAATATACTGACAGTCGAAAGCATCAATAATTACTGTAGAATTTTCCGGAAGCTCATCAAGTGTTTGCCGGATACTTGCTTTATTTAAAAAAGAAACTTCTTCCGACAGGTGAATCAGAATAGCATCTCCTTCGTGGTGATTCTCTTTATGAAAGAAATAGGAGTTTTTAAAATTGCCAATTAAAATGGCTGAAACGCTTACTACCAAACCGATGCCAACACCGGTAAGTAAATCGGTAAAAACAATGGCAACAACGGTTATTACAAAAGGCACCCATTGGTATTTGCCGTTTTTTATCATTTGCGTAAATACTTTTGGATTACACAGCTTGTATCCGGTTACTAAAAGAATGGCTGCCAATGCCGACAAGGGTATTTTATTAAGCACAACCGGAATAAAAGCAACACAAACTAATAATAAGATACCGTGAAAAATAGTTGAAAGTTTTGTTTTTGCCTGTGCATTTACATTGGCAGAGCTTCTTACGATTACACTGGTAACAGGTAAGCCTCCAATTAAACCACTCAATATATTTCCAATGCCCTGTGCTGCAAGCTCCCTGTTTGTATTGGTAATTCTTTTTTCGGTGTCAAGTTTATCTACCGCTTCAATACATAACAGTGATTCAATAGATGCAACGGCGGCCAGCGTTAACGCAATAATATATACCTCCGGGTTTGTTACTTGCGAAAAATCGGGGAGGGTAAAAAAGCCAAGAAAGTCATCGAGGTTTTTTGCTACAGGCACGTTTACTTTATGCTCCTGGGCAATTGTCAGCATACTAATGTTTGAAAAAACAAATTCACTTAGCAATACTGCTGTAACAACAGCTACCAGGCCTCCCGGAATTAATTTCACATGTTTTTTTATAAATGGCTTTTCCCATAAAATTAATAATGTTATGGCAATTAAACAGATAAGCGTTGCTCCCAAATCAATATGAGCAAAAGGTTTTAGTAAGGCGGAGAAAGTATTTTCTCCATCGGGTTGTAAAAAAGCAAAGTCACCTTCGCTGTCTTTATCATATCCAAATGCATGGGGTATTTGTTTCAAAATAATAATAATACCAATGGCTGTAAGCATGCCTTTAATAACATTACTGGGGAAGTAATTGGCAATAGTTCCTGCCTTTATCAATGAAAGTATTATCTGAATTACTCCTGCGAAAACTACTGCCAGTAAAAATGTTTCAAAAGCGCCTAATTTAGTTATTGATGCTAATACAACTGCCGTCAACCCCGCCGCAGGGCCGCTCACACTTAATGGGGAGTTGCTTATAAATCCGATCACAATACCACCAACTATTCCGGCAATCATGCCGCTAAAGAATGGAGCGCCACTGGCCAATGCAATACCCAGGCAAAGAGGAACGGCGACTAAAAAAACCACAATACCTGCCGGTAAATCTCTCTTTGCATGAGCAAAAATATTTTTGTTCATACAAAATATGTTTAAGAATTAATAAGGAAAGCAAATCACAGAAAGTTTGCGCCTGCTAAAAAATAAAGTAAATGATAAGAAAAGGTTACAATAAATCAGGGGGTAACTCCGGCAGGGAGGTATAAGGCTCAGGTAAGAGCCGGGTATGTTTTATTAAGTAATTGGCCTGGTTAGAATTAAGGGTAATTGCGGTATATGACCACGAAAAAAGTTTATCTGTCTCATCAACTGATTTGTTTTCTTCGCTTCCTTTTTCTTTTTTAGAGTTGTTGTCAACAAGTTCGGTTTCCATTACAAAAAAGCTTTTATACGTATCTGCAACCACTGCAAACAGCGTTAAACAAGTAAAGAGTATGATGAGCTTTTTTTTCATTGCTGCAAAAATATACCGGAATTTTTCTAAACGAGAATTTATACTGTCAGATAATTGTAAAATTGTACAACACAGAATAATGTTGATTGTTCGGATTTGTATTATTTTTTTTGAACTTTTCAATTGCATTTCTGGTAAAGTCACTCAATACCAGCTTGCCACTTATAGCAGCCCTTTCTTTTAACAGTTCGTCCCAGTGTTCGGTTCCCTTCCAGAATATTTTTTTCATTTCGGCCATTGCAACCGGGTTAGAATGTGCAAGGGTGTTGGCCAGATTATAAACTGCTTCATCCATATTCTCAATACTATCATGTAATTCTGCAAAAAGCCCTTTCCGTTTTGCCCAGTCGCTGCTACGCCAACTGGCTGCATCAATTGCCAGCGCACTAAATGCTGCAGTGCCAATCTTTCTTTCAACAGCAGGAGCAACAACAAACGGGCCAATACCAACGGCAAGTTCGCTCAACTTTACTTCGGCCTTATCGGTTGCAATGGCATAATCAACCGCAGCAACAATTCCCACACCACCTCCAACACATTTACCCTGTATCCGGCCAATAATAAATTTTGGGCACTTGCGCATGGCATTAATAACATCTGCAAACCCCCTAAAAAACTTCAATCCCTCTTTTTCATTTTTAATCGCTGCTAACTCGTCAAAACTTGCCCCGGAGCAAAATGTTTTTTCGCCTGCACTTTTTAAAATGATCACACGGGTATCTTCATGTGTTCCGGCAAAGTGAATTTCCCGGGCAAGTTCCTCCAGTATTTTTCCAGGTAGCGAGTTGCTTTGTGGGTGAAAAAATTCGATAGTATTGATGCCATGTTCAATATGGCTTTTTACATATTCTTCTGAACCCATAAAAAATATTTTCAGTTATAAATTTATAAAAACTTATTTATTCTTTTTTGCTACCATTGTTAATATTGTTGCCAGTCCGGTTATCTCTCCTGTTTCATCAATCATTTCCACCAGCCACTTTACAATGCCTTTGTCAATATCATCGCCCCGTTTAAAATCTTCAGGGTTTTCAACAATCCTTTTATCATTTAGCAGTTTTTGTTTGCAGGTGAAGCGAATGTGAATTTCGCTGCCGGGGTAAACCGGTTTGGTAAACCTCAATTCATCAATACCATAATTCAGCAGCACCGGATTTTTTTCGTAACTGTCAACAAATAAACCGGCAGCAATGCTCATGATAAAATAGCCATGCGCTACCTGTTGTTCAAACATAGTGCCTTCAAAATCGGTTGTTTTAATGTGTGCGTAAAAATGATCGCCGCTTAAATCAGCAAAGCGATCAATATCTTCTGATGTGATCACTCTTTTTTCTGTAATTATCTGGTCCCCGATCGTTAACTCTTCAAAATATTTTGTAAATGGATGTTTACCTGGGTCTTTTCCCTTTGCATATTGCTGATAAACATTTGTAATAGCAGTAATAGTTGTTGGCGAACCCTGTATAGCTGTGCGCTGCAGGTAATGCTTTACACCACGCAATCCGCCCATCTCTTCGCCACCACCTGCACGGCCGGGGCCACCATGCACCAGTAAAGGCAAGGGCGAACCATGACCGGTGCTTTCTTTAGCACATTCATCATTCAACACCAGTATTCTTCCGTGATGCGATGCAGCACCAACAACATATTGTTGTGCAATTTTATAGTCGGCTGTTACAATGGTTGAAACAAGGCTTCCTTTACCCAGCTTACTTAATGCAATAGCATCTTCTGTTTTTTTGTACGGCATGATGGTACTTACCGGTCCAAATGCTTCTACTTCATGCGCTTCTTTTGCCGTAAAAGGCTTTTCGTTCATCAGCAAAACAGGTGACATGAATGCACCTTTGTTTGCATCTGCGTCAATTACTTCTACACTATCCAGACTGCCGTAAACTATTTGAGAAGACGCCAGCAGCTTTTGAATTTGCTCTTTTACTTCGTTACGCTGTGTTTGTCCGGCGAGTGAACCCATTCTTACTGTTGAATTCAATGGATTACCAATGGTGGTTTGTGAAAGAGAATTTGCTATCGCTTTCCATACGTCTTCCATTTTATTTTCAGGAACAAATATCCTTCGGATACCAGTGCATCGTTGGCCCGCTTTCAGTGTCATTTCTTTTCTAATTTCCTTTATGAAAATGTCCCACTCTGGTTTATCTGGTGTCACATCTTCGCCAAGCACAATACAATTGAGTGAATCGGCTTCCATATTAAATGGTACATTCTCTTTTAAAATATTCGGATTGGATTTTAATAACAAGCCTGTTGATGCAGAACCTGTAAATGTTACCACATCCTGCGAGTT
>JBDTUK010000020.1:0-13322 GCA_040007795.1 Ferruginibacter sp.
TGCAGAGATGGGTGTTGGCGACCGAAACCGTGTTGCTGTTGGCGGCCATAGTTACGGTGCATTCATGACTGCAAATTTATTAGCACATACCAATTTGTTTAAAGCAGGCATTGCACGCAGCGGCGCTTATAACCGCACCCTCACGCCTTTTGGTTTTCAAAATGAAGAACGTACTTACTGGCAGGCACCCGAAGTGTACAACAACATGAGCCCTTTTATGTTTGCCGATAAAATTAAAACGCCCCTGCTGATGATACATGGCGAAGCCGATAATAACACCGGCACTTTTCCCATTCAAAGCGAACGTTTGTACAATGCCATAAAAGGCCACGGCGGCACCGTACGTTTTGTACAACTGCCTTTTGAAGCCCATGGCTATGCAGCCAAAGAAAATATACTGCACATGCTTTGGGAACAAAACCAGTGGCTGAATAAATATGTGAAGAATGCTGGTTCGCCGTATGTGAAGTAGATTGAAAGACTTCCGAAGTTTTATTTTATGTTACAAGCTATATTTCTTTACTCAATATCGAAGCGGTTTGGCTAAAGCCTGGGGATTGTATAAAAAATATCTAGTCCTCCGGCTAAAGCCGGAGGCAATTGAGATTTAAATAATAAATTGCCACTGGCTTCAGCCAGTGGATTAAATAATAAGTTTAAATTGGCTTTAGCCAAATAAACCCCTATTTCAAAAAAATAATTTCATCATTAAGCTAATGCAGCAGGTAAATAAAATTTTCAACCAATTGCCGCTGGCTTCAGCCAGTGGCTCAAATAACAAATTTAAATTGGCTTTAGCCAAATAAATGCCCTTTGTAAAAGTCTATATTCATTTTGTGTGGAGCACCAAAAACAGGGTCCCCTTTCTTGATTCTCTTGAATTAAGACAAAAAGTATGGAAGCATATCAGATCCAATGCAAAACAAAAAGGAATATTTGTTGATTATGTAAATGGATATGCAGATCATTGTCATTGTCTTGTTTCGCTCGGTATTGATCAAACTATACAGAAAATAATGCAGTTAATAAAGGGCGAATCTTCATTTTGGATAAATAAAGAAGGACTTACTAAACAGAAATTTGAATGGCAGGATGAATACTTTGCTGTTTCAGTTTCAGAGTCGGTAGTTGAAAAGGTAAGAGAATACATAAAAACCCAGGAAGAACATCACAAAACCAAAACTTTTCAGCAGGAATACGATGAATTCATCAGTAAATATTGGTTTGAGAAACATTCAGATTAATAGCATTGTTTGCCGACACAGATAATTTCCAGTAGGTATCTCTTTTACTGAAGCGAAGATTTTTGAGAATGGCTCGTGAGCCACGAGCCAAGGCGGAAGAAAAGTCAAGGCAGGAACGGGCTGTATTCGTTCCTGCCTTGACTTTTTTGTTACTTTTTGTGTCAAGACAAAAAGTAAATAAAATTTCGTTTCTTTATAAGCATTATCGCTTACAAACTGATAACACAACTGCGGCAAGGCGCCAGGCTAAACACAGCATTATGAAGAAGCAGTCTACAATTTTATTCGGATTATTGTTCCAGGCATTGCTTTCATTTTCCCAGGAAGAAAACTGGGATGTCTATATGGCTCAATATGACAAAGGAGTTGGTTCAACTTTAATTAATATGTCGTTAAAAGAATATGCTCCTATAAAAGAATTTCCATTCTTACTTACAACAGGAGTAAAATTAATCAAATGCTCTGATGACGGACTTCCAACAAAGGACGAATTTGAGGTACTTTATCAAATCTCTGATAAGATGAAGTCTGTTATCGATTCAAAATTAAAAAATAAATCCAGTGGGACTTTCTCCTATCAATGCGAAAGAATCGATTATTATTACTTAAATGACACGATTGGAATAAGAAAACTTTTAGAATCTGCATATCAAACAGACTTCCCAAATTATAAATACTCAATAAACATTAAGAACGATAAGAATTGGGAAGCTTATTTTTCATTTTTATATCCAAATGATGAGGCCTATGAATACATGAGTAATCAAAAAGTAATTCTTAATTTAACTAAAGAAGGTGATAATTTAAGCAAACCCAGACAGGTAGACCATTGGTTATATTTTAAAACTGAAGCAGACCGGAATAAATTCATTACTTATGCTTTAAAAGAAAAGTTTAAAGTCAAAAACAAAAAAAATCTCAACGATTCAAAATTGAAATATCAACTTCAAATTTCCAGGGTAGATAAGGTTGATATTGATTCAATTTCTAAGATTACGATAGACCTAAGAAAAAAAGCCAAAGAATTAAATGGAGAATATGATGGTTGGGAAACATTTGTAATCAAAGAGAAGTAATATCCCTGCTCACTGGCAGATATTAAGCAAAACTAAACCGTGCATTGGCGTATCTCTGCCACTACAAAAGCGTTTCCAGTTTTAAATAAAATTTCGTTCCTTTAACACATAACATCCCCGGCAGGTAGAATAGAAAACCCATAACTAACACGCAAATGAAACAGCTAATCCTGGTATGCATACTCTTCACATTCTTATTGCCTGCAGTTGCACAAATGGCAGGTAACAGGGTAAATCTAAAGTATAAGATCAATAAAAAGAAGATTAAAGAACTGACAGACAAGAATTTTTTAATTAAAAGTAAGAGCCAGCCAGTAAAAAAGTATTTTGTAATTGGAGATCTTGAAAGCGGTTATTTCAAATGCATCATTAATTTTAAAGACGGCATATTAAGTATTGATCCCTACGCCATCATTGACAGCCGTACCACACCCGGTAAAAATTTTACCGATCCCTTCTGGGATAGTTGTACAGTTATAAATGGAGATACCGTTTGCATCATCAATGCCAATACAAAAAATGATCTGCAGATAGACCTGAACCGGCCAAAAGTCGGAAATCTTACCAGGTCAATTACACTGCCTTACGAGACCTTTATCATTGGTATCAATAACATCAGCATAAAATTCAGGCCCAAAGTAAGGGATTATAACGACAGCCTTTTTACGCCTAATGTTGTGGGTGCAAATATAAATTTGGGGTTGACCTTTGGTTATTCTTTCGGTTGGACAAAGTTCAGTCACCGGTCCAATCCCAGCGTTTCAATAACCCCGGCTTTTTCTTTAGGGTTTTCAGCGATCAGCCTGTCGAAGGAACCATTAAAAAGAAAAGTTTCTGTTGTTACACAGCCCGGCAATTTTACATTATCACCGGCTGCATCAGTGATATTTGCAAGGAATGATATAGGACTGATATTTGCCTACGGAACTGATATCATGTTCGGAAAAAATGCAAGTGCGTGGGCCTATCAAAAAAAGGGTTGGTTTGGTATAGGTATCGCTGCAGGCCTGAAACTATAGTTTCCCTTTCTGGTCGCTTTAATTCGAAAAATATTTCAAAAAAAATAAATGATCTCCATTGTTAAGGCCACTACCGATGACTTTAAATTACTTGCAGATATTGGCAAAGAAACATTTATTGAATCTCATGGCCACAGTGCTGAAAGATCAGATGTAGATGCCTATGTTAATAAAACCTACAGTTACACTTCTTTGCAAGAAGAGTTAAGCAACACAGATAATATTTATCATATCATTTACCATGGAGAGCAACCTGCAGGATATTCTAAAATTGTTTTCAATAGTCCACACCCCAATATCCAACTACAAAATGTAACAAAGCTGGAAAGGATCTATTTACTAAGCAATTTTTATAGATTAAAGTTGGGGCTTAAACTTTTGAGCTTTAATGTTGAATTATCTAAAAAAAATAACCAGGCAGGTACCTGGTTGTTTGTATGGAAGGGAAATCAGCAGGCGGTTAACTTTTATATACAAAACGGATTTAAAATTATTGGGAGCTATGATTTTAAGCTTACCGAAACACATTCAAACCCTAACCATCAAATGTTTTTGAAATATTAATCTCTCTCCGGGTAATGCAACTATATTAAATTTGCAATCATGAGCAACCAAAAGAAATGGTTTCATATTTCCAATGCAGCTGAAATTGATTCTCCTGCCCTGCTGGTTTTTCCGGAAAGAGTGAAAAGCAATATTCAAACGGCAATAAAAATGATCGGCGATGTAAACCGTTTACGTCCTCATGTTAAAACACATAAATGCGCCGAAGTTACCCGGATGATGATGGCAGCAGGCATTTACAAATTTAAATGTGCAACTATTGCTGAAGCCGAAATGCTGGGTATCACAAAAGCCAAAGATGTTTTGCTGGCCTATCAACCCGTTGGCCCAAAATTGAAACGGTTCATTCAACTTATAAAAAAATATCCCTGCACTGTTTACGCCTGCTTAACCGATAACCTGGTCACTGTCAGTGAGCAGTCCAAAGCCTTTGCTGATGCTGGGTTAAAGGTCCCGGTCTATATTGATCTGAATATGGGTATGAACAGGACCGGTATTGCAGCAGGTGATGAAGCTTTGGAATTATATCGTTTTTGTACTGCTGCACCGGGTATGATCATAAAAGGTTTACATGTATATGATGGACATATCCGTAACGACAATTTTGAAGAAAAGAAAAAAGAAGTTGATGAAATTTTTTCAAAAGTTGAGGCATTTGCCGAAATAATTAAAACGAATGATCTCCCTAAACCCATTTTTATTTGGGGTGGTTCGCCTTCTTTTTCGGTTCATTGTAAAAGGCCGGATGTAGAATGCAGTCCCGGCACATTTATTTATTGGGATAAAGGTTATTTAACCATGTGCCCCGAGCAGGAATTTATACCGGCCGCCATTTTAATTACAAGGGTTGTTTCAAAACCGGGTAAAGAAATTGTTTGTACCGACCTTGGCCACAAATCTGTTGCGGCCGAAAATGAAATAACAAAAAGGGCGTTCTTTCCCGAACATGATCATTTAACAGCTATCTCACAAAGTGAAGAACACCTGGTTTTGGAAAACAAATCAACGCACATTTTTAAACAGGGCGATTTTTTATATGCAATACCCTGGCATATCTGCCCCACTGTAGCTTTATATGAAAGTATACAAATTGTTGAAGAGGGTAATTGTGTAGATACATGGAAAAATATTGCAAGGGACCGGAAGATATCAGTTTGATCCTGATCAATTAAAAAATTTTATACTTGCTGGTACTAATGTTTTTTTTCCTACATCATTCATTTCTCCCTTTCTACCGAGATAGTGCATTCACCAATTAATGCTGCCAATGCCCCCACGGCTGCAAGCACCGGTGCCAGCACAGCACCCACCACACCAATCGTAAGTGGGAATGACATGAGTTCTTTTCCGGTTTTATCATGAATACTGATCTTTCTTACATTACCTTCTTCAATTAATTCCTTTATCTTTTTAAGGATCTCTTCGCCCTTTAGGGTAAATGTTTCTTTATTAAATGTTGTTGACATGATCGTTCCTGTTTTTTTTACACATAAAGGTAGCAATTTAGTCCCCTTCTCCACTGGCGAATCATTTGGCAGCAAATAAACTCCTGTTACTTCTCTCCAATTCCCTTTTGCTTCATTAGCTTATAAATTTCTTCTTCTTCAACAGGCGATTGCGGCGTAAGATTTTCTGCACCGGTTGCTGTTATCACAATCGTATCTTCCAAACGCAGGTGTAGTTTTTTTGCTTTGTCTTCAATAATGGGCTCCACATTAAATACAGTGCCTTTTACAAATGGCTTTTCATAGTCGCCTACATCATGTACCGACATACCAACAAAATGCCCGATACCACCGGGGTACATAGATGCAAAACCATGCTTTTCATACACTTTTTTGCAAACAGCTTCCAGTTCTTTTAAATAAACTCCCGGCTTCATCGCTGCAATGATGCTGCTACGGGCCTCTTTAATGCAGGCATAATATTTAACCTGGTCGGCAGTAAACTTCCCAGCTACAGGCCAGGTACGGGTAATATCGGTCATGTAATAATTCAGTTCGGGTGCATAATCAATAAGCAATACGGTGCCTTCTTCAAGCAAATGGTTATTGGCATTGTAGTGCCAGTCCAACCCTCTTTCACCAGATGCAGCTATAGGAAAATAAGCCGGGAAAGAAGCGCCGTTATCTTCAAAAATAAAATCACAGGCAGCAACAGTCTGGTATTCATACATGCCGGGCCTTGTTACTTTAATGGCTTCATCAATACCCAGGCAGCCTATACGGCCACACTCCCGTATCACAGCAATTTCTTTATCATCTTTCACAGAACGCATGGCATCAAGTATTGGAGAAACATTTTTTATAGCGAAAGCCGGGTAACGCTCATGTAGTTTATTATAAAAATTTACTTCTTTTGAAACCCTGCCATCCCATGGATCACTTAAACGTCGTACGTTTTGTTGCACACTGCGGTCACGGCACATTTCTGTCATTTCTTCGGGTGTGAAAGAAATATAAATATCAGGATTGCGGGTAGAAAGGGTCTGCAAATAATTGGTAAGCCTGGTTTTGGAAAGCACCGCATCAAATTTATATTCTTTGGCTGCCGAATCCCCGGCTTTTATCCTTGCTTCAGGCTTAATGTCTTTTGGAATTTCATCGGGCACAAACAGCGTTGATCTTTTATTTTTACCATCAATGACCATCACGGCATCAGGAGCTTCAACACCGCTGAGGTAATAAAAATTATTATCCTGCCTGAATTTTATATAACCTTCCGGTAAAGAAGCACCTTGTAAGATCGCCACGCCGTCGCCGATCTTTTCCATTACTCTTTTCCTGCGCTCATTAAAATCATCGGCAGTAAAATATTTCCACATGGTTTGCGAAAGAACGCATTGTGAAAAACAACTAAAAAAGAGCAGGAAGATGACTGTTTTATTGCGAAGCATAAAGTTGGTTTTAGAAACCAATATTAAGGAATATTTATTGTTTCTTCTGCCCCTCTTTGCATGCAGGTGTTCAGGCAATGTCAGCTCTGGCACAGTTATTGACATACTATTAACATCCAGTATCCTTTGAATGCATAATCAGTAGTAGTACTATTCCTACAACGGAATAAAAACTATATTTACAATTTACCTCTCTCTCCATAATTAATTTTACATTTCGAACGTTATATATTTTTCGGTTCAATCCTATTTTAAAACACAAAAAATATTTTATGAACACCTTAAAAGGTCAAACTGAGCTTTTGCTCATGGTAAACACCAGTTTTTTTTCAAAGCACCTGGAAAAAGTAAACAGGTTTGATGCCCGGGACTGGTATTCAAAAAAAGAGCAGTTGATAGAAGCCTGTTGGGAAGGGTTCACCCCTGAAATGCTGCCCGAATGTTTTACCAAAGATCATAACGACTCCATTTCTCTTCGGGAGATCATTGATGGCAACGCCTTTATCGACCTTCAGTTTTGCGAAGGCAGGAAAAAGAAGGAAAAAAAATATTCCCTGAATCCATATATTTTCATGCAGGTACAAGCCTTAAATTAAGTTATAGAAATACATACTTTAATCTCTGTTTGTTTTATGCTGTCGTACCGCCTGCCAAACAGATATCCAATCATAGGATTGAAAATAAATATTGCCTACATTTATTAAATGACCGGCACACTAATTACAACAAAATATAAAGAGCCCCGCTGCCTGCTTTTCACCTCTCGTGCTTTTTTTAAACTTTCCTTACTTATTTATTTTTGGGCAGTTACCTTATTCGTTTCAAATGCACAATTACTACCCGGCTTTAAACAAATTGAATCGTTTGATGAACAGGAACTGACCATAAAAGAACAATGGAAAAATGTTATCATCAATATTAATGCTCCATTACAATTCAACCCCAAAGGAAAAATCTACCTGGTCTTTTATGCCTTACCAAATGGCAACAGTATTGAATGGACAAAAGGAAAGAAACTTAAAGCAGGTGACGACTGGCACTTCGATATACAACATATAGCCGCACAAACCAGGTACACAAGAAAACTTGATAAAAAGAACACTTATATAGTTGCCTATTTAATGGCAGGGCAAAAAAGCTGGCCCACCTGGAAACGTACTACAGCAGATTCAATATTCCTGATAAAAAATATGGTTGACAGCATCACCAATATTTTTAAAGCCTATACTCCAAAAATATTTTTGAACGGACATAGTGGAGGGGGCAGTTTTATTTTTGGTTTTTTGGATGCGGTGCATGAAATTCCTGATAATGTTGAACGAATAGCTTTTTTAGATAGTGATTATGGTTACGAGGACAGCCTTCATAAAAGCAAACTTGTAAACTGGCTGAAACGAAACAATGCGAATAAACTATTAGTGCTTGCTTACAATGACAGTGTGGTAATTTATAATGGTAAACCCTTGGTGAGTGCAACCGGTGGTACGTGGTACCGAAGCCGGCTAATGCAAAGAAATCTTTCAACCTCATTTCAATTCTCAACTGTTTCAGATACGGCATTTATTACGCATGAGGCCTTAGAGGGACGAATAAAGATCATACTTAAGGAAAATCCGGGAGGCCTTATCTATCATACCGAACAGGTGGTCAGGAATGGGTTCATCCTCTCCCTTCTTTCTGCAACAAAGTTCAACAGGAAAAAGTATTTTACTTATTTTAGCAAAAGGGTTTATGAAAAGTTTATCAGCGATTAGTTTAGTGCAAAAAAAGTCGCATGAAGCAGGGCCTTTCTTACGTAATATAAATACCCTGCAACGGGTATTTTATTTTCGAATACAAAAGCTTCGGTTTTTTATCAGTAAATTTGATAAATACTAAATTATGAAATTGAAATTTTTTATACTACTCATCACCGCATCTGCTTCGCTGTCTTTTGCAAAGGCGCAAACTGATTCTGCGGCTGTGGCCACCACATTCAAGTCATTGCTTTCTATTTGTAAAAATGTTGATTTTAATGACCCGGAAACAAAGACACTCGGTATGTTTTACAAAGCCGCCCCTTATGTTGTTTACCGGGGCGATGATAAGAAAAGGGCATGGAAAGCTCTTGCAAACTATAGTAATGCCGAAGAAAAAAAGGGCGTGGATGAAATTTGTCTCCGCATAAATGGATCCGTGAATAAGGACAGCAATTACAAGATCATAAAATACTTCACCGAAAAAGAATCGGAAGGCACCTGGTATGTTCTGATGGTAAGCTATAACAAAAACGGGGTTGAAAAAAAATCTGCATTTGCTTTTTTAAAGATCAACAACCGTTTTGCCCTTGGAGATATTGACTAGATTTTTGTTAATTTAGCCATATGAAAACAAAGCGGATCATCAGTTTGCTGTTTACCTGTATTGCCTGCATTAACCTTTCTTATGCACAGGTTACCATTGATGCACAATCACTGTATGACCAGGGAATTAAACTTAAAGACCAAAGGAAAGTAACAGAAGCGCTCGAAAAATTCAGGCAGGCCCTTTCAATAAATCCAAATTATACCGAAGCCCTTTACCAGGCTGGCTGGTGTCAGAATGACCTAAAAAACTACAGCAGTGCCATTGATTACCTACGTAAGACCAGGGAAATATGGAGTACTATTGCCAAGGTATATTTTGAACTGGGTTATGCTTTTGAAAAATCCGGCAATACTGATTCTGCGATAAAATGTTATAACCGTTGCCTTGACCTTAAACCCGATTATGCAAATGCCTTTAAGCAATTAGGCTATATTGAATATGGCAAAGAAAATTATATTGATGCCCTGGTGCAATTCACCAAATATGAGATCAGCATAAAATCTGGAATAAGTGATTACTTATATTGGTACCGTAAAGGCTTTACGCAAAATGCGCTTAAAGATTATAAAGCCGCAAAGATCAGTTTACAAAAATCGCTGACTTATAAAGCCGATTACATTAATACTTTCCTGGAACTTGGGCTTGCATCTGCTAAACTGATACAGGATGAAGAAGCTATAGGCTATTTTAATAAGGCAATAGAACTGGATCCTAAAAATCATTTACCGTATAATGGCATTGCCGAAGTGTACAGGGATAATAAAAAAGAAATGAATGAAGCAATGACCTGGTATAAAAAAACGCTGGCCCTAAATCCCATGGAAAGAAAAGCCAATTTTGGTATGGGATATTGCTTTAACGCACTAACTAAATATTATGAAGCCATAGATTATCTTAAAAAGACAATAGAAAAAGAACCTGCCTATACAGCCGCTTATGTGGAATTAGGATACAGTTATTATAAACTGGGAAAAGATACAGATGCTATTACCCAATTTGAAAAGGCTATCAGCCAGAATCCAGGTAACGAGAATGCACGGTATTATAGCTGCTTACTCTATATCAGGGTAAAAAATAAAGCAAAGGCACAAAAAGTATTAAATGAATTAAAATCTTTATCATCTAAGTATGTAGCAGAGTTACAGCCACAGGTAAATGCGCTTTGAGTTTGAATTCATTTCCCTGCCGACCTTAAGGAACGTACACTTTATTAATTTGTACCATTTTACCAAAAAATTCGTTTCTTTAATTGACATTAGTATAACGGCACACAACATGGGCTGTTTAAACCCCCTAAAATGAAGATAGGTATCTTAATAAAGGATTTTAATAGGCTGGATAACTGGGAACTTCGTATCCTGGATAAGATAAAGAATGACCCTATGCTTGAACTTAGTCTGTTAATTAAAGATGGCAGAAAACAAACAGGAGAAAGTACCGGTGACCGATTAAAAAAATTAACAAGATCGGGGAATGTTATTGGTAAAATACTTTTTAAGGCACAAACTGTTATAGAATCTAAAATATTTAAACCAGTAAATACTGTAAATAAAGAAGAGATCATTACCTGGTTAAATACGATCAAAAGCATTGAAGTAAAACCGGAACAAAAAGGGTTTTTGGATATATTCAGTAAAGCCGATGCTGAAATTGTAAAAAGCTACAACCTGGATATACTATTAAGACATGAATTCAATATCATTCGTGGCGAAATTCTTGATGCATCAAAATATGGGATATGGAGTTTTCACCATGGCGATAATTCTATAAACCGGGGAAGCCCTGCAGGTTTTTGGGAGGTTTATTTAAAGCAACCGGTTGTAGGTGTTACTCTGCAAAGGCTTACATCGGAACTCGACGGGGGATTTGTAATTGACAAAGGCTATTTTAACGGCCATTGGTCATTTTACAAAACAAATAAAACCATTCATGAAGACTCCGTTTCTATTTTATTTAAAAACATTAAGAGGCTTCAGCAGAATAGATTAACGCTGAGTAAATCACCTGTTTATTTTAATCCGCTTTATAAAACCCCACCTGTTGGAACAACGTTGATCTACATTTTTGTTTTTTACAAAAACTTAATTTCAAAAATGTTGAACACATTGATGTCTAGGTTTTTGGGGGTAAGATATGATTGCTGGACATTACTGATAGGAAAGGGAAACTACATGGAATCTACCTTGTTCAGGTTAAAGCCCCAACAACTTCCCAAAAATGAATTCTGGGCCGACCCGTTTCTTTTTTATCATAACAATGAACTATATATCTTCTTTGAGATCTATGATTATAAAGTAAGTAAAGGGAAAATTTCCTGCGGAAAAGTAATAGACAATAAAATAACAGGGGTAATTGATGTACTTGATCTGAAAACTCACCTGTCCTACCCTTTTATTTTCAGGGAAGACAATGATATTTTTATGATCCCTGAAAACTCCGGGTCGCAAAGACTTGAAGTATATAAGTGTATTGAATTCCCTGCCAAATGGGAATTATATTCAACAGCATTTGAAGGAGAAGAGGTAATTGATACCACTTATTTTATTGATGATTCCGGTCAAAGGTGGTTGTTTTTAAATAAAGGCCTTGATAAAAAATACAGTGAACTGCACATTTATAAAATTGGTTCGCTCAAATTAGAGAATATCGAGAGCCATGCTATGAATCCTGTTATTATAGATACAAGGACCGCCAGGAATGGTGGTGCAATATTCAAATACAACGGTGCCCTTTACCGGCCAAGCCAGTGCAGTATTAATGGCATTTATGGATATGGTTTAAATATTAATATGATAAAAAAGCTGACCATTGATGATTATGAGGAGGAGAAAATAATAACTGTAGAACCTAATTTTAAAAAGGGCCTGATAGCTACTCACCACTTACACCAGCTTGACAATATTTTTGTAATTGACGCCTGTTACAAACGTAAATAGCTTTTAACAACAAGTTTGGCTATTGCAGGAGTGCAAATAATCTCCTGTTAACAAAGTTTAACACTAAATATTTCGGGACTTAACCATGCTGGCATAATTTTTTCCATCTTTGTACAAAACAAATAGTTGAAAAGAGTTTTACCTGTTATCTTACTTATTATTTCCTTAGCTGCTAAAGCACAAAAGGTAGAAAGCATCTATGTAAACCTCTACACCGACAGTTTAAAAAAAGGAACATTCAATTATATAAATATTGATGGCAAGTTATCAAACGGTAAATACCTGCCGCTCGACAGTACACACCTCATCTTATGGTCATCTGCCGGAAAATTCAGTGGTAACAGTTTATGGATTGACAGGGATTTTGCCGAAGAAAAAGTAAATATAAAAGTTACGCTAAGGAGCAATCCTGCTTTGTTCAAAGAATTCACCATTTATATTAAGAAGAAACCCGACCCGGAACTGAAGACAATGGATGAACTGATGAATAAATCAAAGTCTAAAAGCAAGGGAAGTAAAAAATAATTATAACCACAGAAAACGAAATGCCCGGCTCATCAGGAAGATTTGCCGGGCATTTTTTATGGTCTGACGTTCCCGTCTGACCATATTTTTTTTCATTGTCAGACGTAGGCATCAGACTATGTGTTATGCAAACTTCTTGGCGTCTTCTAAGAACTTAGCCAAACCAATATCGGTTAAAGGATGCTTCAACAATCCTAAAATAGAATCCAGCGGACAGGTACAAACATCAGCTCCTGCCTCAGCACAACTGATAATATGATTGGGGTTGCGGATAGATGCTGCTAAAATTTCTGTTTTATAACCCTGCACATCAAATATCTGGCGCATCTGGTGAATGAGGATCATGCCATCCCAACCACTGTCATCAATACGGCCAATGAATGGTGATACATAAGTTGCACCTGCTTTGGCTGCAAGAATGGCCTGGCCTGCACTAAATATCAGCGTGCAATTTGTTTTAATTCCATTATCAGTAAACCATTTCAATGCTTTAATACCATCTTTTATCATGGGTACTTTCACCACAATATTCGGATGAATAGCAGCCAGCTTTTTTCCTTCGGCAACAATGCCGTCAAAATCTGTTGAAATAACTTCTGCGCTGATATCACCATCAACCATTTCGCAAATGGTTTTATAATGTGCCATCACGGCATCACTGCCTTTAATGCCTTCTTTTGCCATTAATGACGGATTGGTAGTAACACCATCTAAAA
>JBDTUK010000021.1:0-9087 GCA_040007795.1 Ferruginibacter sp.
GGAATGATGATCCTGTTCATTATCAGTTTTGTTTACAGCATTAAATACCTGCGTAGCTTTAATTTGCGTAACGATATTTATGCCCACAACTTTGCAGCTGTGGGCACTTTCTTTGGGATATTGGGATATACTACCGGTACAATCTGGGCTAACTATACCTGGATCACTGACCAAAGCCAGTCTTTAGGCAGTGTTTTAAAAGAGCCTAAGCTGATCGGTGCAGCAATTGCGTTGCTTATTTATGGTGCCTATTTTGTTTTGAGAGGCTCATTTACTGATATTGATAAAAGGGCAAGGATCAGTGCTGTCTATAATATTTTTGCTTTCGCCCTGCTTTTTCCCAGTATCTGGATAATTCCCCGCCTGGTCGGGAGCCTGCATCCGGGTGCTCCCGGCAGTGATAGTGGCAACCCGGCACTGAATGCGCAAAATGATCTTGACCTTGGTATGCGGATGATTTTTTATCCTGCAGTTATCGGGTGGACCTTATTGGGTGTGTGGATAGCAACATTAAAAATAAGATTACAATTAATAAAAGATAAATCATTAATAAATGCGTAAAATTGTCAGCCGTTTGTTGCTTGTAGTTTGTTGCCTGATATGCAACAATATTTTATTTGCACAGGGTAATGGTCAAGGGGTGACGGATGTAATGCTGAGTAATGGAAAAATGTATGTAGTGGTGGCTGTTTGCCTTACCATATTGATCGGTTTATTCATTTATGTTTTTTTGGTGGATAGAAAAGTGACCAGGCTGGAGAAGGGTAAAGATTAATGGGCTTGTTCCTAAAGAACAAATTCACCACGATGCTATATTGAAATACAAATATTTGCTGACAACGAACAGCAAACAAAAAACAGAATTTTTTTAAATAACGATTGCTAAAAATAAAATCAATTTTATGAGTACTCAACAGGGATACAGTTTTTTCCAAAACGTGGAAAGAAGTTTTGACAAAGCCGCCAAATTTACTAATTGGGACCTGGGCATACTGGAGCAGATTAAAGCCTGTAACAGTGTTTACCGGATGCGTTTTCCTATTAAAAGAGATGATGGAACAATTGAAGTGATAGAAGCCTATCGGGTTCAGCACAGTCATCATAAATCCCCCTGTAAAGGTGGTATCCGTTTCAGCGATGAAGTAAATCAGGATGAAGTGATGGCATTGGCCAGCCTGATGACGTATAAATGTGCTATTGTTAATGTGCCTTTCGGAGGTGGCAAAGGCGGTATAAAAATTAATCCCCGTAAATACAGTGAGTATGAGCTGGAGAAAATTACCCGCCGATACACATCAGAATTAGTTAAGAAAAATTTTATTGGCCCCGGTATTGATGTGCCGGCACCTGATTATGGTACAGGTTCAAGAGAAATGGCATGGATCGTAGATACCTATGCATCACTCAAGCCGGGAGACATTGATGCTGCTGGTTGTGTAACCGGCAAACCAGTTACACAGGGTGGTGTACGTGGCCGTACTGAAGCAACAGGGCTCGGCGTTTTTTTTGGTGTACGTGAAGTATGTAATATGCCGGATGTAATGAAAAAGCAGGGACTGAAAGTGGGTATTGAAGGAAAGACTGTGGTGGTGCAGGGTATGGGTAATGTGGGATACTACTGTGCTAAGTTTTTCCGTGAGCATGGTGCAATTGTTGTGGGTATTGCAGAATATGAAGGAGCTATTTATAATGCCAAGGGATTAAATGAAGAAGAAGTTTTTCAACATCGTAAAGCAACAGGCTCTATTTTAAATTTCCCTGGTGCAACCAACCTGACAAATAATACCGATGCATTGGAACTGGAATGTGATATTTTAATCCCAGCGGCATTGGAAAATGTTATCAATGGTCAAAATGCACCAAGGATAAAAGCAAAGATCATTGGTGAAGCAGCCAACGGGCCATGCACTCCGGAAGCCGATGAAATATTTACACAAAAAGGAATTTTGTGTGTGCCTGATATGTATTTAAATGCTGGTGGTGTTACGGTGAGTTATTTTGAGTGGTTGAAAAATTTAAGCCATGTTCGTTATGGCCGTATGGAAAAACGTTTTACTGAAAACCTGAATACCCATATACTTAGCCAGATAGAAGAGTTGAGCGGTAAGAAAGTAAGTGATGCCGAACGTTCTTTTATCATGCATGGCCCTGAAGAACAAGACCTGGTACACAGCGGTTTGGAAGAAACAATGATATCTGCTACAAGAGAGATCATGGATATCTGGAAAAGCAACCCGGAAATACCAGATATGCGTACGGCTGCATACATAAGTGCCATTAATAAAGTGGCCAACAGTTATGCTGAACTGGGCATCTTCCCGTAAGATATAATTTACATTCTTTTAAAAAATCCCATCCGCCAGCTGGCGAATGGGATTTTTATAGGGGGTTAGCTATGACCTGATCTTTATTTTCTTATAGTTTTACCACGTTCATCTGTTCTGAGATCAATGTTTGCCTGCTTACCTGGAACACAACTGTTTTACCGGTTTTTTTGCTGCTGATCTCAAATTTTAAAACAGCATCACCCAGGTCATCGGTGTTTAGAATAAACTGTTTTGAAAATTTTTCTCCTTTGGCACTGGCGCTGTACAATACAACTCCATTTTCGTCAGCAATTAAAATGCTGAATTGATTTTCTTCTTTTGTTCCTGAAAAATTCAACTGAAGCAGGGGCTGGTTTTTAACTGTGCCTGCTACTTTTAATTCTACCGGTACAGCAGTGATGCCTTCTGCAGTATCAGTTGCGTTTGCCTGTGCAAATGACAGTAACGTGAAAAGAACGATTGCGATGATGCTTTTTGTGTGTTTCATAAAATTTAATTTTAAAGGTTAATAAATAAACTGTTTACAAAAAAAGTTCAAGAAAGCAATCGGAATGGCTGACAAGTAGCAAGTGAAGGTTAAAGGCTGCGGAAATTTTCCGACGGTACGGGCAATTGACAGGATCAATTGCTTTGATAATGTAAAAGTAGTTTCGTTTTTTTATGGATGCAAACCAACATCCAGGGATTTTTGTATTACCCAACCGGAATAAAACCCCCGAAATGCCTGTCAATACAGGCTTTTTAGAAATAAATCCGATTACATCCAAGAGTAAATGTTACGTAATTGTTAAGCGAATTGAAGCAGTGATTTATTGCAGTGCTGGTTCTATGAGGTCCCATAAATTACCGTAGAGGTCTTCAAAAACAGCAACGGTTCCGTAAGATTCTCTTGATGGCGGACGTACAAAATTTATTTTTTGTTCAAGCATGTTATTATAATCTCTGTTGAAGTTGTCTGTGTATAAAAATAAAAATACCCTTCCGCCGGTTTGATTTCCTACACGGTCTTTTTGTTCTGCATTGGCAGCCTGGGCTAATAATAAACAACATTGACCTTCTCCTTTTGGTTTTACCATCACCCAGCGTTTTGTTTCGCTCAGCCTGGTATCTTCAATAAGATCAAAATTTAATTTACCGGTATAAAATTCTATAGCTTCATCATAGTTGCTTACTACCAAAGCTATATGTGCAAGGTGTTGGTTCATTTTTTATTTGCCGGGTATAAAAGTCTGAACGCATTGAAGACCGCAGGGTGTGATACGGTTGCATGATCTTCTTTGGGTAGGTAATCAAAAAAAACTTTCAGGTTTTTATTATTGGCCTGTTTTATTTTATCAGCTAATTTTTTTGCATCTTCCTCCATGATATGTTTACCGGTGTTTAATGCAGGGCCTTCCTTACCCACGCCAATATAAATGGAAACCTTTTGATTAAAACCTGGTTGTAATATTTTTGGTTGTATTGACAATAAAGAACCATCGTTCCACCATAAACTCGGACTGATGATAATATAGGTATCAAAAAGCGCAGGTTTGGTAAAAAGTATCTCCGTGGCCAACAATCCACCTAATGATTGCCCGATGATGGTCCTGGAATCATTGGCCTTATACTTTTTTTCAATAAATGGCTGAACTTCTTTTTCAATGAAAGCAATAAACTTTCCGGAACTACCGGTTGTTGGATATTTGATCTTATCCTCTTTAATTAAAGTAGGAAAGGAGAAATCCCTTTTCCTGTCAACATTTGCTATACCCACTACAATTGATTTAGGAACAGTATTTATCCATGGAAAATTAAAATATTGTACCAGTCCCGCAACATGAATAAAATCTTCATCTGCCGAACCATCTAAAAGATAGATGACCGGGTATTTTATGCTGTCATTCTGCTGGTAGCCATCCGGTAAATAAATATTGAGGATGCGTTTCTCTGCAAGTTGTACAGACTGTATCTCATCAATGACGCCCAAAACAAAAGGCCTGCTTTCTGTGTTTTGTGCTTTGGGTGTATTACTGATCAGGATTATGGAGAATAAAAAAAAGGATAGATGTTTCATTTGTTTATTCTGGTATGGTTTTACCGAAATTACTTAAAATTATAAAGGTCTACTCAGGTAGCATTGGGATATTAATAATGTTGTACGAGCCATAATTTTAAAGACCCCGGTGACATATCCTGTCCCACCAAAATTCCATTTTCATCTATTAGGAAATTTGCAGGGATACCATAAACAGAGAACCGCATCGAAAATTTATTAATCCGCCAGTTTACTAATTCACAATAGGCTTTCCAGGTCTGTTTATCCTCCCTGATGGCTTTAAGCCAACTCTGTTTATCGCTGTCCATAGAAATGCCGATTATCTCCAGGCCCTTGCTGTTATATTTTTTATACAGTTTTCTTATGTCGGGGATCTGTTCCCTGCAAGGGCCACACCAGGAGCTCCATACATCAATGAGTACAACCTTGCCTTTCAACTCAGATAAAGACAATGGCTTACCTGCTGTATCAATTAAAGTTAATGATGGGAAAGGCTTTCCATTCTCAACAACTGACAAACGTTTTAAAGTTACATCAGCCCAGGCCTTTTGCGGAGAATTGTATATAGAACTGTCAATAAGATTTACCAGCGTATCTACCTGTTTATAAGTAAGATTTAAACCATAGAAATAAAACAACATAAAATCATTTTCATCTTTCGGCTGTTTTATTATGAATGACCTGAGTTCATTGTATAGATTCTGTCGTTTTAAAGAATCAGGAATGTTCAGGCTTTCATTGTTATCAAAAAAAGACTGCATCTGTGATAAATAAGTTTGTGTTTCAGAAGCTGATTTATCCTGCCCGGTCTGGCTAAACCCAGTGTTAAAACAAATGATCAATATAAAAGATAAAATGCATCGCATGATCCTGTGCAGATTGTTGATGAGTTTTATTAAAGGAACGAAATTTTATTTAAACCTGAAAGCAAATTGCAGGAATGCATCAGCATGATTTGAAATAACGACAAAGCACTTCAATAATTAAGAAACAAAATCTTAAGTTAAAATCTCCGGCCTGTACACAGTTTATGTACTTGTTAATTGCATCTTAACAAATTGTGGCAAGGGATATGTTTAGGGGTTTAAAGAAATAAGAAAAACCGAAAAATTAAAATCCGATTATCTTCTCTTCAGGGTGAAAAAATTCCTTAGGCTATAATAAATAAGATGATTACCGGATCTGCATTTTTTGCTTCGGTTAATCATCTTATGTGCCTAAGAGAGTTACAGAGGTTATGCCAGGTCGGATAAAAATTTTTTCGGAGAAACCGGATTCTTCATTATTAAATAACACATAAATCAATCTTCTATGAAAATTTTAAGATTAAAAAAACAGTTAGCCGTTTTAGCAATTGCTGCGGTTGTATTCAGTGCATGTAAAAAAGAACAAATTGAAAACCCGGTGCCCGGTGAAGACCCTTCGTCTGATTTTGCACGACGAAAGCCACCTAAAGACACTACCACTACTCCACCTACTACAGGTACTTATTATATCAGCCCTTCGGGTAACAATACAACTGGTAATGGCTCAGCTGCCAGTCCATGGAAAACACTGGCCAAAGCAACTTCAGCTGTTACGGCTGCAGGAAGCATCATTCATGTAAATGCAGGTACCTATACTGAAACCACTCAATGCAACCTTGCAAAGGGCGTAAGTATTGAAGGCGATGGTGCTGCCACTACCATTGTTAAAAGTTCAGTAACCGGACAATGGTCAACATTCCTGGCACTTGAATCTGCCCAGGATGCTATCGGAAATCAGAGTATTTCAAAAGTAACTTTCGATGGGCAGTATGTTAGTGAATCCAATAATAAAACATGGATGGGTATATGGGTCACACGAAGGAGCAATGTTGTTATACACGATTGCAAGATCATTAACTTCCGCAACAGGGGAGTAATATTTGATGGTAATGGCGTGCAAAATCCTTTATCAGATCCGGGGCATTATGCAACAGGAAATAAATTTTATAACAACACGGTTTTAAACTCAGCAGAAAATAATGGCCAGTATGGTGCCGGTTGTTTAAATATTGGCGGCCAAACCGGGATGGAAATCTATGGTAATACTATCATACAGGATCAGCGTGCGAATTTTAAAAATGGATGGCCTATTAAGTATTGGGAGAATGGATGGCTGAAGGGTGTGAAGATATATAACAACACACTTAAGAAAGCATATTACCAGGGAACATACTTTGGAGAGAATGGCGACTGGGATTTTGCAATAGAGCTGTTCAATTTCCAGGGATTGGAAATTTCGGGTAATGCCATCCAGGGAAGTATTGACCTGAGCTATAGTTATAAAGGAGCTTATCCTTATTCTGTATGGATACATAATAATACGCTGAATCATGCAACCCAGAATGTGCATTTTGAAAGCGGTATCATACTTGAATTTGCTGCACAATCTGCCCTTATCGAGGATAATATAATTAATAATGCAGCAACGGGTGTTCAATTCAATACAAGGAGTCCGGGCAATAGCGGTGGTTATACATATCCTGCTCCTGTTGGTGGTTACAGTGCTTTAACAGACAATATCATCAGGCGCAACCTTTTCTCAAACATCTACCAGCCAACAGGCTGTTGCGGTGGCGGGGCAATAATGGTGGTTAGTGAAAATGAGATCAACGATCCATATATCAGGAACCTGGCTATCTATAACAACACCATCGTTGGCAAACCCGGTAATGCACCATGGGTGGGAATAGATTTTAGTTCCATGAGCAGCAACAATGCCAATGTTAACGGAGTTAGCGTAAGAAATAATATCGTTACTAATTTCAGGGATTCATGGTTAATGGGGAGTTCACCCACACACATGACCAATGTAACCATTACTAATAATGATGCATTCGGTAACAATAATGGTAACCTGCCGAACTGGCCAGGTGGTAACCCTGCAACTTACACATACAATAATAATTTAGCCGTCAACCCTTTGTTTACCTCTGCAACTGATTTCCATTTACAGTCTGCATCACCCTGTATAAATACAGGGGTCAATGTAGGGCTGATTTATGTCGGTTCTGCTCCAGACATCGGCTATGCCGAATTTGGACAATAACAGGTGAAGATAATCCCCATATTTTATTAGGGACTGTTAGTTTAACCGGTATAATTTGGATCATGTTGTACGCAAAGAGTCTCGAAAGAGGCTCTTTGCTTTTTATGAAAACCCTGTGAGCTAATATTAAAATGTTGGGTTTAGTATATGGCTGTTTTCGAGAAACAACTGAAAGTTATGATCCGGCCTGTTGATAACATCATTGTGTTCTTTCAGGCTATGTATAAAAACAATGTTGTTTGTTTTTAGCATCAATGCATTCACTGCAGCTTCTTCCGGATTTATAAAAAGAATATTTTTAGTACGAAGCACTTGCATCATTTCCATAGACACTTCATCAGTTCCACCTCCTTTATTGGTATACAGGTGAATGAACTGGTGTGATGTATCTGATTGTATCCATGCGGTGAATTTATCAACCTGGCTATATAAGGCATCAAACAAAATAGTTTGCTTTACTTCCACTTCTCCATGCTGTAATATAAAGGCAATAACCCGGAAAGCGCCACTATGGCCAGCCAGTACAACATTACCAACCTGTGTGTTTTTGCCAACAGCCTTTTCTGTTTTCAATTTATTCAGCACATCCTGCAATAAGTTTTTGAAAATGCCTTTCTGCTCAAGCTTGCCGCCATAACTGTCCGGGGCATCTTTTGTTGTTTCGGGTAATATCAATATGGCATTGCGGTGCGATGCCAGAAATTGTTTTACTATTTCAAAACCTGTAGCTGCACTATCAATATTATTCCTCCAGCCATGAAACCAGCAGATCACATCAACCTTCTTCTTCACTTTTAGTTGTGGCGGTACTATAATAAGTAGACTGCTGTCATTATAATGTTCGGTGGTGCTGTATAATACATTATCATAGATGTGACCTTTTGCCCTTCCGGTATCGGGGAAAGAGGTGTAGGCGGATGTAATGCGGAATATGGTTGCATCTGCTTTGTTTTGAGCAAGGCCTTGCATTGCAAGGATCGTAAAAGCGACAAGGAGTAGTTTATGCATACATGTTCGTTGTAATTTAGCTAAAACTGTTTGTGAGACACAAACCATGACCGAATAGTTATGTATGTGAGCATGGGTACAAGATAAAAAACAAACGTGATTTATAAGAGAAGAAAATCTTTTGTATTAATCCCGGCTTATGGAACAACAGCCAGGCGAAATGAATATTTAACCTTTGAATTATTACATAATTCCACAGGATTATTACATAAATCACACATTTTCCGGTTCTGTTTGTTTTACGATTACAACAATGCAAGATTAAGATTATCTTACACATGAACCTTATTAACAATGGATAAACATCCAAAAGGCGCAGATAGAAAACAGACCGCCTTTACAAAAAAAACTATGGCTGCATTAACTGGAGACAAACTTCATCAGCAGGCATTCGATAACTCTCTTCAGCCAAACATAATTACTATAGCCGGCAGCGGAAAAATAATTGCAGCCAACAGCGCTGCCTGCAAACTGCTGGGTTATTCAAAAAAGGAATTACTTACCAAAACCAGATCCACCATTTTTGATGTAAATGAAAGCAGCTTTAAGAATATGCTAAAGCAACGGACGGCTGAAGGACACTCCATAGCTTATATAACCGTTATAAAAAAAAGCGGCAAGTCAATCACCTGTAAGATCACT